>CAZLNG010000082.1:0-18200 GCA_964560735.1 uncultured Methanosarcinales archaeon | reverse complement strand
TTGTGGTGATTGATTGTGGTGATTGATTGTGGTGATTGATTGTGGTGATTGATTGTGGTGATTGATTGAGAGCCCTTGAACATGGCTCTCAATCGGATGAAACCCCTTGTAAAAGCTCCCCAAAAGCCAGGCACAGAAGTGCACTGTAGCTTTTCTCTTACAACTATATCCTTCTAATGTTGAAATTCTATATATAATAAATTACATTAAATATTCAAAGCCTTTCCATTTTTGCATTTTGGTAAAATTTTGAATACAAAAATATTTTACAATGAGCTAAAAAAATATAATGAACCACTAAAATATAGCGGTATCTAATTTTTTAATCCAATTAAATATTTCAAACAAAAAAAGAGATCGACCTTATTGTCGATCTACTGAGTGATTGTCTTATCAGATACTGATATTCTCTTGCTTTTTAAGAAGCTCTCCAGCCAGTTCTCTGAGCTTATATTTCTGAATCTTGCCGCTTGCAGTCAAAGGATACTCATTTACAATGAAAATGTGTTTGGGAACCTTGTACCTGGCTATCTTGCTTACTGCATAGTCCCTTATATCGGCTTCTGTAAGGTCTACTCCTTTTTCCAGAATCACAAAGGCTCCTACAATTTCTCCGTATTTTTTATCAGGGATTCCAACCACCTGGGCATCTTTGACTCCGGACATCTCATGCAAGAACTCTTCAATTTCCCGGGGGTAGATATTTTCCCCTCCCCGAATTATCATGTCCTTTATACGGCCGGTAATCCGGTAGTATCCGTTTTCGTCACAGGTCCCAAGATCTCCGCTGTGAAGCCAGCCCCCTTCATCAATAACTTTTTTCGTTTCCTCGGGCATCTTATAGTAGCCTTTCATAACATTATATCCACGGCAACAAAGTTCCCCTACAGTTTTTGGAGGAACTGGTTCATTGGTACCAGGGTCAACAACCCTTACTTCAACACCGGGGAAGCATTTTCCTACAGTTTCGACCCTGAGTTCTACCGGGTCGTCCACAGTAGTCTGGGTCATTCCGGGAGAAGCTTCCGTAAGCCCGTAAACACTGGTAATCTGGTAGCAGTGCATATCTTTCACGACCTTTTTCATAGCTTCCACAGGACAGGTTGAGCCAGCCATAATTCCTGTCCTTAGAGAAGAAAGGTCGAACATGTCAAACATTGGGTGGGTGTACTCGGCAATAAACATTGTAGGCACACCGTAAAGAGCCGTACACTTCTCTTTCTGGACCGCAGCAAGCACCAGGAGAGGATCGAAAACTTCAAGCATAACAAGTGTTGCCCTGTGAGTCAAAACTGCCATGACTCCAAGCACGATCCCGAAGCAGTGGAAAAGAGGTACAGGTAAACAGAGCCGGTCTGCAGGAGTGAACTTCTGGCGGTCACCTATCGAAAGCCCGTTGTTAAGGATATTTTTGCTGGTCAGCATGACTCCCTTCGGAAAACCTGTGGTTCCTGATGTGTACTGCATATTGACTACATCATCTCCGCTGACGCCTGACAGGATCTCCTTAAGCTCGTCATCAGGGAAGTGACTGCCAAGAAGCATAAGCTCATTAGTATTGTACATACCCCTGTGCTTTTCCTGACCTACATAGATAACGCTCTTCAAGTATGGAAAACTCTTACTTTTCAGGCGTCCTCTTTCAGAACTTTTGAGTTCTGGGACAAGCTCATTAATAATTTCGAGGTAATCAACGTCTCTGAAGCTGTCAATAAGAGCGAGAGCCTTCATATCTGACTGTTTGAGTACATACTCGACCTCGTGGCTCTTATAGGCAGTATTTACAGTTACAAGCACTGCCCCGATCTTTGCCGTCGCAAACATGAAGGTCAGCCAATCGGGAACGTTTTTTGCCCAGATACCTACATGGTCTCCCTTTTTTATCCCTATAGCAAGCAGCCCTTTTGCAAGGTTATTGACTCTTTCGTTAAACTGTCCGTAGGTAAAACGAAGATTCCTATCAGGATACACGATAAATTCGTGATCAGGGTCTACGGCCATCTGTTTTTCAAAATACTGACCCAGTGAGTCTTCTATAAGATTCATGGTTTTAGCCTCTCACTTGCACTATTTACCTTTAGAAACTGTTGGCTTAAGCGCAGGAATATCTCCTGGCTTCAAAATCCAGTTTGCGGGCTTTCCATCAAGTAATTTCAGATAGAGCAGGGAGAATCCGTGTCCAGCTCAGCAGTTTCCATCACAGGAAGCATATGTTCTTTCAAAATGTCACGGATCGACTCAGGAAGAGGCATTGCTTTCTGGAGCTTGAAATCATAATAGACCAGTACTGCCTGTCCCTTTACCTTGAGTTCTCCTTCCTGCCAGGCCTCGTGCCCGACAGTAAAGGAACTGTTTCCTATTTTTGCGACAAAAGTCCTGATCTCCACATCGGACCTGAAATACATCTGGCGCAGAAAATCAAACTCAGTCCTGACAAGGATAAGATGCCAGACATCAGGGCTGAGATCAAGGTCCGGGGAAAAAAGCCGGAATATAGAGTTTCTTCCTGTTTCAAACCATATCGGAAGGACAGTATTATTTACATGCCCAAGCCCGTCTATGTCCCCAAAGCGTGGACTGACTTTTGTACTGAACATTTTGGATTCCCTGAACTATTAATAATTCTAATCTTTTAATACTTCTAATCTCTTTAAGTCTCGAACTTCCCGCTAATTGAAATAAAGTTTTTGCTTTTTCTCTACCTGACTTCGAAGTTATAGAGGAGCATAAACTACAGCCAGTATTCTTGCATCCTCTTTTCCTGCTACATGGACGTCATGCGGAACAATCGAGTCATAGTAAATGCTGTCTCCGGCATTCAGCCTGTGAACGTCCTTTCCATAGAAGATTTCGATTTCCCCTGAAAGGACATAGATGAATTCCTCCCCTTCATGAGAAGAAAGCTTGTGACTTTCTTCGGGAGAGGGATGGATATCAATTATGAAAGGCTCCATGTGGCGGTCTGCTTTATCCGAGGCAAGGGAATAAAATTCAAGAGCACTCTTTTTAGGTCTTTCAGTCTTTCCCGAAAAACGGACTACGTTTTCAGACAGCCCAGCCCTTATAACTACAGGTCCGCTCTGGGGCATATCGTCCAGAAAAGTACCTAGGCGGACGCCTAAAGCCCGGGCAATCTTTAAAAGAGGCGTTAAGGATGGAACCAGGGCTCCGTCTTCTAACTGCTGGATCAATTCTACGCTGCTCTGACTGGCCTCAGCCAGTTCTTCAACGGACATCTCCTGGGCTTCTCTAAGCTGGCGTATCTTGGTACCGACACGGTTCTCTTCTGACATTATTCAAAACCTCATGCATGTTTTACGGTAGCGGACCCGGCAAAAAAATAAAACCAGAGTCCTGTTGATAACCTTTGCAGGTTTATCTCTTTTGCACCTATCTATTATAAAAAATATACGTTAGAGTTCGTTTTTGGACAATTTTCAAGCTTGTTTTTGGAAGTTTAAAATTTGCTTTTAGACAGCTTGTAAATTATAGATTACTTGAAATACGAAATATAGATTACATGAAATACGAAATATTTATTCGTAAAATATGAAAGTATAGATTACTTGAAAGCAATAATTAAATTGAGCAAAAAAATCTGAATCAAAAAAAATAAGGGAAAGAAAGACGAAATAAAGAAAGGTAAAATTTATCTTAATTTCAATCAAACTCGAAGTTGCACCTTATCCCTTTGGGATCAAAACAGAGATTGCAGGATACACACCTTGCTTTTCTTATTTTCCCGGACTTGAGCTTTGGAATGAAGTCAGGTTCACTGATAAATGTCCTGCTCATGGAGATCAGGTCCGCACACCCGTTTTCAAGCAGGCACTCCATAATATAAGGAGAACGAATTCCTCCAACAAGAATTACCGGAATATTCACGGCAGCTTTTGTCATTTTTGAGTAATTCTTGAAATATGCCTCCTTGGCAGGAGAGTTAATTGCAGTCCTTATAGTAACTCCTCCAGCCTCCCCTATTCCTCCGCTGACCTCAATTGCACAGACTCCTGCCTTTTCAAGAAGTTTTGCAATTTCTATGCTTTCGGGGGCATCAAGCCCGAGCCCTGCTTTTGAGGAACTGGGCGGGAAACCATCTGTTGCATTCATTTTGACAAGAACGGGAAAAGTATCTCCGGTTTCCTCTTTAATACGCCTGACAATTTCCGTAATTATCCTGGCCCGGTTTTCTACGGAACCTCCCCAGCGGTCTGTCCGGATATTCGTGTAAGGGGAGATAAAGCTACTGAGCAGGAAGCCATGAGCACAGTGGAGCTGAACCCCATCAAAACCCGCAGCTTTTGCCCTTACAGCTGCCAGGGTAAAGGCTTCAATCATTTCAAGAATTTCCTCTTCTGTCATCTCCCTGGGAATTACAGCCGAACGCCCGTTTTTAACTACTGAAGGGGCAATCGGGACCGGATGTTCATCCGAAATATTTGCCTGCCTCCCTCCATGCACTATCTGGAGCACTACCTTGCTTCTGTACCTGTGCACCCTTTCGGTAATTTTCCTGTATGGTTCTATAAAGCGGTCATCATAGATTCCCTGCTGTAATCTGTCGCTTTTCCCTCCCGGAAGGACATAGGAATAGCCGGTTACTATCAACCCGACTTCATTTTTTGCAAGTTCTTCATAGAGGTCTCCGAGCCTGGAAGTAGGCATCCCGTCTTCTTCAGCCATGAACTCATGGGTTGCAGACCTTACAAAACGGTTCTGGAGTTCCAGATTGCAGACCTTAATAGGATCAAAAATCATGGGAAAAAATAGGATCGAGAAAGGTAAATAATTATCTGGAACTCAGTGCCGGAAGCGTGAAGCCTCTGAAAATCTGTATTCTTGCTGATATGAGAAAACAGAGATATGTGAGAAACTTCTCCCATGCTCGAAGAAAATTATCCTCACCTGTAAAAACCGTATTTCAACCAAATTTTCATAGTAAGCTTTCGCGAGCAAGCTGAAGGCTAGGCACAAAATAGAAATGAAGAAAATAAAAAGATAGTCATCAATCCGAGGCAGGATGATTTGTCGGGAATACATCCGCGGTGCCTCGAAAAAATGACCATGATGATGTACTTATATACTCAATACTCTTTCTTAGGCTAAGGTTAGATGCTGTTTAGCACCAGCCGCTCCAGCCGCCCCAGCCACCGCAGCCGCCCCAGCGGCGCCATCCGCAGCCGCCCCAGCCGCCGCAGCCAAGATTCCAAAATCCCCACATATTATTTACCTCCAGAGTTTACCTATATTTCATATATTTATTACACTTCTTTGCATATTGGGAAGATAAATTTCTTGGGATCAGGGTGTGCAACTTATCAATCAAACCCTTACAATCAGACCTCTTATCAATCCCAATTGTACTTTTTTTCGATCTCCAAAGTTTGTGTATACTCAAGGCAATTGTTTCTGAAATTAATCTGATCATCGGTTTTCACTGAAAAGTTCAGTTTTAATTTCAATGGCACAGTTTTAATTTCAATTGCCCAAGAGTATAAATATAAATATAATTTTATATTACTTATAATGGTTCGAAAGTTTTCTCCTTATAATAGATAGAGCTCGAAAATCTGGAGGAATATCTGGCTGATGATGTAGGTTACTTTTTCCTTTAATATACAAATTTTAATTCCTTAAAATTCCCGGTAATATCAAAAATTTTAGGCTTCAATTCAAAAATTAAGGAGATAAAATACTTTTTTAGCTTAAGTAGACTCTATATTGTACTTAAATGCAAATATAATCTCTATATGACGTCAGATTTATTAGAAAATATATATAACTTTTTTCATTTACTTTAGACTCAACTTACTCATTTTCTTCATATTCGCCCTCTAACATTGGATTTAATAATCCTGTTAAGGCTGCTACCAGTGCTTAAAATAGACAACTGGATAGATCGAAAAGTTAATACATTGCATAATTATAAATAATTATGAACTTCTATTATCCAATTAGCTATTATATCTTCATTTTTGTTTAATTTTAGAAATATTTTTCATGAGATTATAGACAATTTTATGTCCTATTATCAAATAAGATCTCCAGTAACTCTTTATTTTGCCAAAATTATATATTAATAGCAAGAAGGGTGAATTGCTCTTCCTGATATTTTTAGAACTAGCCTCTTCTTGAAGGAAAACAAATAATCCATGTTTCTACAAAAAGAATAGATTTCTTCTTCTTCTTAAATGTGATCACCAGCAATACCAATAATACTAAATTTAAAACACGATCTTTAATAAATTTTATAGCAAATGTTCCTAAATTAGCTAGAGATGTTTTCTTTTAAAAGAAAACAACTATGATACTCAATTCAAAAAAGAATACAGTATCTGCTATAGATAATTATTTGCAGCCTCAGGTTCCGTTTAATAATCGGAAAGGAGCTAAAATATAAGTAAGTTTATTAAAAAAGAATATAGTGGTAGTAAGTATCTTTATCGTCAAGAAAAGATCCTGATCATTTGAGTGAGCTAAATATTAACATGTTTATATTCTCTGAACTGAATAGGTTGAAGTTCTATTCTGGCTTATTAATTCAACTTTTTAAGTCCTGCCTTGAATTACTAAAGATTCCTTTTTTAATTCCCACTTAAGATAATATCGTAAGGTAAATGATCATCTTATAGGGTAAATGGGATTAGAAAAACATTTTTTCAAAATATGAAATCTTCGCTTAAATTGATTCTACAAAACTATCTTTCAAAAATTTTCATAATAGAAGCAAATCAGTTGTTAACTGACAGAAATTCGTAAAAATAAAAATAAATGGCTAACAATTCAAGAAAAAGGATTGTACGAAACATAAATTGCTGATTCACATAAAGATGAAATCGATAGTCATCGGTTCAGGACAAAGTAATTTACTGGAAATTTATTTTTGTACCTGAAAAGATGACTATGATATTGTTTCATACATACAGGCAGTAATTTAGCTTATCAATTATGGATTATCAGTTACCAGCCACCGCAGCCGCCGCGGCCGCCACGTCTCCAGAACCTGCCTCTTCCCCAGCCGCCACCACAGCCGCCACCGCAGCCTCCGTCAAAGCCGCCGCAGCCTCCTCTCCAGCCGTCCCAGCCGCCACCGCAGCCGCCACCGCAGCCTCCGCCGCATCCTCCAAAGCCTCCACAGGCACCGAATCCATCAAAGCCTCTGCCTCTTCCAAATAATCCAAATCCCATATTTTTACCTCCATATTTACGGTATTCTTTAACACTTAGTTTTCTTTAAATATCCATTTTTATTTACATAATTCATATATTAAAGAAGATGACATTCTTGAGATCAGAGTGCACAGGCGTGCAGAACTCCCCACAAAAATTAATTATCATCTCCCAAACTAAGGTTCATACTCATGGCAATTATTTTTAAGAACTTCTTTTGGTTACAGATTTTTGTTTGGAGAGAAACAGATGAAATTTTGATTGCCCTAGAGTATAAATAAATATATAATTTAAAGATATATAAAATATCAAGAATAAATTTTCCTAATTATTAATAACTCTTAAAAATAGAGAAAATGCTTCACCGATAAAAGAGGCTTACTTTTATATTTAATTTACAGTTTTTTATTCTTTATATTTCTCTGTAAAATAGGGTTATTTAGTTTTCAATTTATTAAATAAAAACAAATAAAGCCTATTAAGTACAAATAATTATTATTAAGCAGTTAAACCGGATTAAAAGCCTTGAAACAAAGTTATTTTTGTCAAAAAATGAGTATACTCTTCTTGTTTCTTAACTATAAAACTTAAGTATTTTTTATTTAAATTATAACATTATTATAAAAGAAAAACATTAAATAAAAATGTTTTAAATTAACAGTGTGAATGTTAATTTGAAAAACTGCCAATTAATTAGGTTAAAATAATTTCAAATAGGAACTATTTAGTTTAGAAGATCAAGTCTCTCGATTAATTCCTTTGCTCATTTCAATTTCTCTTTCTTAAGATGATTAATATCTGGACCTCCAAAACCTAATCCAGCCAGCCTGGCATTTTCAGCTCCAAAGTCCTTCGCCACAAGAATGCAGTGATGAAAGTCGTGGAACCCGCAGAAGTTGTATCTTATCAAAGAAAGGTTATGTCAACAGGGACTGCGCAGTTTGAAGCGTTTTTCTGCAATTACACGTAATATCTCCATAAACAGGACTTACGCAGTTGAACTGAAAACAATAGATGAACCCAAGTAGTCCAGCCACCATATTTGTGACAGACCTGTTCATACTTTATTTGCTTTTAACTTGATAGACCTATCAGGAAAAACCACTGGATATATTACAATTTATAGTGATTGAGGGGTCTTGATGCTTCTGTGATCCGATACGGGGGTGTATGAATATGTCGTTCTCAGTTCACATTTTCTAGCCAGCTCATTTCATGTCCTGAGTAAAAGTATTATCTTTTCCTTAATTTCCCTGATTTTACAATCTGAGTTCATACATATCCCTTAAAGTGAGAAATTATGATAAATTGTTTATATCTATAGCAGCTAGCCAATACATTCATTGATGTAATGTGGGTGAAAAGGTAATGATTTCCAGTTTTGTTGTTCGAAAAACAGGGATATCATATGGCCTGAAGCTCACAATTTATTATTGATCAAATCTTAAAAAAGTTAGTGATTAAAAAAGCTCTTAATGCTTCTGTTTTTCAGTTAAAAGCCAGTTAAATTATAATTAAATTAGATGAGACTCATTCGTCGGCCCTTTTTAACGGATTTCGGTCAATTACAGGACAGACTCGATGATATCCGTCGAAAGACTGTACGAATAAGTCTTCATCGGTTTTAGATATTATGGACCTTATGTAGACATTTTCTATTCTTCACTATCTAGACAGTTAATAGTCTATCTAAACAGTTAAATCCACGGTTTAAACAGTATAATTCACGATTTGACCATTCAAAAGTAATCGATTGATCATTGCTGGAGCAATCGATTAATTCCACCAGCCGAGTCCGTCCCCGCCACCTATGGCGCAGACTCTGCGAGCTACGGTTGTTACGCAAGCTGCCCTTCTCCCACAGCCTCCGCCACAGCCTCCGTCCCAGCCGCCCCAGCCACCGAAGCCTCCGCCGCAGCCACCAACAAAGCCTCCGCCGCAGCCTCCGCCACATCCACCAAAGCCGCCACATCCAAATCCATCAAAGCCTCTGCCTCTTCCAAAGAATGGAAATCCCATATTTTTACCTCCTTTATAATAATATTTTAGACTAGAGTTTTTATTTTATTTTTTTATATTTATTTTGGCTTTCATCCGTTTTGCATATCGGAGAAGACAAAATTTTAAGATTAGAGTATGGAGTGTACGATTCAATGTGGAGTGTACAATTCGATGTGGAGTGTACAATTCGGATGTGAAATGTACAATTCGAATTTGGAGTGTACAATTTGAATGTATAGCGTACAATTCTCCAGAGTATGCACTAGCCATGCATTCCTCTAATCAAATTCTTTTACCAACTCCCCAATTCTATTTTTACTTCTGGCAATTGCGTTAAGAAACAATCTGGTTTATTTACTGTTGTTTCGAGAGTAACAGATTTAACTTTAATTGCCAGAAAGTACAATTTAATATATAATTCCAAATTATATAAAATCGCTAGAATGACTTCTCCTGAATATTAATAGTTATTGAAAAACTTGGCAAACCCTGCGTTAACAAAAAGAGCTTAGTTTTATATTTTATTTATGAATTTTTATTTTTTAAATGCATCAAAAGAATCATAGGTTTTAGTCTTCAATTTGATATTTAAGCAAAAATAAAACTTTTATCACATTTATAAGCTTTATTTTCGAATTATAGTCACTTTGGAGGCTTAAAATGTGTTAATTTAGCCAATAAAACAGTATTACTTATAAAAAAAACAGTATTACTCATTTAATTTTTGAACTTCAAAACTTTATTTAAAATTTGAGTGCCAGTATGAAAAATAGAATACCAGATAGGAGAATTTTTAGTCAGATTAACAGATAAATTAGAATATTTATAATATAATACATCCTTTTTTCATTAATATAAAAATTTCTCGTATTTAATAAAAAGAGAATTATAATCATTAACCTATGTGAATAAAAAATATGCCATCAATTCAAAAAGAAGTGATTGATAAGAAGCTGTCTTCCTGGCTTTGAACTGATGACTATACGTTGTTTCATTATACTCAGCAGTTACTGGGCTCAACGACCGGTCTTACCACCAGTTGTTCCAGCCGCCCCAGCCGCCGCAACCGCAGCCGCCCCAGCGGCGCCATCCGCAGCCGCGCCATCCGAATCCGCATCCCCACATTATATTTACCTCCACGATTTGGCTAAGTATTTTTTTGTCTTTCTGACTTTGCAATGCTGAATATATGTTGTTACATATACTCAGCAGTTAATGGGCTTAACGACCGGTCTTACCACCAGTTGTTCCAGCCGCCGCAGCCGCCCCAGCCGCCGCAACCGCAGCCGCCCCAGCGGCGCCATCCGCAGCCGCGCCATCCGAATCCGCATCCCCACATTATATTTACCTCCACGATTTGGCTAAGTATTTTTTGTAACTTTTTATATCAAAAATTATTTTTTACTTTCTTACTATTAAAAAGGTGGACTTTTCAAGATAGCATATATAATCTCTCAATCAAATTACCCCATCCACCAACTTTTATTCTCACGGCTGCTGTTTTTAGATATTATATTCTGTTACATCTTTTTGTTGAAGAATAACTGATTTGACTGCCGTGAAAATACAATAAAATATATAATCAGAAATTATATAAATGAACGAGAATAACTTTTTCTGAATATTAATAGTCTCTTGAAAACTGAATAAACCTTCTCTCAAGAAAAGAGAGCTACTTATACACTTATTTTACAATTTCCAATTTTACTAAAACTCTCAATAAATCCGGAACAAAAGTCTGCAATATACTGCTTAATCAAAAAAAATAGTCTGGATGGTAATTATCAGCTATATTTTCCGATTAATTTAAATTAAAAGCTCTATAAAGCGTTTATTAAGACAAAAAAGTTGCGGAACTCTCAATATTTTTAAACTTTTTAACTTTAAGTTTTTTATTGCCAGGTAGTATTTCTTTATAAAGGTAGACCAATCAAAGGAACTAACTTTTCGATTCCGGCTATAAATAAAAATCGAATATTTTGTCAATAAATGATATTAAAGTGCTATTATTAGAGCCTCTGGATTTTAGAGGTCCAGAATCCCTATCAATTTCTTTGCCCACTTTAATTTCATTTTTTTGAGTAGGTTAACATCAGGATCATCAAAGTCAAAACCTGCCAGCCTTATCTCATTAGCTCCAAATTCCCTGGCTACAAAAACGCACCTATCCCCATCACTGAATCCGCCGAAATTGTATACCTTGTCAAAAGGCAGAGCCTGGGTAGTTGCAATAAAGTGTTTAAATCGAGGCACATATTTTTCGAGCTTATCGACATTGTCCCCATGGGCATGGATCAGGACTATTGAGCCCTTCTCACAGGCAAGGATCTCTTTTTCAATGTCAGCCTCGGAATTGCCGTCAAGATCAGTGCATATGACTTCAGGTACGCGTCCAGTATCCATCAAGACTGCTGCAGCCCCATCAGCTGCAATTATCACATAGGCAGCAAGGTCTATTTCGGAAAGCTCTTTCCTTAGCTTTGGGGCATTTCCGCAGACCAGAACAGGCTTTCCGGAAATGGTTGCTTTGAGTTCGGAAAGGCTGACAGTGTTTTTCTCTGTCAGCATGGAGGAGAGGATTCGGGCTGCCTCTTCATCACCTGCACGGTCGAACCCGAAGTCATCAAGGATCTGTTCGTAAATAGGCTCCCATGCAGCAAAATCCGTATCAATCACTCCTTTTCCGCTTCAAACCTTAATTCTTATTCTTACCAAACGTGGTTTTCTGAGTTTATTTTTTACTTATACCTACTTTTTCAAGGCTTACTTCTTTGCAATCCCCATCTTCATGGAAATTCCTTCGACATCCCAGTCCTTTACAAGCGAGCCAGAAACATCTACATCGCTCCCCAGCTCAAAGACGTCGGCTCTTACCTCTTCTGCGATCAGGCTTTTAAGAGTTTCGACAAGTTTCAGAACCCTTGAGTCTTCAATCCTGACCGACACGCGGATGTTTTCGTCCACCACAAGGTCAAGTTCCTTTCTCATGTCCTGTAGCCTGCGGATAACTTCTCTTGCATACCCTTCAGCTTCGAGTTCAGAGGTCAGGTTTGCATCCACATAGACAAGGCCAGCGTCTGATTCTGCACTGGCTGTGCCTGCAGGCAGGGTTTCTTTAAAGTTTGCCATACCGGAAATAACCTTGACAGCTGTCCCGTCTTCAAGGGCAAGTTCGAATTCCCCGGTCTCAGCAAAAGCCTTCTTTAAGGCGACGCCGTCAACTTTTTGCAGGGCAGGGATGACTTTTCCTGCATCCTTCTTGAAAACAGGGCCGATCTTTCCCGGATCAGGAATTACTTCAAGCCCGAGTTCATCCCAGCTCTCACCCACGCCTGTGAGCACAATTGCCTTGGAGTTGGTCTGGTCCATAAGGACTGAGCGCAGTTTTTCCACTGCCTTTGTGATATTCTCATTTTCAGGAGACACAACGATTCTTGAAATAGGCCATCTGAGTTTTCTTCCTGCTCTCTGGCGAGCATTTGAAGCGGCTTCAACTATGGAACGGACAGTATCCATTGCAGCTTCAAGTTCAGGGTCAAGATAGGCTTCATTTACCTTCGGCCAGTCGCACATGTGAACAGATTCCGGGGCATTCGGGTCTACATTCCTGATAAGGTTGTGGTACATCTCCTCAGCAAGGTAAGGCATGAAAGGAGAGATCAGTTTTGTAAGGGTCACATAGACTTCATAGAGCACACAATAAGCTGCAAGCTTATCAGGGTCGTCGGCTTCTGTCCAGGTCCTCGGGCGGATAAGCTGTATATACCAGCGGGAGAGGTCCTCTAAGGTGAACTCCAGAATCTCGCGGACTGCCTTGTGCAGCAGGTATCCGCTCATAGCCTCATCTACTGCTTTGATAACGGACTGGGCTCTTGAAAGAATCCACCTGTCCTCCTCACGGAGAGCCTCTTTTACGGAATCAAGGCTAACCTTCATGGGGTCGAAGTTATCAAGAGCCATGTAAGGCAGCGGGAACCTGAAGACGTTCCAGAGAATATTGATTGAACGGTTGACGGTTTCTACTTCTTCAAGGTTGAACTTCAGGTCCTCCCAGGGTGCGCTTGAGGAAAGCACATATGCACGGAGGGTATCGGCTCCGAACCTGTCAATAATGTCCAGTGGGGAAACAACATTTCCAAGGCTCTTGGACATCTTCTTTCCACCAGCGTCCAGTGTAAAGCCGTGCATGAGCACACTCTTGTAAGGGGCCCGGCCAAAGCCAACCATGCTTGCCCCAAGCTGGGAATAGAACCAGCCTCGGGTCTGGTCATGTCCCTCTGTGATAAAATCAGCAGGCCACCATTCATCAAACTGCTCGTTTGTCTGCGGGAATTTAAGGGTTGCCCAGGAAGCAACAGCCGAGTCGAACCAGACATCAAAGACGTCTTCGACACGCTTCTTTTCTCCTCCGCATTCACACGGGACTGTGACTTTGTCCACATAGGGGCGGTGAAGCTCGATATCACTGCCTGCTCCGGCTTTTTCCAGAAGTTCGGCTTTTGTCCCTATTACCTCAAGCTTTCCGCATTTACGGCACTTCCAGACAGGAATCGGAATTCCCCAGTAGCGCTGCCTGGAGATACACCAGTCTCTTGCGCCTTCAACCCAGGTCCTGAATCTGGCTGAACCTGCCCAGTCAGGGTACCAGTCCACAGCATCAATTTCCTCAAGCATCCTGTCCTTAATTTCGGTAATTTTGAGGAACCACTGTTCGGTTGCAAGATAGATGATAGGAGTTTTGCAGCGCCAGCAGTGCCCGTACCTGTGGGTCACTGTCCCTTCTGCAAGGAGCCTGTTTCTTTCCTTCAGGTCTTCAATGACAATGGGATTTGCTTCCCTTACATTCTTGCCCGCATATTCTCCGGCTTCCTCCGTATACGCTCCATTTGAGCCCACGGGACAGAGGATCGGAAGCCTGTGTTTCACACCGAGATTAAAGTCGTCCATACCATGCCCGGGGGCAATGTGTACACAGCCTGTATTTTCTACGGTTACGAAGTCGGCAAGGTAAACGCCATGCTTCATATTGTTCTGGACAGGCACCATATCTCCAACAGGGCTTTCGTACTCGAGTTTTGTGAGCTCTTCCCCGAGCATCGTCTCAAGGACTTCGTAGTCAACATACCTTCCCTGTTTGAGGACATTTTTGATCAGGTCCGTTGCTGCAATAAGGATTTCTTCCGAACCGTCCTGTTTGACTGCCCTGAACTTTGAGTATTCGAAATTCGGGTGCACGGCTACAGCCACGTTTGCCGGAATTGTCCAGGGAGTTGTCGTCCAGATGACAATGAAGGTATTTTCTTCTCCTTTAATCTTGAATTTCACATAGATCGAAGGGTCGGTCCTTTCGGCATATTCGACTTCGGAATCTGCAATTGCAGTCTCACAGCGCGGGCACCAGTTGACAGAACGCTTTCCAACTTCCAGGAGGTCCTTTTCATGGGCCTGCTTAAGGGTCCACCAGGCAGCTTCGATGTAATCGTCTTTTAAAGTCATGTAAGGGTCTGCCCACTGCATCCAGACTCCAAGCCTCTGGAACTGTTCGGTCATTGCCTGTTTCTGAGTAATCGCAAACTCCTTACATTTCTCTATGAAATTCTCTACCCCAAAGCTCTCGATATCCTTTTTGGATTTGAAACCAAGCACACCCTCGACCTTGACCTCAATTGGAAGGCCGTGCATGTCCCATCCGGGCCGCTCAAGGATGTAGCGGTTGTTCATTGAATAATAGCGAAGAATGGAATCTTTGATAATCTTGTTCCAAGCTGTCCCCAGATGGATATGTCCTGTAGTATATGGGGGGCCGTCAACAAAAAAAAGCCTTTTTCCGGACTTGCGGCGTTCCCTTGTCTTCTGGTACGCATCGCTGTCTTCCCAGAACTGCGTTACTTTTTTTTCGATTTTTTCTGCATCGTATTTGGCAGTTATTTCTTTTATCATATGGGAGTCTCCCTGAAGAAAGATTAGCTAAAGTGAAATACGGTCAGTGCAAGCCCTATCCTGGAGCTGCCCGATAATTGCTGATAATGAGTTGCTTGACCGATAGACAATGATAAACTCCACTATCGACCGCTTATATTATACGAATCTTAGACAAATATCTGACGAACAAAGTATCCGTTTCGTAAAGCAAGCCTGCACCTGTTCTAAAGAGGAACGGATCTTCTTTGCGTCAAACAATTTATTCAGTAATTACTGTACCTAATTTAAGCTTTGTTATAGCATAAGCAGAAAAACCGTTCTTTTGCCCTTTTAGATGTCTCTTTCAGGATTGTTTCATGAGCTTACCCTAGTTACAGGACTGAAACTCTGTAACACCTGAAAAGCTGGAAAAAAACTGAAAAACTGTGAAAAACGGTTTAGAAGACTGTAAGAACAATTAAGGATCAGAAAGGAACTATTTGGAAAGCTAGAAGAGCAATTAAGGGTTAAAAAGGAACTATTGGAAGATTAAAAGAGTAATTAAGGATCCAATAACAGTTTCTACGATAAATAGAGAATGATCTTTCCTCATTGAAGTTAATTTAAAAAATAGGATAAGAGTTTTTATTTTTAGTTAAAATGATACTTTTTATTTTTTACCTGAAAGAGTTTTCCATATTGCAGCAATTTTCTCGATCTCGATATGGGTATAGCCCTCTTCTTTTATAGTCCACTTGAGGCTAAGGATTCCATCTTTGCATTCAGCAGCAATCCCTCTGTATGTAGTATTTCCACCAATGTCGATTTCTACATCTTTACCCATATAATATTTCTCTATGAACTCCTGTTTCATGATTTTCAACTCCCGATTTTAATTTTCAGATGAGCTCCGAAAAAAAACCATTCTCAATACATAGTTAGTTTCACGAAGTATATTATAATTTAAAAAACAGGACTTCTGAACACAGATTCTTTAAAAACACACTCTTTAAAAATTCTTTCGTAAAAATTCTTTCGTAAAAATTAATTTTCTAACCTGAGTTTGACAGTTTGATTTTTATGTTAAAAGATTGTTTTCACATCCGTTGGCATAATAATTAACATTATGTCAACAAATTTTTGCCCATTTTTTACGATTCAATTTGACAGATGATTCTCTTTCTCCTGATGGCTATTTTCATAATTTTTGATCAAATTTTTGATGTAGAATTTGACAGATAGCATGATTTAACGGCTGAAATATAGATGCTATCTAAAAAGTCAGTGCCAAAAGTGCCAAAATAGGACAAAAATTTTTGCTAATTTGCCTTATAGTGATTGTATAGCTGGAAAAAATAGAGGCAATTTAATGAAATTTATGAATACTGTCAATTGATTTTTGACTAAAAATTGAGGCTCTCATGTAATTGAATTTATACTGTCAAACTAAGGTTCTAAAACCGGATCCTTTTTTCTAAATGAAGATTTTTATCCTGAAATAGTTCCAGCTACAAAATATCAGCTTTAGAACTTACTTAAAGTTAGCTCAGATATCCGAAAAAGTAAGGAAAACCGGCTGAAAAGCCGGTTCAAAACTCTCTACACTTCTATTTTGATTCAAATATCCAATCAAACATTTAATTTAACTTAAGTTGATTCAGAAATTAACTTTTGGAATTAACCTCTTAAATCAACCTCAGAAATTAACTTTTGAAATTAACCTTAGAAATTGACCTCAGCTTCATTCGCATGATTTTCAGGCTCCTGGACAGGGGAATCAAAAAATGGAATATCTGCACCTGTAAACCAGGTTTCAAGGAAACTCAATAAATGATATTTCATAAAAACTACAAAAGGAATACGGAGGAAGAGTATGGTTCCTATCATCAGTACAATCTCTATAAGGATAAATGGAATAAGGAGTATCCAGTTCCAGGGGTCCGATACCAGGGCTGAAAGGAGGAAATATAGAATCCCGTCGACAATAAGGAAAAGCAGCCCAAAAGCCAGTACCATTATTCCGAAAAGGAAAATTGCAAGAATGAATATTCCTATTCCGAGTAAGAGTCTGATAAACCAGTAAACAAGAACTTCTTTCCAGCTTTTCCTGAAGTTTGAAAAAACGAGCCTGAAAGCTGAAAGAATTCCTGTGTTCCTGTAAATTGAAAGAGGAATTGCAAGACTTATAAAGGAATTAATTATAATTCCAAGAATAGCCAGCGCAATAATTACGCCAAAGAACCAGAAAATTCCTCCCACAAAGACAGGCACTGAGAAGTCAGAAGACTCTTCTAGAAGTGTTGGAATGAGAGGCAGGGAGGCTATTGCAAGAAGTACAAGAAAAACCAGCCCTATAGCCAGGCGCACCAGCAGAAGGTAGAAACCCTTTCCCATAAATTCTCTTGAATAAGCCCAGAACTTCACATCGTTTCTCACCAGGGATTCCACAAAAACAAATTCCATAATGCTGGAAATATAGGAAAATGCCAGAATAAAAAGAATAAAACCTGCAATTAGAGCAATTATAAACCCATAATGGGCAAAAGATGGATCTGAAAAATAAACCTTCTCAACTGAAGAGCTTATACCATTTGAGAAGTAATCCGGAACAAAACCGGCATCTGAATAAATCAAGTTCTGAATAAACCCGGAAATACCCGAAACCTCTGAATTTAAATGAACCTCTTTGAGCTCTAACAAATTAAGGTTAAAAGAGGGTGCATGTATCTTGCCAGGTTCAATATTCGGAAGTTTGCTTAAATCTTCTGGATTCATCTGATAGTTAGTACCTGACCCATAGTTTGAGCCAATGCCTCCTACAAAGAAAATAATGATTGCAAGTTTTGCCCATTTCCAGAAATCAAAAGGTTCAAAAAGAGCCTTTCTTGTTCTTGAGACAGCTCTATCTACTGCATCTATTGCATACCAGCTCATAATAGAGAATTTTACTCAGATAATAAATAATTATCCTAGAATAAGACTCAAAAATCTCAGATAGCCTGAGAATGCTTGAAGCTAAAAGAGTCAAGGTCCACTATGTTACAGTAGTTTTCCCTGTTTCCTTAATGTTTGTCAGAAGATCCATATTTATGGTGGTGTTGCTAGATACTGAATCTCTTACTGAACAA
>CAZLNG010000081.1:0-18816 GCA_964560735.1 uncultured Methanosarcinales archaeon | reverse complement strand
AATAGTTTCTTTTTCTTGCTCAAGCGAATAGTACTACCACTACTACAACTACTACGGATGCAGGTAAATTAGATTCCATGTAGTTTGTGGTAGAACTGAACATTGTGAAAGTAAATAGAAAATATTATACTTAAGACTTGCCATGGGTTTTTTGTCTATTCAGCATCGAATAGTTAGGGATAAGTTATTAAAAAAAGGTTGCAGAAGAACTAATAATAAACATGCCTATACAAAACAGCGAAGAGCCAAAATTGTTAAAACTTCCCTTAATATGGGGCAAAAATCAAAAAAGGAATTAAAAAGGTAGGGAGTGCCTGAGATTCAGGCAATCACATTTTACATTTTACATTTTACTTTTCACTACTTCTTTTGCTGCGTCTTTGAAAAGCACGCGGAGATCCCAGAGAAGTTTTTTATTGGCTTTGAAAAGAGCATGTAGCAGATCGAGGAGGCTCATGCTCTCAAATTTTACGCCTTCCAGGGAATGAGCAAGAGCATTAAGATTCTCGTCACTAATATTAATAAAACAATTCTTCACAATGAGGCTCAGGTCTATAGCATGTCCTATAGTTGCTCGCCAGGGGTTCTCATAAACTTCATTGAGTTTTTCAAGGGAAACGTCTCCTGCTGAGATAGCGGCATAAGCTGCTTCTCCTGCAATTTTCCCTGCATCCATAGCATTAATTATTCCGCCTCCCGTGATAGGATCGGACTGGCGGGCAGCATCTCCTATGAGCATCAGCCCGTTTGTGGATGTTTTATCAATACTGCCTGAAACCGGAACCCCTCCGAAGACCATCTCGACTATCCTGGCCTCAGGGAACCTTTTCTCAATAAAGGTGTTAAGATAATCTACTGGCCTGGGCTTGAACTTTCCCATTTTACTTCCAAGAACTCCTATACCTACATTGGCTTTACCTTCTCCTTTCGGGAAAATCCAGATATATCCACCAGGGGCAATCTCACTTCCTATGTAAAACTCGCAGTACTCCTGATTGATGTCTGAGCCGGCTATAAGGTACTGAACACAGGTTTCGATGTCAATAGGCTTTAAGGATGTATCAATCCCTGCCCACCTGCCTACTTTAGATTCAACTCCATCAGCGCCTATTACTATTTTGGCACGTACTTCATACTCTTTTCCAAGATGCATAAGTCTGGCACCTTTGACGAAGTCGTCCTCAATGATCAAACCAGTTGCTCTGGTTTTTACTCTAACCTCGGCTCCGGCTTGCGCAGCCATTTCAGCCAGAGCACGATCAAAGATTTTTCTCTCAAGAACGTAGCCCACTTCTCCACCGGCTATTTCTTCCGACATTTCTATCTTTGTGCCGTCTGGAGCGTAAATATGAGAACCTGTGAGATCAGCGCAAATCCATCTCTTGTCAATTTCCACATGTTTTTTGAGATATTCTTTGCTTACGCCTTCAGCGCAGCGTACCGGGTCACCTATTTCCTGACGTTTCTCAATTAAAAGCACATCAAGTCCTTTTTCGGCTGCAGTTTTAGCAGCAATGGAACCTGCAGGACCTGCTCCTATTACTAAAACATCATAAATATCCTTCATTTCATTACCTCAATTGCTCCCACAGGACAGATGCGATCACATATTCCACATGATATGCACGTAGCGTTATCTACTTCGACCCAGGTCTCTACAAGTTCGAGTGCTCCCTTAGGGCAGACTCCCACACAGGCACCACAGTATCCACATTTGTATCTGTTTATGTTGATGCTCACCAGCTCACCTGTAAATTTTAAAGGCAAATAAGGCAATTATGGAGTGTTAAGACAGTTTGGCAAATTATAGTAATTTTAAGGCAGATAAATACAATTATCTAACATATACTTTTTGTTGACAGGGACTGCCAGGCTTGAAAGGAGATGTTATTTCAATCTCTGCCTTGAATGTGAAAATTTAAAAATTTTTATTTGAATTTATTTGAATTTAATAAAGATAGCTTCGCTAAATGCTTATAAAGGATTTTTCTTTTACGATTACGAAAGACTCTTTATTTGAGGTTAGAATAAATTCTCATAATGAACTTTTACAAATAAATCGCGTAGATAGATCTTACAAATAAATCTTGTAAAGATCTCTGAGTTTGTACGAGATTTTCCCTGTAGCTTAAAAGAAACCTCCAGGTATCTCATAGTAAATATTTTATATTTCCTCTTAAACCTTATATCCCACTAATTTAACTTCTATCTCCCCATAACACTTTCCCTTAATTCCCATATAACCTTTTGCCGTCTTAAATTTAAGATTAGTAATTTTAGTAGCTTTAAACAGGAGATAACCCTACTCTTCCTCTGCTAATATCAAGTTTAAACTTCTTACTTATGTAATTTTTTGCAGGTCCTTTCCCATGTATAAGCAACTCCACCAGGTCTTCGGGCTCATCTATATCCGTGCCTGCCAGGAAAGAATCATAAATTTCAACTCTCTGCCCTGATTCTGCCGCAATAGAGCAATGTGTCAGGAAACTCGAACCGTAATACCTGACCCTGTACAGTGAAGGGTTCTTGATAAAAAGGACATTTGTACCTCCACCTTTACCCGGGACAATGCAGACGTCTTCTTTTGTTGAGCTTATCTCTTTTATGTGCTCTGGAGAAAGAAGAGGCAAATCAGCCATAGCAATCAGAACAGGCTCTTCAGCCTGTTCGAGATATTTGTTAAGAGCCTCATTAAGGTCGTTTTTGTCCAGAATAACCCTTGCTTTCTGCATATTTTCAAGGCCGTACATAGAAGGGCTTAAAATCTCTATTTTTTCTATTCCGGCTTCTTTAAGGGAGTCTATTACCTGATTCAACATGATTTCTACAAATTCTTCCCTTTCCCCCTGGCTAAGGACAGGGGATAACCGGGATTTTGCACTGGACTTCTTATAAGGGATTACAGCTTTCATCTGGACTCCTGCAAATAGTGATATCGTAACGTTCAAAAAACCTTAATTCAACAGTTATTCCCTGCTGTCTATTCTGGTTCTTCTGCAATTAGAAAGCGAGCATTCCCTACGTTGAACTCTGGGCTCTACTTTTCTGTACAGGGTATCGCGCTGCATGGGAACTCTTCCTGCACCTTTTATCATCCACTCGAACTCTGCAGGAGGTACGTATTCCCCATGATTTCCTCCGGAAGCGGTTGAGATCTGGTCTTCCATAAGTGTACCGCCAAGGTCATTAGCTCCACACTGCAGAGCTACCTGAGCAAGTTTTTTCCCGAGCTTAACCCAGGTTGCCTGAATGTTATCTACATGAGTATTCAGAATTATCCTGGAAATAGCTATGAGCTGCAGGTCTTCAAGGCCTGTGCTGGTAAACTTTCCGGATGCCATCATCTTTTCCCCTATGGGATTGTTATAGGGTAAAAAAGACATGGGAATGAGTTCCGAAATCCCGCCGGTTTCCTTCTGGATTTCGCGTATAGTAAAGACATGGTCCAGGCGTTCTTCGACTGTTTCCACATGCCCGTACATAATAGTTGCATTTGTGGAGATTCCGGCTTTATGTGCCGCAGTTATTGTATCGATCCACTGCTGTGTATTGATTTTTCCGGGACAGATAATGTTTCTCACCCTGTCGGAAAGGATCTCAGCAGAGGTTCCGGTTAAAGAATCAAGCCCGCTTTTTTTCAACCTGTGCATTGCTTCTTCTACGGACATCCCCGACAGCCCTGATGCATAGTGTACTTCCATAGGAGAAAAGGCATGGATACAGATATCCGGAAAACTGGATTTTATGGATTCTACAACTTCAAGATAGAAGTCCATATCAATTTCCGGAGTATAACCCCCCTGGACACAGACTTCGACGGCCCCGGCTCTGCTGGCTTCACCAACTTTCCTCAGAATTTCGTCTACACTCAGAATATAGCCTTTCTCTGTTCTATAAGCGCAAAATCCACAATTTCCGACGCATTTGTTTGTGATATAGATATTCCTGTTTACCACATAACTGACAATGTCGCCTACAGAATTGGCTCTAAGTTCATTGGCAAGCTCAAAAAGCTCAAACGGATTTCCTTCAAGCAAGGCCAGAGCATCTTCTTTGGTGCATTTTCCCTGATGTGCCCTCTCAATAACATCATCCGGGATAGCTGCCGGTTTGTTCATATACATTTTACCATTCCCGTTTTAACTAATATTCGCGATTCATTTCCAAGGTATAGCCTGATATGTAGTTTCAGTCAGATATCCCAAATCCTGGCATCTTTCTCATATTTCCGGATGCTAGCCCACGCACTCCACTGTATAGAGTAGTTCTCTCTTTTGGGATCCTGCCGGCTCCATGAATAATCCATTCCAGTTCTTCTACCGATATACTTTCCCCATGAGAAGCCCCTGCGGATCTGGAAATACTTTCTTCCATAAGGGTTCCTCCCAGGTCGTTAGCTCCACAGTGAAGTGCAAACTGGGCAAGCTTTTTTCCCAGTTTAACCCAGCTTGTTTGAATATTGTCCACACAGCCATGCAAAAGAATACGAGAAACAGCATAGACTTTCAAGTCTTCAAGACCAGGAGTGGCATATCTGCCTTCCCTGATCATTTTCTCCCCTACAGGATTATTGTAGGGCATAAAAGGCAGAGGCACAAATTCCGTAACTCCCCCGGTTTCTTTCTGGATGTCCCTTATAATCAGAATGTGCTCTATCCTTTCTTCCGGAGTTTCAACATGCCCGTACATCATGGTTGCAGTAGTAGGAATGCCTGCCGTATGTGCCTGCCTGACCACTTCAACCCATTCCGCGGTCTTGAGTTTTAAAGGACAGATTATTTTCCGTACACGGTCAGAGAGGATTTCGGCTGCTGTGCCTGGCATAGTGTCAAGCCCGCTTTTCTTGAGCCTGAAAAGTGCTTCTTTTACAGAGAGTTCACTGATGCGAGCAGCATGGAATACTTCCATCGGCGAAAAAGAGTGGATATGCATTTCCGGAAACTCGGCTTTTATGGCTTCCACAATTCCAAGGTAAAAATCAAGTCCTACGTCAGGAAGCAGCCCCCCCTGAATGCAGACTTCAGTCGCTTTTGCCTGTTTTGCCTCTCTGACTTTTGCCATGATTTCTTCGATTCTGAGGACTTTACCTTTGTTTGTCCTGAAAGCACAGAACCCACAGGTTCCCACACAGCGGCTTGTGAAATTTATGTTCCTGTTAACTACGTAAGTTACTGTGTTCCCGACTGCAAGGTCGCGAAGTTCGTCCGCAAACCTGAAGAGTTCGAAAGGAGGTACCTCCAGGAGCAGGAGAGCATCTTCTTTTGTACTCTTCCCCTGGTATGCGCGTTCTATGAGTTCTTCCGGAATTTTGCTGTTCATTTTTCCAATTCCTCCGCGTTCCTGTTCAGGGCTGTTTTCTGTAACCTTCCCTGTCAGAGAGCTTTTCGATAAGCCCACCTATCCTGTCCGAATACCATTTTCGTTTCACGTACTGAGGGTATATTGGCAGGCGTTCTTGCAGTAAGGTATTCCCCAGCTTTTTCTGCAAATCCCTTACATCCGGCCACTCGGCTTCAGGATTGATCCAGTCTATGGTCAGAGGAGAAATTCCCCCCAGATCCGTTACCCCCTTTGAAATAAGGGTTTCTGGATCAATAAGGTTTGGGGCAACCTGCACTGCCACATCTGGCGGAAGGACCTGCCTTGCAAGGAGTATAGTATCAGTCATTTCTTCTGCCGTAGGCTCGGGAAAGTGTTCCATAGCTGTCCCGGACTTTGGAGCAAAGTTCTGGATAATTACTTCCTGAATATGCCCGTATTCCCTGTGAAGGCCTGCTATAGCCTCAAGAGATTCAATTCTGTCTTCCCGCTTCTCTCCTATACCTATAAGGAGACCGGTTGTATAAGGAATCTGAAGTTTTCCGGCTTCCCGGATTGTATCAAGCCTGCGTTCCGGAATTTTTCCCGGGCAGTCTTTATGGGCGTCAAGGACTGCAGTGCTCTCAAGCATGAGCCCCATGCTCGCGTTCAGAGGTTTCAAGGCTTCGAGTTCGAAGCGAGTCATAATTCCTGCATTCGTATGTGGGAGGATGCCTGTATCGATAGCAGTTTCACAGAGAAACAGAAGATATTCCAGAGTTGAAGAGTAACCAAGCTCTTTGAGCCATTCCCTGTACTCCGGCACTTCCTCTGCATACTCTCCAAAAGTAAAAAGAGCTTCAGTACACCCTGCCTTTACCCCGTTTTCAAGAATCGGAATAATTTCTTCAGGCGTCATGAGCCTGGCTCCGGGATGCCCGGGCTCTCGTTTAAAGCCGCAGTAGGCACAATTATTCCTGCAGATATTGGTTACCGGGATGAAAACGTTTTTTGAATAGGTTACGAAATGGGAATTTTCCGGTTGAATGGTAAAACACCTGTTGAGTTGCTTATTCCTGACTTTAGCCCAGGATTTTCTTCATTGTTGCGGCCACGCCAAGGGCCACTCCTTCGACTTCGATGCCTCCTTTTCCTTTAGCCCCGTCCCCTACGACGTAAAGCTTCGGAATTGGGGTCTCATTACCCGGGTCCGTACCTGAAGCTGCCCTGTTTACAGGCCAGTCATCATGATATGACTGAATGAGTAGAACTTCATATTTTTTGCCAGGGAAAATTTCTTTAAGATCTTGAATTCCTAATTCTATTTCAGCCTCGAGATTTTTGACATTTTCAGGGGCTACGTGCTGGTGGGACATTGTAAGGTGTTTGCCTGGAGGAGCCAGTTTCGGGTCAACCTGAGTAACTTCATCGATCCCATTTACTCTTCTGGCATACGGAGTTAACAGGACTCCTGAGTGTCCTACAAGAGGCTCGTCTGCTGCAAGGCAAATCTTTATTCCGGCGGAAGGTTTCAGAGTTTTCAGTATCCGTAAGTAATCGGAATATTGTTCTTCTGACAGGGTTTCTTTGCAGAGTAAGGCAGTTGCGGAGTGTCCAAGATTACTGATGACCAGGTCTGCTTCATGCACTTTATCCCCAGCAATCACACCTGAGGCTTTTCCGTTTTCAGCAAGAATTTTTGAAACTTCGGTTTCAGTATGGATTTTCCCACCGTTTGCAAAGATCACAGTTTCCAGGGAATCAATTATTCCTTTACACCCGCCGATAGGAACTCCCGGACCACCAAATCTGTACATGTTCTCAATTATCTCAAAAACTTCTTCCACAGAAACTTCATCGCTCCTCAGGCTCAGAGACCACCCGCAGAAAGAATCGGCAAATTTTACAAGCCATTCGTCCTTAAATTGAGTCCTGAGCCACGCCTGCAGAGTGCTTCCGGTCGGACGGTTTTTCCTGGTACTTACCAGAAGAAGGGCAATTTTCACGCGGTCTTTGTGGGAAAGAAATGTCGAAAAGTCTAAAAAAGAAATATCTTTAAAGCCGTTCCCGTAACCAGAGGTACCTTTTTTGAGAGGCACGCGCACAACTGTCTGATCTGACCGCACTATCTTTGCGTCGGATTTGACTTCTTTGAGAAGCTGAGCCAGGGGGCCAGAAGGACCATGGGGAAGGATATGGAAAGCTCCGCTGGAAAGCTGGAATCCTTTGTAGCTGAGATTTGTAAACCTTCCTCCAGTGATAGGAAGCCTCTCAAAAACATCGACCTGATATCCTGCCTGTGAGAGTCTTGCGGCACTCAAAAGCCCTCCAAGCCCTGCACCAATAACAATTGCCTTCACGCTGGCACCTCTATTGCCTTAACAGGACAGTAGAGAACACAGATTCCGCACTCTACGCAGGCTGCAGTAGCCCTTGCCTTTCCTTTTACCTCTATTGCTTCTTTTTTGCAAAAAGAAGCACACTGGCCGCACCCTACACAATTATCGTTAATCTTCATGCGATTCAACCAGCTTTTCTATCATTAAAGAGTTATTATAATGTATTGGTACAGTGTACGGACCAGGCTTTGTTTTCCGGAATAAAGTTTGGAAGCGTGATTTTTTCTTCTTAAATCAGGGATATACCACTCAATAGATTGCATACAATAGATTTATTTTCCATGAAATATATTATATGATACGGAGTCGTATGAATTTTGATATTGAGTCCCGCTTAAATCCGAAAATGAATCAGGTCTGTTATCTCAGTAAGGGAGAGGACTTTAAAACACCTTAAGTCCCTCATTATTTTCATTTCAAAAGATATCTCAGGAGCTTTTCATTTTCAAATTCTGTCACTATTATTAATAACATATAGGAAGATTTTTTTTGTCGGCATTAAAATAAATAAATTATGTATATAAATCTTCTTTCTTAGCGGGAAAAATCTTAGTCTATGACAATAATTATATTAATTCTGATACAGACAAAAGAGAATAACATATTTATGATGTATATATAATTTCGTATTCAGGACACTGCTTTTACTCTAATTTATTTAAACACATGTATATTTTAAAAACTGATTTTTAATTATTTAGACTTAATATTTATATAATATTAATTATCTAGCAAATAGCTATAAATAACCCCTCATTCATTTGCAGAATTAACTTAGCGGCTTGTAATCTTAATTATTAATTATACTAATCTCACGGTAATTTGATCCAGATGCGGGAGACAGGAATTGATCCTAACTTCTGGCAATTTATTATATTGGACGGGCAAAGAAAATTTAATTTTCAGAGCCCGAAGATAAGCCTGTGTCAGAGATTCTTATTTCCTGGAAACAAAGGACAATGGATGCAGGTGTTTTTAAAGGGACCTGTGTCCGGACCGATTGTTATTTTAATAAAAGTCGGGGAGTCGGATACAGTTTTTTTGTCCGGTAGATGAAAACTCACATTTCAGGTCATATAATGCTGCAATTTCAGATTGCTGCACTTCAATAGGTGATATAATGTCTGGAATAATTGATAGCTATATACCGGTTGCGATATTTCTTGTTATGGCGCTTGTTATGCCGCCAATGACAATGTTTATGGTAAAGCAACTGAGTCCGAGGAGCAAGGCAGCCAGTAAATACACTACATATGAATCGGGCTCTATTCCCACAGGGACTGCAAGAATTCAGTTCAATGTTGAGTATTATCTTTATGCAATTGCTTTTGTTCTTTTTGATGTAGAGGTGCTCTTCCTTTATCCGTGGGCTACTATATATAAGGGGCATGGGATCACCTCAATCGCGGTAATCGAAATGTTTGCGTTTGTTTTCATACTTCTCTTTGGATATGTCTATCTCTGGAAGAAGGAGGCCCTTACATGGGTGAAGTGAAGGAGAAAAAAACGAGTACACCAAATGAAGCTCCAGAAGAAGAAATCCCCGGAGTTATCACTACAACGACCAGTGCCATCCATAATTTCCTTAAAAAGACTAAAGCACAGGATCTGATCAACTGGGGAAGGAAAAACTCACTCTGGTTTATGACCCAGCCAATGGGCTGCTGCGGAGTTGAGATGATCGCTACAGGCTGTGCTCACTATGACACCGACCGCTTCGGGATCATTCCAAGAAACTCTCCGAGACAGGCTGATGTCATGATAATCAGTGGGTATGTGACAAAGAAATACCTGCCCTCATTAAAGAGACTCTGGGAACAGATGCCTTCTCCTAAATGGGTTATCTGTATGGGAGACTGTTCGATAAGTGGAGGGCCCTTCTACGAATCATACAGCACTGTACAGAATATAGACGAACTCTTCCCGGTTGATGTGTTTATTCCGGGATGTCCTCCAAGGCCGGAAGCTCTTCTTCAGGGCTTTGTAGAACTGCAGGAAAAAATAAAATCCAGAAAAGACCGGGGCACTGAGTACTGAATCAGAGGTTCAGATAATAGAGGGAAAAATTATGGATGCCACAACAATTATCGAGTCACTAACCGACAAATTTCCGGAGGCAATTTCCAGAGCTGAGGTCGAATCCCCAATCCGCATCAGGGCATATATGGATGGAGATAAGGCAAAAGAAATTTGTCAATACTTGAAAGATTCCCTTCAGTTCGACCACCTCTGCTCAGTCTGCGGAGTTGACTACATAAAAAGGAACGAACTGGAAGCAGTCTATCACATAGCCTCATACGACCATCCAGTGGTACTGACGCTCAAGGCTATACTTCCAAGGGAAAATCCGGAAATTGAATCCATCGTGTCTGTATACTGGAATGCAAACTGGTACGAAAGGGAGACTTACGAACTTTTCGGGATCGTGTTCAAAAACCATCCGAACCTGAAACCACTTGTTCTTCCGGAAGATATGCTTGGGGAATGGCCTCTAAGGAAAGACTACGAGGGATTCCCGAATAAAACAGCCAGAAACCTGGTGTGAGGGTGAAAAATGGAAGAAATGCTTGGACCAAATGAAATGATTATACACCTGGGCCCTCAGCACCCCATGCAGCCTGGACCCTTCAGGTTAAACCTGAGGCTAAAAGGAGAAACAGTAATGGGGGCTGAAATTGAGCTGGGTTTCATTCACAAGGGTATTGAAAAAATCTTGGAAAATAAAACCTACCTCCAGGGAATTACTATCGTTGATAGGATCTGCTACCTTGTAGCCCTCACAAACGAAGAGTGTTTTGTGGGCTGTGCTGAGAAATTATTAGGAATCGAGCCCCCTCAAAGAGCTCAGTATATCAGGGTAATTCTTGAAGAACTCACGAGAATTCAGAGCCATCTACTTGGTATGGGTGAATTTGGGGAATTCATTGGTTTTGTTTCTATGTTCATGTACACAATCAAGGAGAGGGAGGATGTCCTCAGCCTGATTGATATGGTAACGGGAGCCAGAATCACTCACAGCTACCTGAGGTTCGGAGGAGTGCGCGAAGACCTCCCTGAGGGATTTAAAGAAAAAACCATTTCTGTCCTGAACAACCTCAAAAAAGCGGTTAGCGATTTTGAAGAAATGTTCCACACTGACAGGATCTACAGGGAACGGACTGTCGGAGTCGGCGTCCTGACTGCAGATGTTGCAAAGAGCCTTGGAGTTTCAGGACCTGCTCTGCGGGCAACTGGTGTGCCTTTTGATATCCGGAAGAATGAACCGTACCTGGTATACAAAGATCTGGATTTTAAAGTCTGCACTGAAACTGCAGGAGACTGTTTTGCAAGAGTGCAGCTCAGGCTCAATGAAATCAGGGAAAGTATCTACATCATTGAACAGTGCCTTGATCAGATTCCCACTGGCCCGATCTTTCCGGAAGACACTCCCTACGGCAGGAGAACACCTGTAATGAGAGTTCCCGAAGGAGAAGTATTCCACAGAGTGGAAGACCCAAGAGGAGAAATGGGCATGTATATGATATCCGACGGTTCGGACAAACCGTACAGGGTGAAGATCAGAGGGCCCTACTATCCTACCCTGCAGGCTTTACCTCCACTTATCATAGGCACAACTGTTGCAGATGTGGCAGCAATTTCGGGCAGCATGGACGGCTGTACCAGTGAAGCGGACAGGTGATTTAAATGGCAATACCAATCCCTGAATTCATCATTCCTTTCCTTCCCTGGATCCGTGGAGTCTTCGGCCTTTCGCTCGTCGGAGTTATTTTCCTCGGGGCGATGGGAGCTGTCTGGCTCGAAAGAAAACTTTCCGCAGACATCCAGTCCAGAATGGGACCCTGCCGCGTAGGAAAATACGGACTTTTGCAGCTTGTAGCCGATGCAATCAAACTCTTTACAAAAGAAGACCTGAAACCAAAAAATGCAGACAGTTTACTTTTCAATAATGCTACTATTTTCATGATGGGTTCTGTTTTTCTCATGCTCGTTGCAATTCCCGTGGGTGCTGTTTTCATTAACGGGGTCGAATATCCATTAGCTGTTACCGAGATGGATATAAGTGTGCTTTATATTGAAGCAATGTCTGCGATCTCCATCATAGGAATTTTCATGGTGGCTTACGGCTCAAACAACAAATATTCCCTTCTTGGGGCTTTCCGAAACTTCGCCCGGATGGTTGGGTATGAAGTGCCTCTCGGAATAACTGTTGTAAGTGTAGCTGTTATGACAGGGTCCCTGAATATAGTGGAGATTTCCAGATCCCAGGGCCTTCTCTGGAACATTTTCCTGCAGCCCTTAGGATTTTTTGTGTTTTTCGTATCACTTATGGCCGATATGGGCAGGCTTCCCTTTGACCAGAACGAATCGGAAGAAGAACTTGTAGCAGGCTGGATTACCGAATACTGTGGAATGCGTTTCGGGCTTGGTTTCTTTGCCGAGTATATCCATATGATTCTGGGCTCTTTCCTTGTGGCGCTTCTCTTCCTCGGCGGCTGGAACGTACCGGGTTTTATTTCAAATAATGCTGTCCTTGGCCTTATTGCTCCAACAGGCTTCTTTATTGTGAAAGTAGTCTTCGTGCTTATGGTAATAATAGGTCTCAGGTGGGCTGTTCCAAGGTTCAGAATTGACCAGGTTGTCGACCTGAGCTGGAAAAGGCTGTTTCCTCTTGCCCTGTTGAACCTTGTCTGGGCAGTGGGACTCGGACTCTATATGGGAGCGTGAGATAATGGTTCTTAAAAACATAAAATATGCAATTAAAAATATCCCAAAGCCTCCCGTAACCAGGATGTACCCTGAAAAATGTACCGAATTGTCCGACCGATTCAGGGGGCTTCAGATACTTGATAAAAAGAAGTGCATAGGCTGTGGAATATGCGCCAATACCTGCCCCAATGCTGCAATCAAGATAGTAAAAGCTCCGATTGCACCAGGCAGCGATAAACAGCGCTGGTTTCCTCAGATTGACATCGGACACTGCCTTTTCTGCGGACTCTGTATTGACCAGTGCCCGAAAGGGGCACTTTCCAGCGGAAAAGAATACACTACAGGTGTCATAAAATGGAAGCACAAAGACCTGCTCATGAACCCTGATAAACTCGCAAGGGAAGTTGATCTTGAAGAAGGTGATGAGAGATGATGGGCCTTGAAACAATAGGGGCAGCCCTGGAAATGCTTGTTTTCGGGCTTCTTGCTGTCATAACAGTATTTTTTGCAATTTTTGTAGTAATCGCAAAGGATATTGTAAGAGCAAGCCTGGCTCTGATCATGTGCATGTTCGGAGTTGCAGCTCTCTATATCCTCTTAAACGCCCAGTTCCTGGGAGTTATTCAGGTGCTTGTATACATCGGAGCAATCGGAGTGCTTATTCTCTTTGCTGTTATGCTGACAAAACGTGAGATAGGAGGTGGGGCAGATGCGGATTAATCAGCCTCTGGCCTTTCTCGTAGCCGCTCTCTTTGTTGCCGTTATAGTTGTAGGGGCTTTTGGGACTTCATGGAATACGGTTTCAGAACTTCCTCAGAACACCACCGACCAGAGCAATATTGAAGGCATAGGCATGCTGATCTTTACTCACTATGTGGCGCCTTTTGAAGTCCTGTCAATTGTTCTGCTCGCATCCCTCATAGGAGCAATTTACATGGCAAAAGGGGAGGGTAACAAATGATCCCTTTGAACTTTTATCTGGGGCTCTCGGCCCTGCTCTTCTCAATCGGGCTTTACGGCGTAATGACGCAAAAAAGTGGTATTAAAATAATCATGTGCATCGAACTCATGCTCAACTCTGCAAACCTGAACCTTGTAGCTTTCTCAAGTTACACGGACACCCTCAACGGACAGGTTTTTGCCATATTCTCAATTGCTCTTGCAGCTGCGGAAGCAGCAGTCGGATTTGCAATCTTTATGGCAATCTACAGGATGCACGATAAGATCAACCTAGATGAGCTCAACATCCTGAGGTGGTAAAAACGGCTCTGGAAGAATTTGCATTTTTAATCCCCCTGCTTCCGGCACTGGCTTTTGTGATCACCTTCTTCTTCGGCAGGAAAATGCCATCCGGAGGGGCAATAGTTCCCATATTAGCAATTGCCACTTCCTTTGTAATCTCCTTCATGATTACTCTTGGGCTGCTTGCAAATCCGGAAGAGGTGGTAAGCCAGTCCTATTCCTGGTTTGCAGTGCTCGATATAGGAATACTAATCGACCCTCTGGCTGCGGTAATGCTCTCAATGGTCTCCTTTGTGAGCCTGCTGATCCACATCTACGCAGTCAGTTATATGTCCCACGACCCCGGAAAAGCCAGGTATTTTGCAGAAACCGCGCTTTTCACTGCGGCGATGCTTTCCCTGATTCTCTCGGACAATATCCTGCAGCTCTTTGTTTCCTGGGAACTTGTAGGGCTGTGTTCCTATCTCCTGATCGGCTTCTGGTTCGAAAAACCTTCGGCTGCAGCTGCTGCCAAGAAGGCTTTTCTGACAACAAGGATCGGAGATGTAATGTTCCTTTCAGGAATAATCCTGTTAACATCTGATCTCCTGAAACTTGCAGGCGGATTCCAGGACGGAACTTATCTGCTTCGTTTTGACGAGATATTCAGTTACATCCCCCAGCTTTCAGCCCTGCAGGCAAACATTTTCGGCTTTGAAGTAAGCCACCTTACTATTATTACTCTGCTCTTCTTCGGCGGAGCAGTAGGAAAATCCGGGCAGTTCCCCCTGCATGTGTGGCTGCCTGATGCAATGGAAGGCCCAACAACCGTATCAGCCCTCATCCATGCAGCAACAATGGTTACTGCCGGTGTCTATCTGGTAGCAAGAACCTTCCCGATGTTTATCGCAGCCCCTGACTCCCTGATGGTAGTTGCGTACCTTGGAGGCTTTACAGCACTATTTGCAGGTACCATGGGCATTGTAATGAATGACCTTAAGCGCGTGCTTGCCTACTCAACCATCAGCCAGCTCGGATATATGATGCTCGGGCTTGGGCTAGGTGCTGCAATAGGGCTTGAAGGCGTTGGAGTTTCTATCTTCCACCTCATTAACCATGCTTTCTTTAAGGCTCTCCTCTTCCTCTGTGCAGGCAGTGTAATCCACGCAGTCGGCACCCAGGATATGAGGGAACTTGGAGGCGTAGGAAAGGTAATGCCAATTACGGGCGCTACAATGACAATTGCAGCTCTGGCTCTGGCAGGTTTCGGCATCCCCGGAACTTCAATAGGGACAAGCGGTTTCTTCTCAAAAGATCCAATCATTGAAAGTGCATTCCTCTTTGGAGAACACACCCACAACTGGATCCCCTACCTGTTCTCAATTGCTGCTGCTCTCCTTACATCAATCTACATCTTCAGGCTGATCTTCATGACCTTTACAGGAAAGCCGAGGAGCAACTATCACGGGCATGAGTCCCCTGCCATTATGACTGTTCCCCTTTCCATTCTGGCTCTCTTCGCCCTGTTCTTCGGCGGCCTGACCCGGACAGGGTTCATGGCTTTCCTTGAAGAAACCTTTAGCAACAGTTTCGTGAACCTTAACATAGGAAACCTTGCAGCCATAGGCGGCAATGAACTCGTAGAAGCAACAGGGCATGAGCCGACCTTAATCCTGTGGCTCCCGTTAATAGTTGCCCTTATAGGCCTGGCAATTGCTTTCGTGATCTATTATCTCAGAGCAGTAAGCCTCGGACCGCTGGCTTCCATGAAGAACCCGGTTTACAGGCTTCTTTACAAGCGTTACTACCAGCACGAAATCTATACCGAGTTCTTCTCACTCGGAATAGTGTATGGAGTTATTGCTTTCCTCACACAGGTCGTTGATGTGATCGTTGACAGCATTGTGGAAGGAATAGGAATTCTCACGGTTGGTGTGGGTGAGGAACTCAGGAAGATCCAGACCGGAGTTGTTCAGACGTATGCGACCGTTATAGTCGCGGGTGTGAGCCTGCTAATAATACTTATTAAGTTACTGACGGAGGTGCTCTGATGCTGCCGGTTGCATCTTTGCTGATTCTGGTGCCGCTGTTTTTTGCAGCATTGACCTTTTTGACAAAAACGAAACAACTGGCTGCAGGAATGGGACTCCTCGGGTCTCTTGCGACTCTGGGCCTTACCCTTTACGCCTACCTGAACTTTGACAGCAGTACTGCTGCAATGCAGTTCTTTGAATCTATGAAGTGGATTCCCTTCCTCGGGATCAACTATAGTGTTGGAATTGACGGCATTTCCATGCCCCTTATCCTCCTGAATGCAATAGTTATCCCGCTTCTTATCCTCTTCACCTGGAAAGAAGATATGGAGTCTCCAAACAGGTTCTACGGGCTGATCCTTACAATGCAGGCTGCAGTCATAGGAGTCTTTGTAGCCCTTGACTTCGTTGTCTTCTATATCTTCTGGGAGCTTACCCTGATCCCCCTCTTCTTCATGGTAAACATCTGGGGAGGAGAAAAGAGGGTTCATGCGTCCTATAAGTTCTTTATTTACACGCATGTAGCCTCTCTGGTAATGCTTCTGGGAATCTTCGGGCTCTTTTACGCCTCCCTGAACCAGACAGGCGTTCCTACCTTTGATATAAGAGAGCTGGTTTCACAGTTCCAGTTCATTCAATCCGACATGTTGAGGAACGGGATCTTTCTTGCAATCATCTTCGGGTTCCTGGCAAAGCTGCCGACCTTCCCCTTCCACTCCTGGCTTCCGGATGCATATACCGAAGCTCCTACTGCAGGCAGTGTGCTTTTTATCCTGCTGAAGATCGGAGGGTACGGGCTTTTCAGGATTTCACTTCCAATGCTCCCGAACACCGGAAACCCTGACCTGATGATCATGATGCTCGGCCTGCTCGGCTCCTTCAGCATACTCTATGGGGCTCTTGTAGCTCTGAGGCAGAAAGACCTCAAGCGCATGATCGCTTACTCCAGTTTGAGCCATATGGGCTATGTGGTTCTGGGTTCAGCCGGCTTTGTTGCCCTATCCGTTTCAGGCGCTATGTTCCAGCAGTTTTCCCACGGGCTTATCATGAGCATCCTGTTCATGTCTGCCGGAGCCATTCAGGCAACCACCGGCACAAGGATAATTAACAAGCTCGGTGGGCTTGCAAAGAAGATGCCGATGCTGACTGTAATTATGATGCTCGGATTTATGGCGTCTCTTGGCCTTCCGGGGCTGACAGGTTTTGTTGCAGAGTTCCTTGTACTGACCTTCACCTTTGTGAACCTGCCTGGCTTTGTCATGCTTGCCCTGCTGGCAATAGTGATTACTGCAGGCTACCACCTCTGGGCAATGCAGAGAGCAATGTTCGGAGTGTATAATGAGAAGCTCGGGAATGTGAAAGACATCAATTCCATGCAGGTCTTTTCAATGGCAATTATTGCCCTGCTTGTGCTCTATTTCGGCCTGAACCCGAGTCCGGTGCTTGATATGATGATTAAGAATTCGGAAGCAATAGTCAGCCTTGCGGCTGGCCTGGGGGTGTGAGAAATGCAGGAATTAATGTATCTTGCACCTGAAATTGTGCTGGTTGCAACCGGTCTGGTTGTACTTCTGGCAGGAGTTTTCCTGTCCCCCCAGTCAAAAAATGTACTTGGCTACCTGGCAACCCTGGGAATTGTTGCAGCTTTTGTCCTGACAGTTCAGAGCTTCGGGCTTCTGACAATGGAAGGCTTCCAGGTTGGATATGCGATATTCTCAGAAACCCTGAGTATCGATGCCCTCTCCCAGTTCTTCAAACTGGTCTTCCTGGCAGTTGCTTTGATCGTTTCGGTTGCTTCAATAAAGTATACTGAAAACAGCGACCACACCGAAGAGTTCTACACTCTCGTGCTCTTTGCAACCGTCGGAATGATGGTTGTAGCATCTGCAAACGACCTGATAGTACTCTTTACTGCCTTTGAGCTGGCAAGCCTTGCCACCTACGCTCTTGCAGGCTACGAGAAGCAGAACGCAAGGTCCCTTGAAGGAGCAATGAAGTACTTCGTAATCGGCTCGGTTTCAGCAGCCCTCATGCTCTTTGGGCTTTCCTTCGTCTACGGGGCAACAGGCACTACAAGTATCCCCCTGATTGCGAAAAACCCAACCCTTCTGATAGATAACCCCATAGGAATTGTTGCAGTCGTGCTTCTGATTGCCGGTTTCGGCTTCAAGATGGCTCTTGTGCCCTTCCATATGTGGGCTCCGGATACCTACCAGGGATCCCCATCAGTTGTGTCCTCCCTGCTTGCAGCCGGGTCCAAGAAGATGGGTTTTGTGGCAGCCTTCAGGGTTTTTATCCTGGCTCTTCCAGCCCTTCAGGCTGACTGGCAGTTTGCCTTTACAATCCTGGCAGTGGTAACCATGACCTTCGGAAACGTGGTCGCAGTTTCCCAGACCAGCGTAAAACGCATGCTTGCCTACTCCTCCCTGGCACAGGCAGGATATATTGCAATGGCTTTTGCAGTCATGACCCCTGTAGCTCTTGCAGGCGGAATCCTGTATGCCCTTGCCCACGCCTTTATGAAAGCAGGAGCCTTTATTGCAGCCGCAGCCGTGGTCTGGATGGTTACCTCGGACAGATCAGGCAACCTCGATGTTCCTGACCACCTTGACAGCTTCAGGGGCCTTGGAAAGAGAATGCCTCTTGCAGCTCTCTGCATGACAATTTTCGTCTTTGCCCTTGCAGGAATCCCCCCAACTGCAGGCTTTATGGCAAAATTCGTGCTCTTCTCTTCAACCATTCAGGCAGGCATGACCTGGCTTGCAGTCGTTGCTATCCTGAACAGTGCCCTTTCGCTGTTCTACTATGCACGGCTTGTGAGATACATGTACTTCCTGCCCCCCGAAGGGAAGAACACCAGCACCCCGGCCCCATATGCAGCCGCCCTCCTGCTTGCAACAGCCGGCGTACTTGCAATAGGCATCTGGCCAGAACCCTTCATAGAGCTTGCAATGAAAGCAGCAATGGTACTGCTACCCTTCTAAGGAGGTATGAGAAATGACAGATTGTGATCTTTGCGGAAAAGGAATCCCGACCGTTATCCCGGTCAGGACTCACCCTCCTCTCCTGAAATTCGCCTATCCCGAAGGCGTCTGGAAAGGCCTCTGTGAAACCTGCCTCGATTCCGCCCAGAAATCCTATCTGGGCATCGACAAAGA
>CAZLNG010000080.1:14771-19062 GCA_964560735.1 uncultured Methanosarcinales archaeon | reverse complement strand
TTTTCATTCATCTTCTTTTTTAAATATTATAAGATAATTCTAAAGGCACTATCTATAATAACAATTGTACTATTTTCTTGTACTATTATCTCGCTCAGGTCAGGTAAGGGTTCCAGCTGACAAATATTACAAAAAGACTTCCTACTTTTTATAAAAACTCCTACTAATAAGGTATTTATTTTTGTCTATCTATCTAATAACCATGGTAAATTTAGAAAAATATAGCTGCTTATTTATATTCCTCACTATGTTGTATCTTACGTATAGAGTAAGTATAATATCCTCACTTGTATTGTTCGATTATGTTTTTTTGTTTATAGGATTTGGCTGTATGGCGCATCATTTAGTTACAAATAAATAACTTTGACTATTAGATATTAATCTTTATATTAGATATTATAAACTTAATCTAAAAGTTTCTTTTTGCTTCCGAGACGCCAATTACTCTGCTTAATCAATAATTGAATCTGCAGGAAATAATTATTATAAGCAGCTTTAACTTCTTTATCTCTTTCTCGTGAACCATAAATAGAAAATTGCCTAGATTATCTTCTTACTTTCAATAAAAAGTAATGATGATAATATATTTATCTTTTCCATTTATTGTATAATCATGCTAAAATTAGGGGATTTGTGCTGTACATTAGTATTCATTTCTATTTGTTACATGGGATATAAAATTAATACAATATCTCCTCTTAACTCTACACAAATTATTGTAATAATTATAAGTTTTTTTTCTTTATTGCGTCAGCTTATTTTTCATAAATAACTTAATTCGGAATTTATCTTCTAACACTTCGACTTCACTTTTCTCAAAAACATGTATCAATAGATGCAGTATTGCTATGTACCAAAGCCCAAATTTTGATGCATATATGGAAAAAATAATCTTACAATGCCGAATCTTTTCCTTACTTTCTCATCTTCCTTTACTCTTACGAAAATAATAAGAAATCTTTAGAAAATTTTCTAATGAGATATCCTCAATCTCTGGACTTGGGGAAAAAATATATTAAAGTATTAGGATTACAGAGTATTTCACTCTAAATATTATCTAAATATTATTTTGAAAATGCAGGAATGGACTGTTTATCTAAAGTTGAGAGGCGAAAAATGACTGCCATTATAAGTGACAATGAGCCTAAAGATATAACTCTTGAAGATAGGATCATAATTGAAAAAGACAGGCTTTTGAATTTCATAAAAGAAAGAAACGATTACATCAAAAGTTTGCCTGAGATTGAAAAGCAGGCATTTATCGCTTCACTGGAGAAAATAAAGGAAAGCAGGGATAAGATAGAAAGGCTGCTTTTGAAAAAGGAAATGAAAAAAGGCATTGATGATCTGCTTTTCTCTTTCGAAGATCTCCCTCTCTTCGGGAAAGAATACTGGTTCATGAAATTCACATCCAATGACGGGACCAGAAGGCAGTTTTTCCTTATGTTCGGCAGGAGTGCGGGAGATATCGAGGTCAACGGCAAATATGTAGAGAACAGTGAAATAATAGATGATAAGGCAGAGGGATACTTCATCTCCTGGGCATATGATGAAATCCAGAGAAATATTACAGATGATATTGGGGTCATTGAAGTAAAAAATGAAAGTGTCACCTGTGCTACCAGTGATATTAAGGCGGAATTTTATGGAGCCTTTCCGCAATATAAGCTCGAAATTTCAAAAGATGGCGAAAACATTTGCTGTCTGGATATAAGAGAGCCAGAGAATAGTAATTATAATTCAGAATTATCTGAAGATTTTAAAGGCTTATTCGGGTACAGGCTGGCTAACCTGTACTTCGATTTCAACGGAATGTTGTTTGATAAGGACTTTTCCGGAAAATGCTACGCTCAGAAGGTAATTGTTGTCGGACCGTTCATACCCTGGAAATGGTCAAGAATTGTTTTCAGGAACGGATCAATCCTGACTTACTATATCCCGAATATTGAGATTGGTGGAGTAGAATACAATATCCACAATTCCATGGACTTTTATGATGCAGAGACAAAGAGGATGCATCACTTCAAAAAAGCCAGAGTGCATGAGTACCCTTCCGAAAAAGGAGATAAAAGATGGGTCGTTACTGCAGAAGAAGGTAAAGTGTTCATGGTCACGAAGAGCTATTGTAAAGAATCCTTCAGCTTTATAAACAACTTCAATTTCAGTTATACAGAAAACCTTGTAGAAGTCATGGATGTCAAGATTGAAACCGATGATAAAGTTATAACACTGGAGGAAACGGGAAGCGGACTGGGTATGGTTGAAGATACATCAGGATTTGTTATATAATTTAAAGGATTAACCTTCTATATAAATTCAAATATTAACCCTCTTTCATTGATTTAAAAGTTTTATTCCTGTAAAATCCATTATTGTTATTCCTTTTTTTCTATTTTATAGATTTATTTAGATGTATTTGGATGTCTTTTTTCTGGATCCTTAACTCTCATAAAAAAGGCTCGAGTCTGCCCCTTTTGAATCTACTTTAGGGATTCTAATTTAAAGTATATTTAAAAGCTGCTTTACCTTAAACGACTTTTTCAATACACTGGAGTGTATTTACTATATTCCAATGCCGATTAAGTATATATGAATGACCTGATTATAATAGATTGTTGAATAATTCTCCGGAGATTATCAAGCTGCATAGGAACAAAAAGTTAGGCGAGAATAAAAGAATAAAAATAAAAAAGATCTGAGGTATAAGAAATGACTGTAAGAGACGAGATCCACGCACAAATTATTGCAGGCCTTAAAGGCGCAAAGTTCCCCATAAAAACACCCGAAGAACTGCTCGCTGCATTTCCTGCCGGAGCAGCCACTACATGCAAAGCAGGAGATCTTGAAGTTACTGCAGGGGAAGCAGGCAAATTGCTTACTCCAGCAGATTTCCCGTTTAAGGACGCCAAGCAGGTGGCAGACATAATAGTTGACAGAGCAGGACTCTAAGTCCTCTTTTCTTTATTTTGGCTCCTTTCTTGGTTTTGTCTGGATTTTATGCGTGTTTATGGATTTAAATTCTATCCTTAACCTTTATTTCCTTCATTAGTTTTAACTTTACCTTTAAATTCAATTTCCTCTTTAATCAGTCTTCTTTTTTATCCGAGTTTACTTCAGAGAAGATCCTGAGATGACAATAAAGGAATACTCTAGAGAAGATTGAAAGCTCATTACATAATAGTAAGTATCTACGTTCATTTTTTTTGTAACGTTACATGCAGTTAAATAGACTATATAAGGGTGTTCATATGCCTCATATAATGGAATTACTCGGTAAAGCAAGAGTTGTTATAAAAGACGGAAAGGTTGTGGAAGTAGGGGCTCCTGAAGTCGAATGGTGTCCCCTTTTTGCCAAATTAAGAGGAGTTAACAATATCACCAGAGAAGAGGTCAAAAAGAATATTGAGTTTCGAATAAGAGATTTAGGAATGTTCACAGCCCGGCGCAAACTTCTCGGACTTGACACCTATGTGGCTTTCGGAGCCTCAGAAGTTATGATGTCAGGCCTTCGAAATGGATTTCTTGAGACTACGGTAACTGCCTGCGACGGTGCAGGAACGGTTATAGCGAGCAACCCTGCTCTTGTCCAGGGAATAGGGGGCCGGATGTCAGGCCTTATAGAAACCGAGCCTATAGAAGAGATCATAAAAGGGATTCAAAAACTCGGGGGAACAGTGCTCGATCCCTCAACTGCAGTTATCGACCCTGCAGGCGGAGTAAGAAAGGCTGCAGAAATTGGATACAAAAAGATTGCAGTAACAGTAGCAGATTCAAAAACCGCAAAAGAAGTAAGAGAAATTGAAGCTGAATTTGGGCTTGACCTGATAGTAATTGCCGTACATGTTACAGGCGTCAGCAGAGATGAAGCTCAAAGCCTTCTGGAAAACTCGGACATTGTAATCAGCTGTGCCTCGAAGCACATAAGAGAACTTGCAAAGCCCCTCGTCCAGGTGGCGGCTGCAATCCCTCTATTTGCCCTCACACAGAAAGGAAAAGAGCTTGTGGTTGAAAGGGCAAAAGATATCGAAAGTCCGATTCTGATCAATACCATGCCTCTCCCGATAATTCCTGAGCATAAGCAACCAAGGGAATTGAAATAAGGAAGTAACTTAACTTTTTTCCATTATCAGGAGTTTTAAAAATCTCAATAAAAAATGAAATTCAAAAGAGTCTGTTATTGAGGGAAACAAGATATATGGATTGAAAGAAAAAGAGTGAAAGAGAAAACATGTAAAAAATGGGTAGAAAATAGGCACAGAATCATCAAAAAATACTAGAAAATACTAGAAAA
>CAZLNG010000080.1:0-14671 GCA_964560735.1 uncultured Methanosarcinales archaeon | reverse complement strand
AATGGGTAGAAAATAGGCACAGAATCATCAAAAAATACTAGAAAATACTAGAAAACACTAGAAAAAACTAGAAAATACTAGAAAATACTAGAAAATACTAGAAAATACTAGAAAATACTAGAAAAGAAATTTTTAGTAGTATAGAACTACCTGTGCCTATTTTAGCACAGGTAGCTGGATGTTTGATTTAAGAGCAGCAGTTTATCGCTTTTATTTTCTGTTATATTTTATCCATTTTTAGTGGGTTATAGCATATAACAGATTTAAATTTTTACTGTGCTCCATGTTTTCGGGTGTCGGTTATAATGATAAACTACTGCCGAGAGGGTTGTTTATATTGATTACTTTCCTTTCTTTGCAGGTTTGGATGCTTTTGCGTCCTTCTTTGCAGGTTTTTCTGCTGCTGGAGCTTTTGGTTTTCCACTGGCTGCTCCTGCCTTTGGAGTTTCACTGACTGTCTTTGCTATAAATAAACACCTCTTTGCTTATATTTTATATAAGTAATTGATTATACTGTCTTAAACTTATATATAAGTTTCCCGAAAAAACATTAACACAATTAATATACTTTTGCTTAAATCAACTCACAAGACTACAATTGAACTCATCGATCAGAGTAAACTCATAAATTCATACTTGAACTTATTAATCGAGAATTGATCTTTTTCTAAAACAGGCTACTAAAAAGTAGTACAGGCCGAATCAGATTCTCTTTGCAAATCCTCTTTCGGCAGTAAAATTATGTCTTTCCACCCCTACTCAACTTTCCAATTATGCCTGAAAAGTCAAATTCATTCTCAGACTCTTTTTCTTCCTGCATCCTCTTTTCTACTCTTTCGATTCTACGATCCACTATAAATTCTCCAATAGGGGTGATGAAACTAACCAGAATTCCCAGCCCTAAAAAAATATAAAGTATGGTGAAAATTTTTCCCAGATCTGTTTTGGGGGTAAAGTCCCCATATCCCACAGTAGCCAGGGTAATAACCGAAAAATAAAGCGAATCAAGCCATCTCCAGCCTTCAACCTCGTGATAAAAAAAAGTTCCGGTCGCAAGGGTCAGTGCAGCAATGTACAGGAGGGATCGAAATCTCTGGTCCTCAAGCATCTTTTTAATTACCTTCAAAAATGCCAGTAAAGTTAATAAAAATGGAATCATGCCTTCTTTTCCCCACCCACTAACAAATTACTTCATACAATTCTGAATTCACCTGAAAGAGTAAAATTCACCACTTACCACATCTGCAGACACGCTGACGAAAAATAGCTGGTAATCTCTCCCCCATTGTATATTTCCAATCATTGGTTAAAAAGACATCTATGTAAAAAAACTCCGAATTCAAATTTTCATGAACATTTGAAAACAGTGTGAATAAACAAATCACTGTTAATTCTGAGAGTAAACAGAAAAAATAACAATCCTATCTTTAACCCTTCTTCAGTGAAGTAAAAAAACTTTGTTACCCACCCACAAATTAGTCCTCTTGAGAAGCAAAGGACTGTGTATTCCCAATGCGCAATTCAAGCGTAACAAAACACATTTTTGAAAAAATCGAGCAGCTCATCGCTTTGTTTGAATAACTCGGAGCAAAACGAAGAAAAGCGAGATAAGACAGTGAAAAAATTGTGGAAACGGTTGTGAAGGATTTGTTAGAAGACGCACCGCCGAAAAAACAGAATTAGAATTATATAGGCTCTTCCAGCTACAGACAGCGGCTGATTAAAGGGGCTGCCCACTAAAAGTAAAAATAAAGCGTTAAAATTCAACCCAAGGAACCATATTCGCGATCTTTAACCTGTTTTTATCAGGCAAACGAACAATATTTATCAGGCAAATGACCAATATTTTCAAGCAAGTGAAAGTACAACCCATCAACTTCGTCAGCTACTTTCCCCCATAAGAATCAAGATTCCAAAAAAAATCAAGATTAAACCTTCACCAATCATTCAGGTAAAATTCTTAGTTTTAAGGAGTTTACTCTAAAAATATATAAAAAAGTTTCTTCAATTAACTCCAGATTTCGGATCAGGTTTATAAGATATCTTTTTGGCTCATTTCCAGCCAGCTTAACAGAAACATGACAGGATCTTTACTTCATTCGCTCAAAGATAAAGCAAAATTAGAAATTCTATCAAATATTTTCTAAAATTACTACACATTAAAATTTCAGTTTATTAAAATTAAATTAATTAAGTAATGCTTAAATTCTATCAAATAACTTTGCCTTCCATATCTTTCTTTTTTCAAGCCTGTATTCTTAGTTTATGGAAATTTCCAGAGGAAAATCCATTATTTCCCGGGCTTAAAGAGTTAAGTTCACTTGCAGTCTCTTTTAAAGAGAGCATAAAATCTGCCCTTATCCTGAAAATGAGCTCTTCGGGTTCGACACAGCAAAAAAGAGTTGGTTCTCCTTCAATTATCCGTACATACCCTTTTTTCTCCATCCCTCTGAGGGTTCTGTAAATTTTGGGCCTGGGGACTTCAGCATTTTCAGCAATTTCACTGGCTCGCGCCTGTTTAAGGCAGACAAGTGCTGCATAGACCTTTGCTTCATTTACGGTAAAACCCAGTTTCTGAAGGTTTTCTATAAGCTTAAGAGTCATTTATTTTCCTCCTTTCATTCCATAGCAGTAAGTTTGAATTGATCCAGATAATTGATCTGAAAGTCTTAATCAGGCAGTCTGCTGATGTCTATCTTTCTTAGTATTTTTACTATATTCTCAAGGCTCTGTACGTAATCCTCAACATCCTTCTCGTCTACGAACTTGAGAATTTTATCAGCCATATCAACTGTTATTTCGGTTAAATCGTTATAACAATTCAGTCCTTTTTCTGTAAGAGAGACAAGCACCTTTCGTCTGTCTTCAGGATCAGTTTTCCGAAATACTATCCCTTTCTTCTCCAGATCATCAACCATTCGAGTGAGACTGCTTTTATCCATTCCTGTGTACTCTCCAAGAGTTGAGGGCATTATTTCTCCCTGAATGCCTATTATTTTGATAACCATGGGCTGATTCTTGCTCAGTTCCTTAAACTTACCAGCAATTTTCTTCTGAAATGTCTGTTCGAATATTATATTGTCAAGAGCATCTCTTTCCATCGAGAGGAGAATTACCTTGTTCAGCGTTTTGTCGTCCATTCTTCTTCACGTTCCATCGTGTGCCGGATTATGTCGGTCCAGAGAATTTTTCCAAGCCAATCTTTAAGGAAAGTATAAATGAAACATAAATTAATGTTGATTTATCAATTATATGATATTTAATAATTGAATTATCAATAATTGATAAATCAACAATATGTATGATTGTATTTAAAGTTCACGGAATATTTGTACGCAAAAAGTATGTAAAGTGTAAAAACATTGTTTTAAGTCTCTTAATAGAAATGGAATAATCCATCCTGTTTGAATTCAAAATTATTCTTTAATAAGAAAAGCAATCCTGAAGCAAGGATCTCCTGAATCAAGGATTTCCTGAAGCAAGAATTATAGATCCATTAAGGCATGTTTCTTTACTCTCAGAACGTAAGACAGAATTGAAAGGTTTAAAATATAATCAGACTAAAGACTTAAAACCTGGCTGTAAAATTGATTATATTCTAAATTTATCCCACTATCATCCTCTGCCTGGGGGCCTGTCCCTGAAAGAAAAGCTTCTTGAGATCAAATCTTCATTTATGGACTACTTTAAAGAGAGGGAGGCCGAAATTAACGGTTCCCTCCTTGCCGTACTTTCCGGGGAAAACATTCTCTTTCTCGGACCACCCGGAACTGCAAAAACTCAGCTTGCAAAAAATATCTGTCAGTCTATTGAAGGAGGAAATTTTTTTAATTATCTTCTGACCAGCTTTTCGACACCTGAAGAGATTTTTGGCCCGCTTTCCTTAAAAGCCCTTGAAGAAGACGAATTCCGCCGAAAAATAGACGGCTGCCTTCCAACTGCCCATATTGCTTTACTGGATGAGATTTTTAAAGCAAGCAGTGCAATCCTGAACAGTCTTCTTACCATCCTGAATGAGCACAAATACCATAATGGGAGGGAGATTGTAGATGTGCCTCTTCTTTCTGTTTTCGGGGCATCTAACGAACTGCCTGAAGAAGACGAAAGCCTCGAAGCCCTCTACGACCGTTTTCTGTTCAGATACATGCTCGCCTATATTCAGGATGATGAGAACTTCAAAAACCTCCTCTTCAGAACTCCAGATGATTTTGTTCCCTGCGCTCAGATTTCAATTTCAGAAATCGAAGAACTCCGCAGGAGTGCAGCATCCGTTCCTGTTGACCCTGACGTTGAACTAATCATAACAGAATTGAGGAGAGCCCTTCAGCTTCAGGAAATCGAAATTTCTGACAGGCGCTGGAAAAAGGTTATACAGGTTTTGAAAGTTGCAGCCTGCAGCAGCGGGTGTCCTGCTGTTGATCGAACAACGGCCCTTTTACTCCAGCACATGCTCTGGAACCTGCCTGAAGAAAGGGAAAGCATAAGGAAAACGGTTTTCGAGTACGTGGTCTCAGGGGGGGTAAGTACAGAAAAACTCCGTCTGAATGTAGAAGATTTTAAATCTGCCCTCTATGCTGCTCTGCGAAACGAACTTCCAGCAGGAGTCACCTGTGATAGCTGTGGGGGAGAATTCAGTCTCAGGCAGGAAATTGAAGCTCACCATACCGCTTATCCAAACCACAGCTACACTCTAAAAAGAGAGGGAGACTCAAGGATTTACACCTATGAAAACCTTATAAAAGAAATTGATGCTCTCTACAAAAGTTCGGGAAAGAATGGTAACTTGTCCCCGGCTCAAAAAGAAGTTTTCGAAAAGGAATTTGAAGCCCTGGCAGGCAGGGTCAAAAATATAAAACGAAGGCTTGAGGAAGAAAGAGAACTGCTCAGGAATCTGATGGAAGCAAATATCTGGCTTTCAGCCCTGGACAGGAACGAAACACTTTTCCTTCATGATGCCAAAAATGCCGAATTGTCCGAAATCGAGATTCTGATCAGGGAAATAAGATCAATTCTTGGTACGCCGGAAGACAAACCTCATGCTTTAAACTCACATCTTCAAGAATTGCAGCCTGCAAAACTGGAAGCGAAGATCCAGGAACAGAACTCCGGCAACAGTAATAGTGGATTCATTAAAGGGCTTGGGTCAAGATTCAAATTGAGATGACACATTCATTTTTGAAAGAGTATGGTGTGTGGTGATGATACGGAAGATTCGACCAGTTCCCTGAAAAACCTGGACAGCACCTCTTCAGAATCTTATTCTGTTTTTTCCAGAAACAGGCAATGGCATGATTCACTTACAACCCAGAAGCAGACAGCCTTACTGCTGGAAACAGAATTGAGAAGTATTATTGCTTTTCCACGAACTGTGCCCAGATCCCTGCGTGAAAAGATAGCTGAGGTTATAGCATTTGAAATTCTCTTCGGGCAGCCCTACGAGATTAAAGACCCTGAAATGTTTATAAGGCATTTTGGAGGTTTCTATCCTATTTTTCTGGCCCTGAAAAACTCTAAACCCTGGCCGAAACTTCGAAAGATCGCAAAAAAGAGCCAGAAAGCCGGAGTCACCTGCCTCAAGCTTCTTGTCCCTCTGATTTATGAGTTGATGGAGCGTATCTCAGCAGGAGGGAGTGCTGAACCTTGTAAAGCTGAATTCAAGGAACTTGACTCCCGGATGGAGGCTATCCTGCAGGAGTTCGAAAGAATCCTCAAGGAAACTTTTCTCTCAGGAAGCAGTTCTTCAAACGAATTGTCCGGAGAACTTAAAAATCCGAACTCGAATCCGGGAAATCCTGACCTTTACGGAGATATCATGTACCTCATGCAGATGGAAGGCTACCAGGCGTTTCTGGATGGTAAGATGGAAGAGCTTTATCGGCAGATGCAGGAATTTGTCCAGGAAATGGAAGAAAACCTGGACCTTTTCGATACTCTTTCCCTCCTGTTTCCCGGAAGAAACTGGACTTATTCAGTAAAAGAGCTTAAAAAAGAACCTTTTTACCTGCAGCTTAAAATGTTGAAAAACTACTCTACTTTTTTTGAAAAAAACCCTGACCTTAAAAGAATCGTGGATTTCATCGGCAGGCGGGAGTTTGACCCTCCCAGTAACATGATACGCCTTTCTCCTTTCGGAAAAAACAGGATTCAGACCGTGCGTTTCTCGGATTCAATCAATAACCTCCTCCCCATGGAAGCTGCAAAACTTCTGAACCCGGCGATGAAGTGGAAGTTCTATGCTGACTTGCTTGAGGGTAAACTCCTGAGCTATCAACTTTTAGGTAAGCATTACACAGGCCTGCCAAGAGTAAAGCCAAGAGGACCTATGATTGTGCTTGTCGACACCTCGGGCTCCATGCATGGGGCCCCCCAGACTCTTGCTAAGTCTGCGGTTCTTGCCATGGCAAAGCGCATGCTTTCCCAGCAGAGAGATATGAAAGTTATCCTTTTTGCCTCAACGAGTCAGCGCCTGGAAATCGAACTCAGCAGCAGGAAAAAGATGTCTGAAAAGTTTCTGAATTTTCTTCTTTATACCTTCGGGGGAGGAACGGATTTCAATACTGCTCTTGCCTCAGGCCTCAAATCCCTTAAAGAAAAAGACTTTCAGGGAGCAGACCTCCTTTTTATTACGGACGGAAAGTCCGAAGTTTCTGACGAGCTAGTACTGGCCCGCTGGGAAGAAGCAAAGAAAAAGTACAACGCTAAGATCTACTCGCTGATAATAGACGACAGCGGAGCAGGTGGGCTTTCTGAAATTTCAGATTATATATATTTTGTGGAAATGGAATTCGACCCTCAAGGTTCTGGCGGAGTTGTGAGACTAATTGAGTTGAATAAAGGAGAATAGACATTCTAAATTTAACTTGAGGTATTCTAATCTGTGTCAATTTTAGATACTTAATAATAAATAAGCTTCTGTTTTTGCTTCCTTTTCAGTTTTATCATGAGTACAAACAGCATATACTGACTGAGTATCTTTTCTTTCCCCGGCATTATTATCAAAAAATTTATTAGTAAGTTAATTAATATGTAAATTAAACAGTTCACGTTGTAAACGCGGTAAACACAATAAGGGGAGATCGAAATATGACATGGGTATTTAGGGAATATTCGGATTTGCCCATTAAATTTGAAAAAAAATCTTTTGAACTTGCATTGCTTGAAAGAGAATGCCGAAAAAAGAAGAAAGAACTTTATAAGAAACGTGAAGCCCATGAAAAAGTGGATCCGAATCTTATCGAAACAATAGAGGATCTAAACTCCAGAATAATTCAGTATCAACTCAGCCTTGTAAAAAGACAGGAACATATAAGAGAAATCTTGCAGGAGTTCGATTCACATCTGGATGATATGGATTTAGAGGAAATACAAACTGCATTAAGATGAATAAATATTGAATAAATAAACAACAAATAGGTTCAATAATTAAATAAAAATCACAAGTCCTTATAGGAAATGGAATTTTCACCAAAATTCGTTCTTTTCTCCATCGTTTTGATTTCATGCATGATCCAGCCTGAAATCTTGCAGGAGTACACTGAGTCTTTAAACTTAATCTCAGGGCTCCTCTTCGACTCTTTTCTATTTAATAAATGAAGAAACAGATAAAGAATAACCTATCCTCTAAGATGAATATTATTACAGGATTACAGGTGACTTTCAGTAAAAAACTCCTTTAAGGTGAAAAAATGGGAAGCCAGAAAATCATCAACAATCCAGAGCAAATAGAAGAAATCCTCTCAAAAGCAAAATTTCTCCGTCTGGCCCTTTCAGATGCGGAGATTCCATATGTTGTTCCTATATCCTTCGGGTATAAAGAAAATGCTATCTATATTCACAGTTCTCAGAAAGGCAAGAAGATCGACATTCTTAAAAGGAATCCCAGAGTCTGTTTCGAAGCCGATTTCGAAACAGAAGTAATGACTGCCGACGAACCCTGCAAATACAATGTCCGCTACAGGAGCGTTATCGGATCCGGACAGGCCAGGTTTCTGGAAGATTACAGTGAAAAAGTAGATGGGCTTACTGTCCTGTCCGAACATTACGGAAAGAAGGGGCCATTTGAGTTTGAAGAATGGAAAGTTAACAGGCTTTGCGTGATAAAGATTGAGATTGAGAAGATTACAGGAAAAGAGAATGGGTTCTGAACAAATAAAAAATTGATTGTAAATAAGTCATTAAATGACTTGATTATTTTTAGCCCACATAATAAGCAAAAGCACTTAAAACCAGCCTGATTAAAGAAAAAACAACCGAAACCATCGAAAATGCCAGCAAATAAACGTTTAAAGCAAGAATGCTCGTGAAAAAACCTGATATATCGGCGTTTAGGATCAAAGCTACAATATTTACCAGCAAAATGAAAGTGAATATTGTGACCAGACCCCTTCTGGCTCCTTTGAGATCTTCTCTGCTCAGGGCTATGTGGGAGGAAATGCTGATTGCAAAGATAAAATAGATCCAGAAACTGATTGAAGTTAAGTTTTCTGGCGAAAAAATATTTGTAAAAAGTTCAGCGGTCAACGTGAAAATTTGCGCCAATATATACTGGTTGGGCTGATTTGGGTCCAGTGTCAGATAGTTTGTAAAGGCAGCAAAGGAAACTGGCAGAAAAAAGTGCATCCCAAGGATCAAGGCTGCTGTTCCGCTGAATATCGGGCCCATACCTATGAAAAAATTCCCTATGTTCTGGTAGAGACTTTTTCGGTTCCAGCTGTGGTTGACATATCCAAGGACTCCGTTTCTGGCCTTCCTGTCAAACAATTTGAATCCTTTTACCTTATGTCTGAAAATATAGCACATAAGCAGATGGCCTGATTCGTGTACAGGGGTTCCTATCCACGCTGTAAGCATGATCCCTTTCCATCCCAGGATACTCTGGACATAAAAATTGGCTCTGCCCCCGATTATCCCAAGTATTATCCCGATAAGGATCAGAAAGCCTGTAACGCAGAGGGTTTCAAACAGGCTTAACTTCAAAAGAGAAAAAAACAAATTTTCCAATTTTTAACCCCTTTATTTTATGCTTGTTTGAGAAACTTCAGAGCTCCGGATATATTTAAGTAATTTTTATAGGACTTACGCGGTTGAACTGAAAAACCAACGGCGTTAAACTTTCAACTGTCTAAACCATAGCTTTTATAGCAATGTCTATTGATCTTGATTTTGAACCTCAAGTGCGTAAGTCCTATTTTATTAAAATTTATGTTCTCTATATAAAGCGACTGAATATAAATATTGTTCCCGTATTCTTTTGATAATTAAAAAAATTATCAAGAAGAATGGACTAAAAGAAAATTTGAAAAAGACAGAAAATTTGAAAATCAAAGTGTTGAACAAGAGATGGGTTTGAAAGAGAAGAAGGTTTGATAAAAAAAGTTTGAAAAAGAAATTACTGTTTGGAAAACAGCAAATAAATACATTTTTCAACATGCTTCAAGGTCATTTTCATCTGAAACATCAAACCAGACGGGATTTTTGTCTTCAGGATCGCAGTTATAGTTTATTGTGATTTCTTCATCTTTCCGGATATCTTTTATACATACATATGTTAAAAGGCACTTGTCGAAGTCTTTGTAGTACCTTGCGTTTGGTGTATACGAGTGGTTGTAAAGTGAACCGTACCCCAGAGCAATAGCTGCATCTTTTGATTCTGGGCCCCATGCGAAGTAATAACTGTAGAGCTGGGTTAGCTCAAGTGAATCTATTTCTTCACCAGGTAAAACTATGACAGGAGATACTTCAATTACCTCACCTATTTTGAAAATTTTCTGTGCAAATACGCCTCTCCCTTTTCCGGGTGACTCCCTAACACATATAGACAACATATGACCACTTTCCTTCAAGAGATTAAAATTTCCTGATAACTATTTTACTATTTTCCGAAGGCAAATAATTTATAGGTTTCCCCTCAAAAAATTTTTGTTGGTTGGCGGGAATAATCTGCCGGTAAGTCAAGCATTGGATCCGCACGTAAATAGAGAAAGATTTAGAGATGAATGGTTTGAATAAAAAATTAAGGGGTTGGATCCAAAAAAGAGTATGAGGAGAATGAAATAGATTCTTAACCGAGGACCAATAAATTCAGTTATTGAATTCCTCTGATAACGTCATTCAATAATTTTTCGAGCTTCAATATAATATCTTTTCTCCTTTTCCTCCCCAAGAGAAAAGGACTTTCTTGGAAGAACTCCTTTCTTTTTTATAAGTGGGAAAAATTCGCTCTTTTTTAAGGATGGGAGGAAAAAACCTATGTTTCCGCTCTCTTGTCCCAATTTTTTTACAATTTTGGGATCGTGTTCGTACTCAACTGAGTAATCATCAATTATTGCATCAAGCGTTTCTACTTCAAGGTCGTATGCAGGGCTGCCGAAGATCAGTACACCACACCTTTCTTTTGTTATGAATCCAATAGAGTGGCCATCATATAAAGTATCAATACTCGAAAGATCAGCAGGCAAACTCCAGGCTGGGTTTTCTACAATTTCTGCATAGAACCTTTTAAGCAGATCTTCAGGCTCAATTCCTTTTACAACTCTGTGAATGGGTTCAAAGGAAAGCCCAGGATCATGAATGTTGACGAGCTCAACCATTGCATACCTTGCAGGATGGTTCTCAGGCACGGAACCTTTTATTTGCTCCCAAAAACTCTTTGCCGCAGCCAGGCTGTGGTTTCCATCGCCAACAAGAAGGGTTCCAAGGGCTTGAATTTTCTCTGAAATTTCACTAATTGTTTTTTCATTACCGATCTTGTACCCTGTAACATGCCCTCCTCCTTCCATCAGGTCAAAGTCATAAACTTTATCTCTCTCATAAACAGTATCAACTGTAATTCCGGGGATAACCGAGAAGTCTGGATCATCATACAATATCATAATATGGGAAAGCTCCAGATCCGCGTTTTTTCTAATTCTGATCCTTGCAGGGAGTCTTTCCTTAATCGTTCCCTCAGTCGGCCGGATAAAAGAATCAGATCCATTGAAATCATATGCTTCAAGGTCAACTGCAACCACAAGCCCTGTTCGCTCCTTGCCCGAGACAGAACGCTTTACGAGAATAAAGCAGGGGCCGTGATCAACGAGAATCTCTTTGTACTCACTTATAGCTTCATGGATCGCTTTCACTCTTTGTTCGTTTAGAGGAAGATATATTTCCGGATAAATCAGATTTAAAGTAGAAGGAGTATTTCCAACAAATTCTTCAACCCTTTTCCAGTATTCCATATCCTGAGTGTGCTGATCGCAGGCAATCACTGCCCATTTTTCCCAATTATCTCTTGGAAGAAGAATGTTAGGAACGTGCAATATCATGATCTATTAAAAAAAGAAAGAGAATATAAACATTTCTAATGATTCCTTCAGAAAATATACATTTCCTTTTTTCTTTTTCCACATCATATCCAGTAGTCACTTTATCACGTCGTATCCAGCATTCATCCACGCAGTCATGCTTCCAAGGACATTGTACACCTTGTCATAACCGTTCTTTTTCAGAATCGAAGCTGCTATACTGGAACGACGGGAACTATCGCAATAAGTAATTATCGGGTACTTTTTCGGGACCTTATCGAGGTTTTTCTCCAGGTCGCCGACATATATGTGTCTGGCTCCTTCAATATGTCCTCCATTCCATTCTTTCTTTTTCCTTACATCCAGAAGCAACACTTCCTCTCTTTTCTCTAGCTTCTCTTTTAGATCCTGAACAGATATGGTATTAAATCCATCAACTGGTAAAGCTTTCATGTACCAGGCTGCTATCCCGCCATTCAGGAAACCTGCTATATTGTCATAGCCCAATCTAATCAAGTGCCTTACAGCAGTTTCAAGTTGCTCTTTTTCTTCCATCACCAGCAGTAAAGGTTTATCGTACGGAAGTACCCAGCCGGCAAAAGAAGGCAGTCCGTTGAGCCAGATACTGTAGGAACCCTTTATATGAGCCCCTCCAAAAGAATGGGGCATGCGCGTATCCACAACAACTGCCCCTTTCTCCATTTCTGCTTTGAATTCGCCGGGAAAAAGTAACTCAGGAACCGGGAGTCCCTGGAGCAAAGGAGGACCTTGCAGGTTATCCTGTTCCATTTTTTCAAAATAAGGTGGAAACTCAAGCTTTTCCTGAAGCTTAAACTTTACAAACTCTTCTTTCTCGGTCCTCTGCAAAGCAGGATTCTGGAGACGTTCCAGCCCTAGAGTACTGTCTTCCCTTTTAGAGATGGCAGCTCCACAAACCGAACCAGCACCATGTGCAGGGCAGAGTATTACCTGATCTCCCAGGGGAAGTATTTTGTTAAAGATACTGTCATACAGGTTTGACGCCATTCTTGGAGCTTCCTCAGAACCATAAAGGTCGGTCCTCCCAACTTCCCCTATGAACAGAGCATCTCCTGTAAAAACCATAATAGGCTCTCTGCCCGAATCAAGGTCTTCCAGGGAATAAGACATACTTTCGTCGGTATGTCCAGGAGTATGTAATGCAGTCAACTTCATTGAGCCAAAATAGAATTCCTGCCCGTCACTCAGAAAATTCCCGTATTTAAAGTCCACACCCGTACCGTGATAAATCACTGCACGTGTAAGCTTCTTCAATTCAAGGGAACCTATGATGTAATCCTCGTTTCTGTGCGTTTCAAAAATATATTTTATTTTCATGCCTTCCTTTCGAGCAAGGTCAACATATACCTGACAGTCTCTTCGAGGATCTATAACTATAGCCTCATTTCCCGATCCAACAAAATAAGAAAGATGAGCTAGACCTTCGGATTTAATACGCTGAAATATCATCCCAAACCCCCCAGTGATGTTTTATGCTTTCATCTGAGTGATATCTTGCCTATGTTTTCTATTTTGAACAATACCTATGCTTTCTATCCTTGTAATGGCTACTTTTTTACCCTAATTTTTTATTTTCTGCATTTTGCAATAATAAGCGATAATAACACTATACTCAATGTGGTGTCATATACATTATCTATGCCAATTCCAGACAAAGTATGAGCTTATCCCAAAAAACTCAAAATGAGTCTCTGAATTTGAAAATTCCGAATAATCAACGAGTTTCCGATTATGAAAATAATCCTGAATCTTATTGATGTGAAGATTAGACTGGTTTTGGGATAAGCTCATACATAACTTTTCTCTATATAAGCTAAGATTCATTCTTTTTACTGAGTCTCTAAATAGAAGATAAGAATCTTCCTTTTATACTACCATTTAGGTAGCAAGAATTAAAAGCCTTAAGTTTCTGAACTTGCTTGCATTCTTTTTTAATTTTCTCCAGAAAAGATCTCATTTAGAAAACGGTTCAATAAATATTACTGAATAAAAGATAAAATAGACAGGACAATCCTCCAGGAATTGATAGTCCAGAGTAATACTATTAAAGTTATAAAAATTAAGAAAAATGATACGCTGTTAATTTTCTCATCTTATGTTAATGTCAAAACTGTTTACCAACCTATCAATACAAAATCATATTAGTTAATATATAGTAAATAACTGAGAAATTTTATTTAACCTTCTTATATTTAAAAATATCACATTAAAAAAGTTAATTCAAAAATAAATACTAATGAGAAAACGGCAACTTATTAAATATTGATTGAAAAAGCTTTAACCTTTATTTGAAAAAAATAGTAATTAGCAATACTAAGGCTTCCATAAAGATTTATTCATTCAGTAAAGAAAGAGTCTCATATGTAAGAATTAACCCGATAATAAGAGTTTTTATTTTGAAAAAAAATCTTTATTTTATTTTATTTTTTAATTAAATCCATTATATAGCTTAATTGTCAATAAAGATCGAAATAAAGTCTCTAAATTAGCCAGCACATGAAAATATCCTATTATATATATTTTATGTTTTAGATAATATTTCTAAAAACTTTAAAGACTACTATTTGTAAGTATAACTAATTCTCTAGAGCTTATATAAATTAATATATATAGTTAGGTATACTCACAGGCGAGTAAAAGTAAGACTTTCGGGGGTCAAAACGGACGTTTAACTCCGATTTATACTAATATATTTGCCAGAGTTATACAGATTGATTGGAGGTATCGAAAAAGAGGATGTGTTAAAACATCCATTAGTGTATTTTCAATCAAGATGTATTTTCAAAAAAAGAAAAACAAGATGAGAATAGAAAAACGTAGAAGAACACGAAAAAATACTAAGTAAGGTGGAAAAAATGATTTTATTCAACGTCGTTAATTTCTTTAAAGGTTTTTCAGGTCTTTGCGTAAATATCGGCTTCATATAATCAAATAATCTAAATCAGATGTAATAAAAATGTATGAAAATTAGATGAACAGATAACATAAAAGAGTGGAGGGATTTTCAATGTCTATCCTGTTTGAATACCTGTGCATTAGCAAGACATTTAACATGGAATGGTTCAGATACGTTCAGTGCTGAGATACATAAAGACTGAATGGAATATAAAAACAGAATGAACAGATAACATAAAAGAGTGGAGGGATTTTCAATGTCTATCCTGTTTGAATACCTGTGCATTAGCAAGACATTTAACATGGAATGGTTCAGATACGTTCAGTGCTGAGATACATAAAGACTGAATGGAATATAAAAACAGAATGAACAGATAACATAAAAGAGTGGAGGGATTTTCAATGTCTATCCTGTTTGAGTACCTGTGTGTTAGCAAGACATTTAACATGGA
>CAZLNG010000079.1:0-19183 GCA_964560735.1 uncultured Methanosarcinales archaeon | reverse complement strand
TACCTTCAAGCTTGAAATTATTGAGATTCATTTTTAAGCTTGATTTTACCTTCAAGCTTGAATTTCACCCTAACGATGTTTATAAAAACATTGCAGAATATATGGATATTTGAAAAAACTATTTTGTTATAAATTATTGAGATAAGTATGCGGGAATGAGCTTTTTATGATCGAACAGGAACTTCTTGCTAAAATTGAGGAAATTGAGAAAAGAATGGAAAAAATGGAAGCTATGCTCGAAAACATAAACAATATCCTGAAAAAGGTAGAGCAAAATACATATTTCGGGTGCTATTTGCCAGAAGAAAGGGTGGAGTAAAGAAAAGAGGAAAGTATTCAAATTTCCGGTGTTCCGTTGGAAAATTTCGTGAGGTTATTTCCGGGAAGCCTTATTCTCCATATTCAACCGTTCCTGTCCCGCGCTTAAGCGCGGCTGGAACCCGCTGGCTGCGAACAACAAAAATATGTTTTTATCTTATTTATTTCAAATTCTGTTGTTATTCCTTTTTGAATCTTTTTTATCCTTCTTTTTGTGACAAACACTTTCTTTTTATATGTATATTCATGTTTGACAATAAAAGCAAAAAATATAAATTTAATAGCTTCTGATTTTGTTACAGAATTTCTTTCATTCTCTTCTTTCATTAATTTTCGGAAAAGGCCGGTCGCATTGGCGACCGGTGAGAGTCACTGTACTAACCAGCCAATTTTTTAAAAGGCAATTCTTTTTCAAGAAAAATCAATTCTGTAGGTAAGGCGGGTTTCAGATTGTTCTGGAAAATTAATAAAAAGGATTCCGGTGGAGTCACACTGAAAATTAACTTCAGGGCTTCCCGTTAACTTTAGAATTTACCCTAACTTCAGGGCTTACCGTCTAAATTCAGGGCTTGCCCGTAAATTTTTTATATTTCTTGATGTCCACCGCTATTTTTTTGAATCTTTCTTTTTCAAGGCGTTTGAGGCCGATTTCGGATTTTCTTGTCTGGAATGTCAGTTCATCGGTTAACCTGTGGTAGCTTTCGAGCCGCTCCTGCGGGATCTGACCTTCCTTTACTGCTTTCAGGACAGCACAGCCGGGTTCGTCCCGATGAGTGCAGTCTTTGAACCGGCAGGTTTGGGCTGCCTGGAAGATCTCGGAAAAGGCTTTTTCTAAGCCTTCGGAGGAATCTCCGAGCTGGATTTCCCTGATTCCGGGGTTGTCGATCACAATTCCGCCGTTGGGAAGAAGGAAAAGCTGGCGGACTGTAGTGGTGTGCTTACCTTTTTCATCGTCCTTTCGGACATCTGCAGTTTTCTGGACGGCTTTATCGAAAAGCGCATTGATAAGCGTGGATTTTCCAACGCCTGAAGAGCCGATAAGTGCAACTGTTTCATCAGGTCTGAGATAAGGGGTTAGTGCATCGAGCCCTTCTTTTGAAAGGGCGCTCAGGGGAATAACAGGAGCTTCTCCTGCAACGGACTTTATCTTTTCTGTCAGCCAGGCAGAGTCGTCCGTAAGGTCTATTTTGTTCAGCAGGATTACGGGTTTTGCGCCTGAGGAATAGACAATGGTGAGATATCTTTCGAGCCTGCGCAGGTTGAGATCTTTTCCTGCTGATGTGACAATAAAGATGGTATCGAGGTTTGCAGCAATCACCTGCTCTTCGACCCCGTCTCCAGGGGCTCCTCTTGAGAGGCAGGTTTTCCTTGGAAAAATGTTTACAATCAGGCGTGAGCCCAGTTCTGGCTGGTCCAGTAAAACAACAAAATCCCCTACAGCCGGTTGTTTTCCAATTTTTAAAAGTGCCCCGGAAATTCCTGCCTGTACAAAAGAACCTGCAATAAGAACTTCACAGACAGTTTTATGCCGGGAGGTAACTCTTCCTGCTACATATGGGCCTTTATAGGCTGAAAATGCTGCTTCAAGCTCTTCATTCCATCCAGGAATGTGATTTATAACGTTATAGTCCGTACTTTCCTTCTCAGCGTGTCTATTCATTAAAGATACTATCAATTTTGCACAGATAAGTCTGTTGATTTTTGATCTATATCAACCCTGCTGCAACTGTAAATTTATGCTTTGCAACAGCAAATTTCTTCTTTCGATACTACCTATCCAGGGTGCAGAAATTTACTCTTTGTTGTGAATGATTTCATAACTGACTTTCCCTCTTTCAATGCACTCCCTGACAAGCTTTTCCCTTTTCGATAAAAGGCCGGTTTTGCCTGATTTGACCTCAACAAAAACCACTTTATTCATTTCTCCTTCGGAAAGGCCGTCAAAAACAATAAAGTCTACGGGGGTGCCGAGGAAGCGGGCATCTTTGGGGTTGTATTCAAAGTCAGGGAAATAGGGGATGAGGTGTTCAGTAACTTTGCCCCGGATTACTGCCTCGCTTTTTTTTACTGCGTCCTGGCGGATTTTTTTTTCTTCATCAAGTTTCCATGTCCTGAAAAGTGTCTCGGCTTTCTCGGAAACCTGGCGGTCCATTTCTCTTGTTTGCCAGGCTTCATACATATCCCTTGCACGGGATTCAATCCGTACTTTTAGCTGGATGTATTTCACGAGCAGGTAAACTGAAAGCAGTACAAGGGAAAAGATAAGGGTTGAAACCATCCAGTCATCCAAGGTTATTTCTCCGGCAAATAATCAGATTTAAGTAATTTAATAGAGTAAGTCAAACATTTTAAAGAGCAGGTCAAACATTTTAAAGAGTAGGTCAAGAAAATAATCAATTTAAGGCATTAATTTCAAAAATAACTCTCAAAGAACACTCTCAAAGAATAACTTTCAAAGAATAACTCTCAAAAGAATACTTCTCAAAGAATAAATCTCAGACTCTATAAATGCTGGAAATATTTAAAGCTTCTAGCCGATTTTTTCTTTTCTGCTGTTTTACGCCTTAAAAATCTCTGATCCTGAAAATATCTCTAATTTTGCAGTAGAAGAAGTATCTATTAAGTATGATGCGCTAAATATAAGATAGGGGATTTAGTGGAAACTCACAATAACAGTTCCTACAGAAAAGAGTTCGTCGAAACTATTGGACTGAGGGATGAAATAGGAGAAATACAGGCAGCAATTTCTGATTTTGAAGTTGGAAAAAGACTCAATGTAGCCATTATAGCCGGACTCCTGAGTGGGAAAACCACTTTGATCAACGAAATCGAGAAACTAAACCTGGGCAGGATGACAAAGGTCACTTTCTCTGAGATTGCACGGGATAAAAAGGAAATTTTCCTCCCTGACAATGCAAGAAGAGTAGTACTTCTGGACAACTGTCACTTTCTGTACACGAGAAAACCTGGCGGTTTTGATATATTTTATGAGTTTCTGGATATAATTAGTTCTCAGGACAGGATATTCATCACTACCTGGAACCTCTATTCCTGGAAATACCTGAATGAAGCCTTTGAGCTTGGAAAATACTTTCCAGTACAGATCATTATTCCTGCTTTCGAAAAAGAAAATCTCGAACCCCTTATTCTCAGAAGATATAAAAAAGAGGAAATTATATTTAATAATGGTGGAGAGTCAGAAGAAGAACCTCTCGTATTTATAGAAAAATATCCGCTTGTATTTTCATCTCTGGGAAAGAAAATTTCAATCCCAATTTTGAAAATAAATATTCATCATCTTAAGAGATTTCTTTTGCATGAAAACGAAGGAAAAGAAGAAAAAAAACTGCTGAATACAGGGTGTTCGAAAAAATTCACCTTGAATCAAAAGGTAACCCTGGTGTTGCATTAAGAATCTGGGAACTTGGGCTCGAATATCCTCACATAAAACCGGATAACATAGGCAACTTTTCTTATGATATAGAACTTGAACAGGAAGAGGCTTTTGTTCTGACTCTTATTCTTTCATACCAGGGCCTGAAAAAAAGTGAAATAATTGAGATGATAGGTTCCGTGTTAAGAACAGATGAAATCCTCTTCCGGCTTCTAAATCAGGAGTTAATTTTTCAAGGCGAAGATAATTCCTTCCGCGTCAAACCCGAAGCCCTGCGCAGTGTCATCGCATATCTGGAGAATCTAAGGCTGGTATGGTAATGGTAGATGGAGACACTGTGAATACAAGCAGGGAGCAGCTTCTGGAGACTCTCAGATCTATAGAAACCCAAACAATTGTAAACATACTACTGATTTTTCTGCTTGCATACATACTTGGTAGAATCCTTGCAGCTATACTCTCAAAAGCTTCGGAAGAAATGAGCCGCACTGTCAGAGTAAAAGTAAAAATGCTCATCCCTGCAGTGAGATTTGGAGTGTATGTTATTGCTTTTTATTATTTCCTTACAGAAATATTAAATATATTCGGCCCGGAACTGTTTCTCCTGACAGGACTTATCGGTGCAGCCATCGGTTTTGGGGTGAAAGACCTTTTTGCAGACCTTGTCGGAGGACTTGTAATTACATTTGAAAAACCCTACCAGATAGGAGATAAAATTGCCATTGGAAACTATTACGGTGAAGTTACTGACATAGGGCTAAGGGCAACAAAACTGGTTACACCGGATGATAACACTGTTACTGCTCCGAACAGCCTCATTTTTAATGAAACAGTTGCCAGCGGAAACTATGGATATTCGGAAATGATGGTCGTAATAGACCTCTATATCGCGTCCGAGTCAGATGTAATAATTGCAATGAAAATTTTAAGAGAAACAGTTGTAAGCTCTAAATATATTTATATTTCAAGGAAAAGACCGGTCATCCTGCTGCATAAGTCTCTCCCTTTTTATACAAGGTTGAGGGCCAAAGCTTACGTCAATGATCTGAGAGATGAATTTGAGTTTGAGTCAGATGTGCACACAAGGGCCTGGGTCGAGTTCCAGAAGAACAATATCAGGGCTCTGCAACTTCATATTCTGAATATTCCTCCGATAGAGATAGAACGTGAGTCAGGCGCTTCAGCCCGGAGGGCCTTCAGGTCGGATAAAAAAGCCGGGGGAGATTCTGAATTAAACATGGATTCCCGGAGAAATTCAGGACTTTAATCCTTTAACTGGGAAACTCGAGAAAGATTTGGAGATGTGATAGAAAATGCGGACCTTTCAAGCAAATCAGTTCTTTAAATTTTTAATCTGGCAATGTCGAATTCTTTTCCTTTCTTTTCTGACTTACTGATGATGGAAAGGCTGCCATCGGTCTCAAGGACAACAGCCTCTACACATTCCAGATTAGCATGTCCCTGGTTTCTGATTTAATATCTCAGATAAGTATATCTGATTTAGTATTTCAGAAAGGTATGGAAGCGAAAAGAAAAGCAAAATTTAATCATCTAAAGGACAAAAATTCAAAAAGGAGTTTATTACGAGCCCTTTTCCGCAGGGTTAATTAGATCAATACCTACTGCAGTCCCTACCATAATATCATCTTCCTTTTCAAGAGCTTCAAGAACGTTTGAAATTAAATCATGGCTAACTGCTCTCCTTAGCCTGGGCTTTACTACGTATCTTAATCGCATTTCGATCCAGTTCTCCTCCATTCTCATATAGAGATTTGTCCGTACATCATAGGTTGTAAAAAAATATCTCTCTCCCATGAGCAGGAGTTCACTCTTTGCCAGATCTTCAAACTCTCCTACAACTGGGCTTGCGGCTTTGAGGGCAATTTCTCTGGCTTTTCTCCAGTTGCTGCCGTAAATTAATAGAATTCGGATCTCGTCCCAGATAAAGGAGTAATCCCTGGTATAGTTTTTTATTGTCTGATTAAGAACAAAGTTATTCGGGATTGTAATAATTCTTCCAGTGTATTGATCAGCATCCACCCACTCTTTTATCTCCATAAGAGTAGTGTTTAAACTTCCTATATCCAGTACATCACCTGTGGTATCTTCCACCTGAATCCTGTCTCCTGCTTTAAAGGGATGGGTTAGAATTAGGAGAATTCCTCCAGCTATATTTTTCAGAATGTCCTGAAGTGCAATTGCAACCCCTGCACTCAGAATCCCGTAAGCAATAAGCAGAGTGCTGGTTCTTTCAATCCAGATCACTAAAAGGGAAGCAATAGCAAGTACTGTAACAATAATAGATACAGTCTTTCTCAGAGTATATCTGTCTTTGATAGTTGATACTCTTTTGAGAATAAGGATTCCTGTAATTGAATTTATTATAGAAGCTAGAAAAATTACAATTAAAGTGATAAGAAGAGCATCCAGCAGAGAGCGATCCTCAAAGATATAATAATCAGTTAAGTATCGAATATATGCAATAAGAAGTATCAAAAATAATAGAATTAAAGTGTTCAGTCTCCTCATTACCCCCATGAAATAAAATATGATGGATTTTATATATCAAACGTTGCTAGGTGAGGTATAAGTTCCCTGTATTCACGCATTATCTTTAAGTATAATAAATATAATTTAGGTTTTTCATTTTTCGAAAGGAACTATGATAAATGAATAACAGAAGAAAGATAACATGACTAGACAGGCGGTGGAAGAATACCAGGCAGGCGAACAGAATAAAGATATCTTTGTCAGCGCCCTCAAGACCACAATTCCTGTTTTTCTCGGATATATACCCCTTGGAATGGCTTTCGGGTTTTTGCTTGCCGGGGAAGGGTATCACTGGGGTTATGCTTTTCTGATGAGCCTTTTCGTTTATGCCGGTTCAGGCCAGTTTCTGGCTGTAGCTTTGCTTGCTGCCGGGGCAGGGCTTACGGAGTTTGTCATAGCGACATTGCTTCTGAATCTAAGGCACGCCTTTTACGGGCTTTCCCTGCTGGAGAAGTTTTCCGATACTGGAAAAGTTAAACCTTATCTCATCTTTGCATTAACTGACGAGACATACGCTCTCCTGACCACAACTGAAGTACCTCCTGGCAGCTCAAAGTCAAGATTTTACTTTTATATTGCAGCCCTTGACCACCTCTACTGGATTTTGGGATCTGTCCTGGGTGCTGTGCTCGGCTCCCTGCTGGATCTTAACCTTCAGGGCATGAGCTTTGTATTAACTGCACTCTTTGTGGTGCTGACTATAGAGCAGTATTTCAGTTCAGAGGTACGTTTTCCCTTTATAGCGGCAGTTGGTGCAGGAGTTTTATCTCTTGTGGTTTTCAGCCCTGACAATATGCTTCTTACATCGATAATTCTTGGAACTCTAATCCTGATTCTCAGGGAAAAATCAGTTCAGAAAAACATGAGTCAGAAAAACATGAGTAATGGAAAAGAAATCAGAAAAATCCAGGCTTCATCACTGAAAACAATTGCACAGCCATTTGAAGAAAATTTGCAGGAGGAAAATTAATGCTGGATGCCCCTAACATGCTGATAACAATAGCAGTTATAGCTCTTGCAACCTTTGCAACAAGGGCTCTTCCGTTTATTTGTTTTGGTTCAAGAGAACCCCCGGCAGTGCTCTCAAACATTGAAAAAAATCTACCCCCAATGATTCTCCTGCTCCTTGTTATTTACTGCTTAAAGGATGTGCAGTGGCTTTCTGCCCCGTACGGAGTTCCGGAAATATTTACAATAAGTATCATTGCCTGGCTGCATTTCTGGAAACGAAATGCTATGCTCAGCATTTTTACGGGAACAATACTTTATATGGCTCTTGTACAGTTTCACGTTTTTTATTTTTTCTGATATTTTCCCTTTCTGTGATTTCACACTGACCTTTTTTATTTCTCAATTCTGTTTCTTATTTCTCTAATACTTTCTATTTTCAGCTCCTTTCTATCTCTCTAATCTTTCCTATTTCTCTTATTTATCGCTGAACCCTTGATCGGTATCAAGGAACTATGTTTTGAGACAGTAGAATCAGTTATAATTTATATATTAGTTAATAATAATGCCTTTTCAGTGAAGTGACTTTATATGGCTGTGAAAAAAATTGACCAGTCCTTACTCAAAAGCAAAGGTTTTCTGCCTCAAAGGCAGGAAGATATGTTTTCAATGCGGCTTAAAGTTGTAGGCGGCAGGGTAAACTCAGAAGAGCTGCGAAAAATTGCGGATGCTGCGGAAAAATACGGTTATGGGTATGTACACATAACCTCGCGGCAGCAGATTGAGATTCCTTTTGTTAAACTTAAAAATACTGCAGAAGCAGGTTCTGAACTTGAAAAACAGGGAATTTTTGAAGGTTCTTCAGGAAAGAGAGTAAGGGCAATAGCTGCCTGTCAGGGAAATAAAGTATGCAGGTATGGATTGATTGACTGCCAGAAACTGGCACGCAGGATCGATGAAAAATATTTTGGGGAAGCTGTCCCTAAAAAATTGAAAATTGCAATAAGCGGCTGCCCTTCAGCCTGTGTAAGACCTCAGGATAACGATTTTGGAATTATGGGAACTACAAAGCCCGAAATCTTGAACGAAAACTGTGTCAGTTGCGGGCGCTGCGAGAAGGCCTGTAAAATGCAGGCAATAACAGTCCAGGAAGATGAGGTAAGAATAGACAGGGAAAAGTGTATCCTTTGTGGGGCCTGCATTTCTGCATGTAGAAAAGAAGCACTAAGGTCGGAAAAAACCGGGTGTACTATCTTTGTTGGTGGACGGGGAGGGCGCAGTCCGAAGCATGGGATAAAACTCATTGAACTTACAGATGAAGATCAGCTCTTTTCGATCCTGGAAAAAAGCCTTGAGTATTATAGGAGAGAAGGCCTTGATGGAGAGAGGTTCGGAGACCTTCTTGAAAGGCTGGGAATAGAAAAATACAGAGAAGAAGTCCTTCTCTGAACTTTTTTGGAACTCCATGAGTTTTCCTGACGAATATCTCAAACTTCCATTAGACTCCATAAGCTGCTCTCGACTAAAAAAAGTAGCCGAAAAAGAAAAATTGAAGATGGTTAGGAAGAAAATGTAAGATTTCAAAAAAGGAATGAAAATTAGTAAAAAAGAAAAAGGAAGATAGTCGAAAAAGAAACATTAAATAACGCGGTTAACTTGCTGGCCTTGCCCGTTCTGCAAGCCAGATGACAATTCCTCCTAATCCTACAATCAGTGCAGCGAAACGTATGAGTCCGCCAACAAGGGGAATTTCATAAGCAAGTGCAAATGCAAAGGCTCCAAGAGCATAATAAGCCATTTTTCCTGCTTCTTTTTTGAAAACTCTAGAATAGATTATTTTTCCTGCAAGCATTTTAACGGGGATCGTTGCGAGAAGAATTGTAACTATTAAGGAAAGTATAAGAATAACTGAAAGGCTCCAGCCCAAGATAGTAATAAGCAGGATTATTGAGAGTATCGGGATAAAAACGAGAATTAGAAAGCCTATAAGCCCAGCTTTAAGCGCAGAATACCTTACAATTTTTGCAGTTTCGTTTACAAAATCCGGGAAAATATAGATAAGGACAAAACCAAGTGCAAGAGCCGCAAGCAGCCCGATAAAGAAAGAGAGGACACCAAACCTTTCAAAGGTGTTTTCATATTGTTCTTCCATTTCAGGTCTTGTTGTTATGTTCAGGTTCCCTCCAACGTTATCTCCGAGATTGGATGGATAATTTTCTGCTTCAAGCTGAAGATCCCCTTTGATCTCAAAATTGTTTCCGGTTCTGAGAGTGCTTGCAGATATTTCTCCATCTCCGTTAACGACTCCGTTAAGAGTTACCTCTCCACCTCCAAGCAAGATATCCCCTTCAACCACGCTATCCCTCGAAAGGAAAATCTGGCCTCCGAGTGCTGCTACATCCTCACCTACGTTTCCGTTTACTTTTATGGAGCCGCCAGCTGCGATAACACTTCCCGTAACATTTCCGTTAACGATTATTTCCCCCCCAGCGCCAATAAAATCGTCTCCGGTGTTTCCATTTATTTCAAGTAAAGAGCCTGCAAGCACCAGATTTCCCTGGATATCCTGATTAATTTCAAGAGTATCTCCGCCGCCAAAAGCGTTCCCTGAACTTGTAGTTTTAACATAAGCCTCTTCACCTGCTGCTCCGACAGAGAAGGGCAGCGCAGCGAAAAGTAGCACAAGCAAAACGACAACTGACTTCAGTTTCCTTTCCATAAAGTTACCTCTGTTGTGACCATTCAACTATCTACATTATTTATCCGAGATAAATAATCTGGATCTCTCTAGAATATATCTTATTAATTAGATAAATAGACTGTATAAGGTAAATAAATCAAGACAAATAAACTATATTATATAATTAAGTGTATAATAAGGTTGATAAAGGACGATTAAGCGAAAATAAGGAAATATAATACCTGAAAATATAAATTAAATAGTCAAATAAGTTAAAATGAATAAGAAAGGGGAATTAATACGAAAAAATGAACAAAAGTGAAGAAGAATCAAGAAAATAGAAAGAAATTAAAGAAAGATTAAGAGGAATTAGAAAACAGAAAGAAATAAAGAGATAGAAATATATGGAAAATTAAATGTAACGAAAGAAAGGATCAGGAGTAATAAAACCTGACCCAGTTAATTTCCCCTAATTTTCCATAACTTCTAGTTTGGTTCATATCTAATTCTACACTCTAATTCTACACTCTAATTCTGCACTCTAATTATACACTCCAGTTTTTTATTCCGAATCCCCGAAGGTTATTGAATATTCAAAGTTTTCCGTGTTTTTCGGGAGAATTGCGAGTTCCCAGTCTCCAATCGCTCCGGGTATTGTATAAGTTTCTGTGTAGTGGCTGCCACTATTCTGATACATGTCACTATCTTCTATTGCCCATATCGGGAAGTAGCCCCATCCATTAGCTATACTGCTTTTCTGACTCTTTTTTACAGGTGTCATATTAACAGGGCTGGAATTATACTTTAAGCCCAATTCAAAAGATGGTGCTTCTTTTTCAGGGGAGATGCGTGAGTCCATATATGAATCGTAGCTATCGGTTGAAACTTCAATTGTTATCGGGTCGGTGGTTGTGGTGCTGAATGTTTTCACAAAAGGAACTTTAGGCTGGCTTCCAACAGTAAAGTACAGACTTACCTGGGGAACAGTGCCATCATTTTTTTCTCCATCAACGTTCATTTCGATGTTCCCGTTGTAGGTTCCGGTTGTGTTTTCTGGAACAGGGATCCGGATGGTCATGTTAGCGATTTCCCCTGCTTTTATAGTTGAAGGTGCAGATATTTCTATAATGTCATCACTAAAAGCGGAGCTCACAGATGAACCATAGTAGGGTCCATAAATCACATTACTACCATCTGCTATTTCCGGATCTATGGTGATTTCTTTGTCTGCTACATTTTTCATTTTTATCAGATACTCATATTCTTTTCCGGCTTCAAGGGCGTCAGAAATATAACTTGACTTAAACTCAAGCTTTGGACGTGCCTGAACCCCTACAGAAAGATACAGTTGATTGATGTACTGGCTTTCTCCACATTCATTGGGACAGGAAGAAGTGTTATCGATGAAGTCTATATAGGTTTGATAATACCCGCTCTTTGCATCCTGCGGAACGCTTACTTCAATCTCAAAGTCCTGTTCTGTGCCCGGATTTACTTCAACGCTTTCTGGAGATATGGTAATCCATTCAGCATTAAATTCTGGTTCACTGTAAGGGTCGTCTGTAAGTTTCGGTGTTACATTAACCGTGGCATTAGCTTCATTCGAAAAACTGACCGTAAATGTTTCAGTGTCTCCAGCCGTTAAATACATGGAATAATATGTCGGATCAATGGTGTTTTCCGTATGATCTTCACAAATCAGTTCCGATTCAGGAACTGTAACATTCTCAAAGGAATCGTCCTTATCAAGCTTATCCGATTTGGCATATGCAGCCTGCATTAATGTCAGGCAGACAAGTATGCCAAGTAAAAGAGATACTACCTTTACTCCGTTAATTCTCCTCATATTTTTGTCTCCTTCTTTCAATCAAGAGTTCAATTTTCGAACTAACCCACTCAGAATTTCCAAACACCTGGGAAATTTACATCATGAAACAACTTATTGTTCAAATCATAATTTTTGTAAAAGGCTCACAGGTGATTTGTGTTTCTAATGTTAGTAAGTTTAATTAGTTGTCCTCATATATAATACTTACAGATCTTATAAATTTTACAGGGCATTACACTGGTTCTCAAAAATAATTTTGTTAAATTAGGCTAATAGAACTTGTTTCGAAATAGTAATTTTCGGTTTTGGAAGAAAAGACTATACTGATTAGTATAGTCTGTCATCTCCGTTTAATGGCTTCAGTAACTATCTCTTATTTTTAAGCCACTACTGGCAAATTTTCCCGTTTTTGTGGAATGGTTTCTGGCTAATGGATGTGAGTCATTGAAAATCGGGAGCACAAGAATCTCTCGCGTTTTCATCAATTACGGGGGTTTGTTCGCTTTTTTTAAGCTGATCAATAACTCACAAACATACTAAAAATTGTGCCTTTAATTAAATATCTTATGTCCAGAGTATCTAACAATGTCAATAAAGCTTTAATTTCAAGGCTCTTTAGAAATGTTCTAAAACAATTTATTTAATCACGGCAAAAATAGAGTGTCCCAAAAATTCAAGCAAAAATACAACCTGAGAAAGCACGGAATTTCCAATGATGTATACAAGCACATTTTCGCCAAGTGTGCAGTTTTGATTCTTTCTCAAGGTGACTTTGTTGAAGCATTTCTCTTTTTTTCTAAAATTACCCACAATTTCTGACACTCGTCAGCCGTCAACCCGATTTGTTTTTCAAGATATTCTTCCGTTTTCTCGTTTTTTACGGTATCTTTTATCAGGCGGCTTACTGTATCTCTGTGGTGTCCTGTAATCCTTTCAATGCTTCTAATTCCATTCTTCTCAATATATAGACGATATATCAGCCTTATTTGATCTCCAGACAGGTGTTTACGGTAAACAGAGGTACCTATCGTATCCATGAAAAATTTCCCACAATGCTTACACCAGTACCTCTGGTGCCCTGTCCTGTATTTTCCGCGTTTTATGATAGCTTTTCCTTCAACCTTGAGATAGTATTCACAATCCGGGTTTGGACAAACAATTTCGTCAGCTTCGTCAAAAGGCATAATTCAACAAATAAGTTATGACTTAACTAATATATTTATTTTTCCCAGTGTATGACAAAATTTATGCTGTTTACTCTGCTAAGTTTGTAAAGGGAAATGTTGCAGCTCTTTAAAAATTTTGACATAAATAAAAAATGATGATCTGTAACTGAAAATTTGAGGAAGAAATATAAAGCAGATTTAGAAAAGACATTGGAATATTTAGATGAGAGATTAAAATATTTAGATAAGATATTTGAAGATTTAAAGAGAAATTGATAGATTTATAAGAGATATTGGAATATTTAGAAGCCACATTGGAATATTTAGAAGAGATTTTATATCATTCATCAAAAAGCTCGGATAAATTCTTTAAGATTTTCACGCGCGGATATTGTGAAAACTCATCCTCTTTCGTTGTTCCTGTGATCACCGCCACAAAATCAACATTAGCTTCCAAAGCGGCCTCAGCGTCTACCAGGCTGTCTCCTATATACAGGACACTGTTTTTTTGTGCGTTAAACCTGTTAATTGCCAGTAATAATCCTTCAGGTGATGGCTTTGGCTCTTTTACGTCCTCTCCACCTACGATAAAATCTACAAGGTCTAAAATTCCGTGCATCTTTAAAGTCTCAACTATTCGAAAACGATATTTTGTGGTTACAATTCCTGTATTGAATCCGTTTTCCTTTAAGCGTGCTAATGTGCTTGCTGTACCGCCGTATAGCACAGTACTCCTGGACATGACTTCATCGGCTTTTTCCCGGAATAAGATCTTAAAACGGTTTATCAGGACTTCGTTTTTATTATTTGTTAGTTCTATGAACGCCTTTTCGAGAGGTAAGCCAACTGTCTTTTTTATGCTCTCTCTGTCGCATTCAGGAATACCGAGTCTGGTGAAAGCATGGTTGAAACTTGCTACAATCCCGTTTGTTGCATCTGCCAGTGTATAATCAAAATCAAAAATAACGGTACTGTATTTCATATCTTCCACCCTGAAACTTTTTATTTAAATAATATCTTTTATTTTCTCTTATTTCTATGCTTGGTAGACATGCCGAGTTTCATTTTTTATAAAGTTAAATCTATTTTTTCCGGAGATCCAAAAAGAACCTTAAAAGAGAGTTCTCAGGAATGTCCCAAAGGCTTTCATTAGCTTCAGGGAATTACCTGAAAACAGAAGTTTTTTCATAAGAATAGAAGGGTGATCCATATCTCCATACTCGGTTATGGTGTTAAGAATAGAAGGGGTGTTTAGTGAACCTATAAGGTCATTTAATTGTTTGTCTTCCAGCTTTCCCATATAATCATGTATTCTCATGCCTATGTCAAGCTCTTTTCCAAGGCCCTTTCTCCAGAGGAGGTCATATTCGGAAAGTCTTTTTGCAGAAGTATCCCCATCAAGGGCTGCATCTGCCGCAACTTTTCCAGCTATTTTTGCGGAAAAAGCCCCTGTATAGATTCCACCTGCAGATGTTGGTTTTGCCTGCCCTGCCGCATCACCTACCAGCAGAACACCGTCCGCAACCGTCCTTTCCGGTGGGCCAATTGGAATTCCCCCAACCACAAAATCAAGCATTCCTCCTGAGTACCTGGCTTTTACATGCGGATTGGTGCGAAGGAGCTTTTCAAGGAACGAAAGAGGAGAAGCCTCCAAAGCACTGTTTTTACAGGCGAGCGCCGGATCAAGGGCAAGCCCAATTCTTGAGATTCTATCATTAAGAGGAACTGTCCAGGCAAAAAAACCAGGGGCTGAAGAGCCGGGGAACAGTTCAACAAAATCTTGATCCTCCGAAGCATATGGAGCTTCGATCTGGATTCCAGGAAGTACACGGGCAGGTTTTTCAAGACCAGCGTAACTGGCTATCCTGCTCTTTACCCCATCCGCCCCTATTATGACAGATGCGTATATGGTCTCATCCTTGCCGTTTTTAAGTACCCTGAGTCTTACCTGAGAGCTTTTGCTTCCTTCTTTATCAGCTTTAGGGATCTCTTTTTCAAATCCTACTGCTCTTGTCCTCAGGGAGAGTTCAACGCCTTCTTCTACAGCCATTACTGCAAGCTTACGGTCAAAATTTTTCCTTGAAACGACATATGCTTTTGTCTGCTTCCCATCGATCTGCAGACACTGTCCATCAGGGGAGTGTACAAAAGCCCCGCTTACGGAGTTAAACACAAAATCATCCGAAGGTTTGAGTTCGCATTCTGCAACGGCTCGGGTACTCAGAAGTCCGGTGCATCCAACTGGAGACCCAATTGAAGGGTGTTCTTCGAGCAGGAGAACCTTTGCCCCGTTCCGGGCTGCATAGCGAGCTGCGGTGGAACCTACAGGACCAGCTCCAACTACAACCACATCGTATTTCATGCTGTATCACCTTCGAGATTGTACATTTCCTCATCAGGAAGTTTAATATATTTATAATCCATTATTAATTAAAATAACAATTTAAATATAAGGTTAAAGATATATTTCTTTGAATGGATTATTTTGATTAATTTCCAATCACTTTTAGGGATTCATTTTTTAGGGATTCCATTTTTAGAGATTCATTTACTGGTGTAATAGATTCCAGGTGAAATTTTTAAACTTAACCTTCGAATCAAAAGTTTGAAACAATCTTTAAATCAAACGTTTGAATCACACCTTTAAATCAGCCTTTAGATTAACCTCTCTTTGTAATTTCCTCTTTCACAATCTTGATATATTGATAGGCACATCCATCGTGAAACTGAACGATAAAACTAAACAATCAAATACTTAATTATTTCCTCAACTTACAGGCCAGAGTTTTCCATGCAGCAAAAAAAAGAAAAGTTCCAAAAAGAAAAGTTCAAGAATCCGCTCTCACCTAAGCAAAAAGAAAGCCGAAAGAGCCAAAGAGTCTCTCAAGATCCTGATAAAAAAGATTCAAGGATCAGCAGAAACCTTACAGAAAGCAAATCTCGAAGCTTTAAGGAGAAAAATCTCTTAAATAAGAGCTCTTGCCCTGGAAAAGATTCTGATTCTCCCTCTCAGAAAAAAAATACCTTAAAGCGCTTTGATTATGAAGATAACCATATTTTCTGGTGCGGGAAATGTAACCTGCCCCTGATAGGAGAAAGATGCGGGAGATGCGGCGGTAATGGCGAGATTATTCAGCTTTCCCAGCCTGCAGATGTCCGGTTCTGTTCACCTTACGAAAGAGATGTGCTGGTAAGACAGTTAAATTTAGCTTTCGGCTGCAATCCTCTAGGGCAAAGGCTTATTCTCCTCAACAAAATTCCTGGAGAAGATAAAACCGACGAGGTGCTGGTAGATGGATTCATTTTCGGAATTCTGCGTTTTGAGCTCTCGAAAATGGACTATAGTTTTGAGCCTTCACTTCAGGGAGCAAAAATTCTCCTGAAAAATGCTGAGGGAAAGAAAGTTGAACTTAAGAAAACAGGAAGGCACCTTAACGGGAAAAGCATCCCGGGGGAGCTCATTGAATCCTTTGATGCAGATATAAAGCAAGGAGATTTTGTTCTTGTAAGTGGAGGCAGCCTTACAGGGTATGGAGTCTCTTATATAGACAGTTCTGATTTTTCGGACCTGAAACCCTTTTCTGAAAACGAAGTCCGGACTGAAAGAGTAAACAAAACCGGAACTGAGTCCTCGCCAGATACCGGACAAAAAATTATCAGAATCAGGAAGGTTGACAATAGCGAAGCATTCCTGAATCCTGAAACTCCCGACCTAAGGGCATGCATAGAGGCTAACAAAAAACACCTTCAGGTGCTTGGCAAAAATGCAATCAACACTGTTAGGGGAATTATTTCCAGAAATGAATACAGAGACCTGCCTGTATATGTTTCCTTTAGCGGCGGAAAAGATAGCCTTGTAGTTCTGGATCTAGCACGGGCTTCCCTTAAACAGAGGGAATTGAAAGCTTTCTTCCTTAATACGGGAATTGAATTTCCCGAAACTGTAGAATTTGTAAGGCAATTTTGCCGGGATATGAAAATCCCGCTTGAAGAGATGGATGCAGGCTCGGCTTTCTGGGACCAGGTAGGAAAATTCGGGCCTCCTGCGAAGGATTTCCGCTGGTGCTGCAAGGTCTGCAAGCTGGCTTCTGCAGGAGACCTGGAAACACGGAAAGGAACCTGTTCTATATCTGATCCTGGGGCAGGTAACAGCATAGCTTATCTGACAATTGACGGTAAACGAAAGCACGAATCTTTCTCAAGGGCAAGGATCGCTGCAAGTGAGACAAATCCCTTTGTCCCTGCTCAGCTCAATATCTTTCCTATCAGGGACTGGAAAGCGCTTGAAGTCTGGCTCTACATTTACTGGAGAGGGCTTTCGTATAATCCGCTCTACGACCTCGGCTTCGAAAGAGTGGGATGCTGGCTTTGTCCGTCGGCTCTAACTGCCGAATATATAAGGGTAAAAGAACTCCATCCTGAAATGTATGAGAAATGGAATACTCTCCTGATGGAATGGGCAAAGGTTAGAGACCTTCCTGAAAAGTTCATAGAACATGGCTTCTGGCGCTGGAAGGAATTGCCGCCGAAAATGCTCAGGCTGTCAGAAGATTTGGGGATCTCAGTCCTCGCCAAAGAAAACGTTGAGGACTTTGAAATTGCGGTCGTGAGTGGGATTTCCCCCTGTAAGGCTGGAGGCTTTTCAATTGAAGCAGGAGTTTGCGGTATCAGGGAAAATGAAGCTGCAAATTTTATGAGTGTGCTTGGAAATACGGTTTATGCTGAAGAGCTGGGCTTACTGCTGGTTAAAACCAGAGAAGGGACTGTAAAACTCTTTTCAAATGGAAACATGCTTGTAAGTTCGGAAACGAAGGAAAAAGCTGTCAGGCTTTTTGAAGAGACTGTAAAACAACTGATAAGGCTCTCTCGCTGTACGGGTTGCGGGATCTGTGTAAAAGCCTGTCCTGCAGGAGCAGCGTCTCTGAATGAGAAAAAGCCTGAAGTAAGCGAAGCCTGCATCAGGTGCGGGAAATGTACGGAATCCTGTGTTGTGACAAAGTATTTTAATAAACTTGTACCTGATCTGGACCAAAAATTAAAGATCTGAATCTAAGCCATTCGGATCTCTTTAAAGTCTATACTAGAGTTCATTTGTCCAGCACACCTTATTATCCCGGTTCACTTCTATATTGTAGCTCAAACTACACTATAGCTCATTCAGACTGCATAATTATGGTTGATTGAATTTTCTTCTGGAGATCCTTTATTTCCTGAAATTTATCTACTTTTTCTTCCGAACCCATATACCCTGTGTCTTTCAGACTATCAAGAGCCATTTCTGCTACAACGGATGAATTGGTCATAAACTTCTCTTCAGCCTGAACTCTAAGAGTTTCAAGTGTCCACTGGCTTTGCAGGACAGCCTCGTTGAGTCCTTTCCTTATGGAGAGTTTCCCAATTTCTTCTATTGAAAGAGCTGTTGAACTCAGGGCTTCATCAAGGTAATTTTCTGCAGCAAGCTTACCTATTTCCTCAAGCAGAAGCAGAGTACTGATAGTCTCAAGTTCAGATTTCTCTGCCGCACTCCTACTTCCAATCTCTCCCAGGCAACTTGCTGTATTTAGCACAACTTCTTCAGTACCTTTTCTTGCACCGGCAGCACCAATCTCTTTAAAGAGTATTGAAAAGGTAATTGTTTTTTCCTGGTTCTGCATCTGGGGGGAAAATTTCCATATCTCCATAAGAGTCGTAGCAGCAACCTTTGAACCGGTCTCAAGAGAATGTGAGGCTGCGGTTACTCCCAGCCTCCCTGCTGCGGTAAAGGCTTCAATGAAAGTGGATTCATATCTTTTTTCTGCTGCTTTTTTTGCCAGTTTTCCCAGGGCAAGAACGGAATTTATAGCAACAAGTTCCATCTCATTTTCTGCAGCGGCATGTGCGATCTTTTCGATTGAATGAATAACTCTCTGAGTATCCATTTCTTCGTTTTCAGAGAGAAAACCTTCTGCAATCCCTGTAAGGGAATCCAGAGACCTGAAAACTTCGCTCTCTTCTTTTTCTTCAACTGCAGAAGAACCTTTTTCAACTGCTTCAGCTTCAGTTAATGTAATCATTCTTTTGCCCTCTTTGGTGATTAAGCTAATAAATTAAGCTTAAGCCGTTTTTACGGCCCAATTTCCGAACGCTGCCTGCCTGTCGTTCATAGATTAAGTCTCACGCTATACATGTGTGTATATATCTTCAAGGTCTGCAGTAACTTATGAAGGTACGATATTATTAGTGTTACTATTTTGTAATAAGGCTCAAAAGACAGTATTATTTCTATTTGAATTAAAATTTATTAATAAACAAAGTAGGAA
>CAZLNG010000078.1:0-19475 GCA_964560735.1 uncultured Methanosarcinales archaeon | reverse complement strand
AACAAGAGGGTACGTGATGAATTATCTCATCACGGACTTTCATGCCAAAGTAAAACTCCTTTACTTTAGTCTAAGGTTATTCGCCTGTTCTTTTTCTGAGCCCCTTGTACAGTAATATGAATATTCGAATCCCAATCTGCCGGGTACTGGACAGGCTGTACATATGCATTCTTTTTCTTCACTTATACATTTACTTTTTCCCAGTGTTTCGAAGCAAAATCCACCTTTTTCCTCACACTCAACCCAGGAGGAACATTCAGGGCAAAGGCACATAAATGTGACAATTTCCTCCTTTCCTTTGATTGATGGTATATCTGTTTCTCCCCCCATATAGCCCCCTTTATATCAAAGTCCTTTTTATCTAATTATTATTCTTTTGTTTTAATATAATTATCCTGCACTCATATAAATCAGTTGGAACAGACGGGCTAAAGGGAGTAGAAAGTAGGTGAGTATAAATATAGACAGGTAAAAAGATGGAAAAGTAAAGAAATGGACAAATAGGAAGATAAAAAATAGAAAGTTAGAAAAGTAAAAAAATAGGAAAGTAGGACAATAGGAAAGTAGAAAGATGGATAGAAGTATAAACAAAAAACGAAACCTAAGAGGGTAGTTGCTCATGAGTAAACGGTTAGAAACGGACAGGAAGAAGGGATGAAACCTATCCTTCTGAGTAATCGTTTGGATTCTCGTGTGTGTGAAATGAGGCTTTGAAGTTTACTCGCAAGCAACCGGTATCTTATTACCGTAATGTGATATAAATAACTTTCGCTTTGAAGGAGTTAACACATTGGATAAATATAAGATAAGTTTCCTCGAGTTCCTTTCAATTTTATTCCTCTAGTATTTCTGTATTTCTCTCTTACTTTCCATTTCCATTTCAACAATTATCATTTGCAATCAAAATCAAGAAAGACAAATAAGACCCGCATCCTGAGAGCTATTATTTAAATATCGAGGGTTATATGTAATAGCAAGATGATCGACGAAACGCTGCGGGTTTTCAAGGAGCTTGACTCAAAAGATTTCAGGATCCTGACTGGAATTGAGATGGGAATGAAGCATTTTGAGTGGGTGCCAATAGAGGAATTGAATAAATATACCAAGCTTCCCCTTGATAAAGTGGAGTACAGACTAAAGAAGCTTGTCAGAAATAAGCTTGTAGTCAGGACCACCCAGCCTTATGAAGGTTTCCAGATTTACTTTGAGGGATACGATGCCCTTGCCCTTAATGCCTTTGTCAAGAGGAAAAGTATCAGTGCAATAGGGGACGAAGTGGGAGTTGGAAAAGAGTCAGTTATTTATGAAGCGATCCGGCAGCCTGAACTTGCAATAGGGGGGCCTATTCCGGTCATAATTAAATTTCACAGGGAAGGCAGGACCAGCTTCAAGCAGGTAAAAAGAGTAAGGGAACACCTTGGGGAAAGAGAGCATTTCTCATGGATTTATGCCGCCAGGCTTGCTGCCGAAAGGGAATATGGAATAATGACCACGCTTTACCCGAAAGTTTCTATCCCGAAGCCCCTTGACCAGAACAGGCATGCAATACTCATGGAAGTAGCAAAAGGCAGCCTTCTCTCAAAAACAAAACTTATTGACCCTGAATGGTACCTCGATGAAATTTTGAAGCAGACTAAAATTACCTATTCAATGGGAGTTATACATGCCGATTTAAGTGAGTACAATATATTTGTCTCGGAAGACGGCGTTCAGCTAATTGACTGGCCTCAATATGTTACTCCGGAACATCCCCATGCCGATGAAATTCTTGGAAGGGATATTTCTAATATACTGACTCATTTCTCCCGAAAGTACGGAATTAAAAGAGGGCTCAATGAGATTATTAATGAAGTTAAAAATGAGGCAGCAATAAGCTCTGAACATACAAAAACAGGCTTAGAAGGTAAGAGTGATGGAAATATTGTAGCCAAAAAGCGGCTTGCTATGGGAGAATTTGAAGGAAAGGCTTCTGAGGAAGAAGTTTTTGAAGAAGAAAGTCTTGAAAAAACGACTTTTGAAGAAGAAGGTCCTGAAGAGGGAATTCTTGAAGGAAACGGTCTTGAAGAAGGTTTTGAAGAAGAGGGCGCTGAAGCAGAAAGCTTTGAGGCAGAAGAATTTGAAGCCGAAGATTTTGAAACTGAGGACCTTGAAGAAGACCTTGAAACAGAATATTCCGAAAAAAACACCTCAAAAAAAGAGCCTTTAGACAAAGATTAAATCCATTTTGCAGGATAAGACCAGAAGGTTTTTTCCTGTAAGGTTCTTTATGCAAACCTTTTTATCATATGAACTAATTTATTTCTGTACAAATATATATATCAATTAAGGTGTGCGTATATCCAGCTACTGGTATACATATATATCATATATCTATATTATACAGTTCTATAACAGAGCTATGGTATTCGATTTCCATGGCAGGATATACTTCATTATTAGATACAGGATTAAATATTTGATTTCCATGCTACATGATAGCTTTCTAATAGTTTCCTTCTCTCAAGTATGCTTTTTATCATTCAAACACTTATCTCTTTTCCTGTTTCTGTTTACATAATATCCAAAAAATTATTAGTAAATAGATTTAAGTAATAAAAATAGGCCAGTTAAATATATAATCTTCAAAAAATAAAATATAGGTGTTCATGGAAAACCGGATTATTTATGGAATCGATATAGCTCGAGGGTCTCCCAGGGCAAAGGAACTTCCAAGGTACGCCCTTGCAATTTTAAGGGACGGGGAGGTTTCTCATCAAAGTATGCTCCGCCGCCAGAAAATATTTAATCTTATCCAGAGGGAAAAACCGGAGATAATAGCTGTTGACAACATTTTTGAGCTTGCTGCTGACAGAAGCGAGCTTCTTTCTCTTATGGAACGCCTGCCTGATGGCGTTAAACTTGTCCAGGTTACAGGCGGGCTGCATCCTGAACCGCTTGTCCGGATTGCTAAAAAGCACGGTTTCTCTTTTGATCCTGAAAATCCCAATGAAGAAGCTGAAGCCTGTGCCCGCCTTGCTGATCTGGGAGTTGGACATGAGGTTTCCCTTTTCGAAGATATTACAAAAATCAAGGTTAGTAGAGCCCGTTCTCTGGGGAGAGGAGGCTGGAGCCAGAACAGGTATCGCAGGAAGGTACATGGGGCTGTGCTGCAAAAGAGCAGAGATATTGAAAATACCCTCAAAGACCTTTCACGAGAAAAAGGTATCAGGTTTGAGGCCGTAAATGTAAAAGGGTTCGGAGGCTATGTCAGATCCGAATTTACTGTCTATGCAAAACGCGGAGAGATACCAATACATTCGATGGCAAGTGACGATGCTCAGGTAATTGTAAAAAACGTGGAACGTGATAAAATCCAGTACGTCCCCCTTAAACAGAAGAACCCCAGGCGTAAATTCACAATTGTGGGAATAGATCCTGGAACAACAGTAGGCATAGCCATTCTTTCTCTGGATGGGGACCTTCTTTATCTGAAGAGCTTCAGAGGAATAGCGCCTGATGAAGTGGTCAAGCTTATTGCCGAATATGGAAAACCGGCAGTCATAGCAAGTGATGTTACTCCAATGCCAGGTTCAGTAGAAAAAATCCGGAGGAGTTTCAATGCAGTTCCTGCAAGCCCTGGAATTGAGGTTTCTGCTGAAGAAAAAATTTCTCTTGGAAAAACTTTCGGCTACTCCAATGACCATGAAAGAGACGCATTGACAGCCGCGCTTCTCACTTACAGAGGTTACAAGAACATCTTTACGCGCATTGAAAAAAAGGCTCCTGAGAATATAGACCTTGAGCTTGTAAAACTTCATGTAATTCGTGGAGATTCTATAGAAGCTTCAATTGAAAAAGTTCTGGCATCTTGTGCCCCTAAAAAGCCGAAAGTCACGGAGCTTCCCGAAAAGCCAGAGGATAGGCATGTTGATGAATCCCTTCTTAAAATGAGGGAAACTGTCCAGAGGCAGAGCGAGCAGATTCAGCACCTGCAGGAATATCTTGAGGACTTGAAAAAAATACTTGCTGCAAAAGACAGAAAGATTTCAAAACTTGAATCAAGGTTGAATAGCTTCAAAAAAGAAGTTTTTCGCGAGGTTAAGAAATTAAAAGAGATCCAGATCAGGGACGAGACAATAGAAAACCTGAAAAAAGAGCTCACCCACAAAAATAAGACCGTAAAGGACCTCAGGCGCAGAAGCAATAAACTGCGCAAAATCCAGAAAATGGAAGTCCGCGGTGAAGGTACTCCTGTAAAGGTTATTTCCGCCTTTACTAAAGAGTCCATTGCCGAAACAAAAGAAAAATACGGGCTCAAAGAAGGAGATGTAGTTTTCCTGGAAAACCCAAGTGGAGGCGGCGCTGCAACAGCCCAGATCCTTGTAGAGGCATCCGTTCGGGCCGTACTTATTCCTGAAGACATTTCACACGCAGCAGAGGAAATTTTCTTCAAAGGAGATGTCCCTGTCTTAAGGAGTATCCAGCTTGAAAGGGCTGAGGATTTTGCAATGGCAGAACCAGAAGTTCTTAAAACTGCAATTGCCGCCTGGGAAAAAGAAGCTGAGAAAAAACACCGCAAAGACAAGGAAGATGAGTTAGAGAGCCTCTTTGAAGAATATAGAAGTGAAAGAAGAAGGGGCCTTATATAAGGCTCTTCTTTAATTTAAGGATTTATCTTCTATATTCTCTTGAACCTTCTGCTTTCTCAGAACTCTTCTGCTTTCTCTATAGAACCAGCTTGAAGAGCCCTTATATCCGCTAATTCAACAACCTGTCCGCCTACTCCGAATCTTCCATCTTCAATTTCCTGAACCATTACCCATATTTTATCACGCATACATTCCCCCAGGAAAGAGACAAAAACATCTGTTACGTCAGCGATAAGTTTCTTCGTTTCGTCCTTGGAAAATTCTCCTTCAATTACTTTAATTTCAACAACTGGCACTTAATATTCCTCCGTTACTTACTCTTTACGCTTTTCTTTAATATGTGCGCCTTTCTAGTCGTTTTTATTGGAGTTGCTCCCGGAAGTATTGGGATTTAGACCAGAAAAACTTTCCCACTTTGAAAAATATATTTATATCTTTATATACCCTTTACATCCTGTCAAAAAATGGCCTTACCATAAATAACCTCCCCATTACACAAGTAAGGTTAAAATCAAAATTTCAATAAAGCATTCTTTAGACAAATAAGATATTTTTAGCCAAATCCATCATTCTTTAAAAACTGAAAGATTCCCCATTTGCAGGTGCGTAAGCTTCCACTCCAATTTCCTCTGAAATCCATTCTGCAAAAGCTTCTGTTTTGTCTCCGTGCATTACAAAGACTCTTTCAGTGCCTTTCCTGCAGAACTCTTTCACAAGTTTTTTGAGTTCACTGTCTCCGCTATGTGCGGAAAAGTCATACTGCTCTACTCTGGGTTTGAGGGTCAGGACATCTCCATCGGTTTCTATCATCTTGTGTTCCAGAGCCAACCTGCCGTTTGTGCCTTCAACCTGATAGCCTGTGAGCAGAATTCTTGAATTGGGATCTTTGTAAAGCCGGATCAGATAACTCAGTACAGGCCCTCCGTTCAGCATTCCGGCTGTAGTGACAATAACTGACGGTTCTTTCAGGACTGACTCCCTCTGCCTGTCGTTTACGGAAATAGCATGTTCGAAAGCCCGGTCCAGAAGATCAGGATTTTTCAGGTACTCAGGATATTTTTTGAGGATTTTGTATACATCCCTGCCCATGCCGTCCACATAAGCCCTGATTCCGTGGGCATCAAGCAGCATAAGGACCTCCTGGGTTCTGCCTATTGCAAAGGCAGGGATAAGGGCAGTACCTCCTCTTTCCAGAGTTTCACGAATAGATTCTATAAACCTTTCTTCGGTTTCTTTTCGCGGGATGTGGTCCTCCCCAAAATATGTGCTTTCAAGAATAAGCGTATCCGCCTCAGGAAAATCGGCTGCACCGGGCACAAGCCTGGTTTCCTTCAGGCTGAAATCTCCCGTATAAAATAGGCTTTCCCCTGATTCAGCCTCAAGATGAATTCCAGAAGCCCCTGGAATATGCCCTGCATCATAAAAGCAAACTCTGTAGCCGTGGGTTTTGAAAACCTCACCATAGTCCTTCTTCTGGGTCCTGCGGGCCATTTTCTGAAGATCTTCAGGATCAAATGGAGCTACCCCTGAAAGCGTTGATTCTGCCAGTTTAAGAGTATCTTTCCCGAGCAGGAACGCAAACTCTGCAGTCGGCGGAGTCATGAAAACCTCCGGGTTCAGGTACATCAGGTTCGGGACAGCCCCGCAGTGGTCAAGGTGCCCGTGAGAAACAAGCACTGCTTTTGGATCCATCCCATTCTGAGGGTATTCGGGAATATCTCCGGCTTTTATCCCGTAATCAAGTAGAATTTCTCCATTCACAAGCAAACCAGAACGTCCTACTTCCCTGCATCCGCCTTTAAAACTGATCTCCAGAATAAAAACTCCTTGGAAATTTTTTATGATTTCTTTTCTCGAATAAGCTATTCAAAATGCATATTAAGTAGATCTGGATTTACAGACCTTAAAAGTTGTGATGTGGAAGACAAAAATATAAAGAGATTGTATACAGAGACAACTAAAAAACGATTTAGATAACTTGTAAATATTAACGCCTCCGCCAGCTTGTCTTGCGGCTCTTAAAAAAGGCCGCTCGCAAACGAGCCTGACAAGAACGACACTGTACGATGAATAACGTTGCGCAGGTCAGAGAAACAAAACTATGAAAGAAATGAGGTTGTAAAGGTCAGAGTTTCGGCTCATAATTAATACCAGCCGTTATTTCTTACTTTAGAATATTATTTATGTAAGAGGGCAAAAGAGAGGAATAATGTAATGTAGAATTTCACAATTCCTCGACTGCGTTTCCGCATGAGACCTGCCAATTTTTAATCTTCTTTACGCTGACTTTTATGGTCTTTGAAAGCTCCAGAGCGTCGGCTTCTATCAGGGCTTCTACGCTTTTTATTCCGGCTTCTTCGAGTTTTCCTGCAGTGGCTTTTCCTACGCCTTCAATGTCCTTGATGGATTTTGGCCTTTCTTTTTTCGGCTGCTGAGCCTGTTCTTCTTTCTGGTTTTTCTGCCACTCTATGAAGTTACACTCCGGACAGCCCAGGTCCCAGGGTCTCTTTCCGGTGTTGATTATGCGGATGTGGTGTATGCCGTGCTCTTCACAGAGTTTATCGGTAACTACAATCTGCCCGCTTTTTGGAAGAGGCAGAGAAAATGTACAGTTCGGGTAGTTATTACAGCCGATGAAACGGCTTCCCCTTTTCGAACGGCGGATCATGAGTTCGTTTCCGCATAAAGAGCAGTTGCCTATTATCTTGTCTTCCCGAAGGCCCGCCTGAAGAGATTCTACTATTTTATCCCGGTTTTTCTCGAGTTCGGAAAATACCTGCTTGAGCATCTCCCTTGACTCTTCGAGGACGGAAGCTTCTTTGATCTTGCCTTCTGCAATCTTATCCATGTTCTCTTCAAGCAGTTTTGTCATATCCGGTTTTGTAATGGTCGGGGAATATTTTTCAAGAGTTTCCATTACCGCAAAAGAGGTATTTGTGGGCTGCACGGGATTTCCGTGAATATAAGCCCTGGAATAAAGCTTACTGATTATTTCGTGCCTTGTTGCCTTTGTCCCGAGCCCGAGATCTTCCATAATGTTGATGAGCCTTCCCTGGCCATAGCGGCCTGGAGGCTGGGTTTCTTTATCCAGCAATTCTTTGTTTCTCACTTTGAGGGACTCTCCCTCCCTTAGTTCGGGAAACAGCCTGTCCTCTGGAGCATTATAGGGGTAATACCATCTCCATCCAGGTTCAACCAGTCTTGCTCCGTTTGCCCTGAATTCCTCCCCATCTATATCAAGTCTCAAACGCATGGTTTCCCATTCGCTTGGGCCGGCAAAGGTTGCAAAAAAGCGCCTGATAACAAGTTCGTAAACTTTCCACTCTTCCTCTTTTAAGTCGTCCTTTTTTGCAAGGGAAGCGGGATAAATAGGAGGATGGTCAGTGGTTTCTTTTTTCCCGCGGGTGGGAACAAGTTCAGTTTTCTCAAGCAGAGCATTTGCATACTCTGCAAAGGGACCCTCCCTGAAGATTTCTATCTGAGCCCTCAGGTCCAGGGTTTCGGGATAAACCGTATTGTCTGTTCTGGGGTACGAAATGTAACCGTTAGTATAGAGAGATTCGGCTATGCGCATCGCATTTGCTGGGCTGAGCCCGATTGCGTTTGCCGCACTGATAAAGCCGGTTGTGTTAAAAGGAGTCGGAGGCTGGTCGGTTTTATTTCCTTTTTCTATTTCCTTTAATTCGGCTTTTTTACCCAGCTTCTTAAACACTTTCGCTGCTTCTTCTCTGTCAAGGAAGCGGCGGGTTGAATGCTGGGCTGAGAAAGTTTCCTTCTGTGTGGTTTCAAGCTCGACATGGATTTCCCAGTAGGGAGTGGGCACAAAAATATTTCTCTCCTTTTCCCTGTCAACTATAAGAGCAAGGGTTGGAGACTGTACTCTACCCACTGAAAGGAACATTTTTCCAAGCCTGCCTGCCGCAAGGGATAAGTAACGGGTAAGGGCTGCACCCCATACAAGGTCAATAACCTGCCTTGAATGGCCGGCATCTGCAAGGTTGAAATCAATCTCTGTAGAATTTGAAAATGCATCTGTTATTGCTTTTGGAGTTATCGCACTGTAACGGACCCGGTCAAAAGGAGCATCCGGATTCACCTTTTTTATAATATTGAGGGCTTCGACTCCGATAAGCTCTCCTTCCCTATCATAGTCAGTGGCAATAGTGATCCTGCCCGCTTCTTTTCCAAGGATTTTAAGAGCAGAGACGATCTTCCTGTTGATGGGAGTTGTTATAATCTCAGCATCTATGAGGGTTTCAGCATCAACTTTCTGCCAGTTATTGTACTCCTTGGGAAAATCGATCCCCACAATGTGCCCTGAAAGCCCGATAACCGCAGTTTCCTGCTTATTCTCCCCGGATCCAAGCTCATACCGATATACATCGATTCCACTGACTCTGTCTTTTTTGGGGTTTTTTGGAGCCAGAATCGCAGCTATCCTCCTTGCTGCTATATTTTTTTCCGTCACAATAAGGTGCATTTAAAACTCCGACAAATTTTTCCTGTATTTTATGGAGGAATACTGCATATCCTGCATTCCTGCCAGTTTAAGCCTAAGCCTGGCTCTTATTTCTTGAAGTTCCTTTTTTCGATATAAATTTTTGGATCAAATTTTGAAATACACTGTCATCCGTAACTAAAATTAGATTCTAATATCGCTTTTCTGCCCTGTTTTTCTCTTTTTATCGAATCCTTTGCCCAGGTTTTTCTCTATTTTTTTCATTATTTTTTCATACACTACTTAAATTACCGTTAATCAACCTGAAAGCAAGTTCAACAGCATCCTCAGGACTTTTTGCCCTGTTAGAGTCTTCTATTTCCCATTTTGATTCAAGAATGACCACAGGTTTTCCCATCTTCAGGCCGAAAGCTATTTCCGAAAGGGTTCCATACTCCCCGTCAACTGCAATCAAAGCATCTGAGGATTGAGCTATAAGAACGTTTCTGGCGTGTCCCATACCGCTTAAGACTACAGTATATATCCAAGGGTTCGCCTCTTCTTTGAGTGTGCCGGGCAAAATTCCAAGGGTTGTTCCTCCTTCCTGCTTTGCTGCATATGCTGCAGCCTCCATAACACCTCTCAGGCCTCCGCAGATAAGAATAGCCTCTCCTCTTGCTATTTCTCTTCCTACCTTTTCTGCAAGGAGCTTGATACCGCTGCCGCACGTTCCTGCTCCAATGATCCCAATTTGCTTCTTCCCCAATGTTTTTAAAGTACAAACACCCTTCCCTTTGTCTCAGATATTTATTCCGGATCCCTGGTACAGGCCTTTCTTTGAGAGCTATATTTCAGATCTCCCGTTTTCCAGTAGTCGGGTAGTAAGATCTCAAATATGATAGTAAGATCTTAATATGACAGTAAGATCTTAATATGACAGTAAGATCTAGATTTATATATAATGACTCTGAATTTCCACGATCTCAGTACTGTTTTTCGCAGTCGAATATTCTTCAAGCGGCTCCCTGTTCAGCTCTAGGAAGCTGTGCCCCCAGTTAAATTTGGCCATGACTCTTTCAGCCTGCTCTTTGTATCCCAGGATGTAGAGGGCTGCTGCAAAAGCCTCTGCAGAATTTAGTCTGAAGGGCCTTCCGAAGTTCACAGGATTGCCTGCGAGGAGATAGGGAAGGGCTCTATGCTCAAGGTTCAGTTTTCCAAGCTCAGGGAAGATCCTATCTACTTCTTCCCAGGAGCAGTCAAGTACAATAATTCCCTTTCTGGTGTCATCGGCGCGAGAAAGAGCCTTTTCGGCCATAGGGTCAAGTAGAATTGCTGAGCGGGGCAGCCTTGAGACTCTATCATAAAGGCGGGCAAGGTCAAAGCGTGCCAATTTTCTTCCGGTGCATTTTTTTGGGTCACACTGCCCTGCATGGTAGATATAAAGGGGAATATCCCTGTCTTTTGTCGGATTCATCACTGATCCTCTGAAATCTGGGAATCTATTTAAACAGCTCCCTTATTTACCTGTTTCCTTGTCACATGTTCTCTCTTTTATCAGATTTCTTATTTACCTGTCTTTTTAATCCGTTTGCATGTTTATCTGTATCAAGTGTTTATTTATGAAGAAAAAGCCTTTCTTTAGAATTAATAATAAGTTAATTTATATATAATAGTTAATATATATTTATATGTACCACTGCTTCGTCTTCGGTTGACTGTAGAGAAAAATCGATATTCATAATGAAATTGACATCTTAATAAATCCTGTCTTTGTAATGCAGCAGTGATAAAGGGATAGTTTGTTTCAGCCTGCATCAAGCCGTTGCTCTCAACGGCAAAAATTGTTCATCCTTTCAGTCCGTACTTACAAAAACGTTTTTTCAAAAACCTGGACAGGAGAGATGACCGCCGTATAACGCATTTCATCAACGTATTGCATCAAAAGAAAAGATAGCCTTTCTTTGAGGAGTGGGAAAGTCTATCTCAACTTTGATTCAGGTTATCCCATAGTATGCCTGAAATGTCCGAAGGCGGAAATTTTCCGTAGTCAGGATCAGTGATGTCTATTTATGCCTCTTTAGCTGTGCTTCTCTCTTTATTCTGGTAGAGGGGGGTATCTGTTGAAGAACTAACAATTTGGGGAGATGGATTATATGGAACAACCAGTTGATGTTGTGGAACAGTCAGTTGATGCTGATGAAGGGTTGGAGTATGGAGTACTGGATACACCCTGGTGGGTGGTTCTTCTGGAAGGGATCTTTGCTATTATCGTAGGCCTGCTCCTGCTATATAGCCCTGCAGCAACCACCTTCTTTCTCATACAGGTTCTGGGTATTTTCTGGCTGGCAGGAGGAATCATTTCCATATTAGGAGCATTTATATTTTCGGGAAATCGGTTATGGAAACTGATTTCGGGTATCCTTAGCATTATTGCAGGAATCGTTATACTGATGTATCCTCTTATCAGCCCTTTTGTAGTTCTTGCCCTCTTTGTTATCTTCATAGGAGTATGGGCAGTTATCACCGGTGCTATGCACCTTGTCTGGGGATTTAGAGGAGGGGGTTGGGGTATTGGGATCCTTGGTGTCCTTTCCATAATCCTCGGTCTGCTGCTGCTAACCAATGCTCTGGCTGGAGTCCTTGTTCTTCCGTGGATATTCGGGTTCTTCCTTATTATCGGGGGGATTGGGGCTGTTATCGCAGGGCTAAAAATGCGGACCTGAAGAAGGATTTTTCCAAGACAAAAATGAGAAGACAACACAAAAATAAAGAGACAGAGACAAAATAAGGAGACAAAAATATGGACAGACCTATTGGTGTTACTATTCTGGCCTTTCTGGCTGTATTGCTGGCATTTATAAACGGTATTGCAACGCTTCGTTTTCTTGGATTTTTACCCTTTATAGGGCCTCTGGATATCCGTATTTTCAACCTCTGGTACGCCCTATTGTATGGTCTGATGACCTACATATGGGTGTGGGTGGCTCGTATGCTCTGGGAGGTAAATCCGCAGGGCTGGATGTTTCTGGCTGTTATCGCGGTATTTAATCTGTGCCTGGATTTTGTGATTATGGTTACAGGAGGCTCATGGCTTGATGTTAATTTCTCAGTAATTGTTAACGCCCTTATCCTCATCTATGTAATGCTGCCGGGGGTGAGAGAGGCATTCGGGACAGATTAAACATATCTGACCGGGGGGCTAGGATACCAGGTATCCCATAATCCCCTAACTACTCCTGCTAATCAATTCTCTGGCAGGAACTTTTATTTTTCCATAGGTATTCGCGGATTTTTCCTTATATGGGGGGAATTGGAACTGTCATCTCAGAGCTAAAAATGCGGACCTGATAAAGAATAGTTTTAAGACAAAAGTAAGGAGACAAAGATAAAAATAAGGAGACAAGAGTATGGACAGACCTATTGGTGTTACTATTCTAACCTTTGTGGCTGTATTGCTAGCATTTATAAACGCTATTGCAATGATTCGTTTTCTTGGATTTTTACCCTTTTTAGGGGCTTTAAACGTCCGTATTTTCAACTTCTGGTATGCCCTATTGTACGGTCTGCTCGCCTATATATGGGTGTGGGTGGCTCAGATGCTCTGGCAGGTAGACAGGGAAGCCTGGATGTTTCTTGCCATTATCACGATATTCAATCTGTGCCTGAGTTTTGTGGTGCTGGTTACAGGCGGCTCATGGTATGATGTAAACTTTTCAGTTATCGCGAATGCTCTTATCCTCATCTATATCATGCTGCCTGGAGTTAGGGAGGCATTCGGAACTGATTAAGGAGGGAAGCAGATCAAGAGTGAAGATCTGGGTGACAGAAGATCTGATTCTTTAGGGTATGAAAAAAGGATTCATGCTCTCCTGATCCTGCTTTAACCTCCTGAAAATCCTGGGAGCTCTTGGCGTAAACAAAATTAGGTGAGCTTCTAGCTTCAGGTATTGAGCCTTATATACACTTGTGGGAGGCGGTGAGATAGAGAGAAAGACTGTACTTGCTGCACTTGTGCTTGCGATGTTCATACTCGTGATCGACACGACAATTATGAATGTTTCAATTTCAGCACTTATCGAAGAGTTTAATACGAATGTTGCCACTGTCCAGGCTGCCATTACACTCTATGCCCTTGTAATGGCATCATTTATGATCACCGGGGGAAAGATCGGAGATATTATTGGCAGAAAAAAGGCATTCAGGATAGGACTGATCATCTACGGTACAGGTTCTCTCCTGACTTCTATCAGCCCGACAATGGCTGTACTATTTTTAGGCTGGTCGATTCTTGAAGGGTTTGGGGCAACCCTTGTCATGCCTGCTATTCAGACGCTCGTGACCTCAAACTATAGCGGAAAGGACCGCGCCCTTGCTTACGGCATAATAGGGGGAATTGTTGCAGGCGCAATTGCTCTTGGGCCCATTATAGGAGGCTGGCTGACAACCGCGTACACCTGGAGATATGCCTTTGCCGGGGAAGTGGTGATCGTGCTCATTGTTCTGCTGTTAAGCCAGAAGATTCTGGATGCTCCCCTTGAAACCGAAGAGAGACCCAGGCTGGATATAGTTGGCACTATACTCTCTGCACTTGGGCTAGGACTTATTGTTTTTGGCGTATTACTTGCAGGAACCTATGGATGGTGGAAAGCACGTCAACCCTATTCCATAGGAGGGATTGAAATTTCTCCGTTAGGCCTTTCCCCTACCCCGGTGTTTATTCTAGCAGGAGTAATTATCCTGCTGTGCTTTGCCCTCTGGGAACGCCACGTCATTAGTCTGGGGAAGATGCCCCTCATAAGGCTCGATGTACTCAGGGACCGTGGGGTTACTTCAGGCGTTTTTACACAGATGGTTCAGACCCTACTTTTTGGAGGTTTCCTGTTCAGCATGGCTCTCTTCTTTCAGATCGCCCGGGGCCTCAATGCAATGCAGACAGGCTTTCTCTACCTCCCCCTCTCCATACCACTTTTAATTGCTTCTCTTTTAGCATCCCGGTTATCTGCCCTCATAGCCCCAAAGCGTATCATCCAGGCTGGGCTACTCGTACTTATTGCAGGGATTTTACTTTCTATTGCAACCATTAATGTGGAAGTTAAAGGGCTTGGCCTGCTGACCGGGTTTGCCTTGATAGGCATAGGCGGAGGAGTTATAGCTTCCCAAATAATGAATCTCGTCCTCTCCCAGGTAGTCCCTGAAAGGACGAGCGAGACAGCTGCCCTTATGAGCACTTCCCAGAATCTGGGAATGGCTATCGGAACTGCCCTAATGGGTTCCATCGTTATTGCGGGCCTGGTAGTAGGAGCCACTGCCCTTATCGATGATAGCACTGTTATTCCGGAGGATCTCAAGCCCTCCGTGATATCGGCAGTAGAGGAGAATGCTCGCTTTTTGAGCAACGAAGAAATGACAGCTATCCTGAAAGACGCTCCTCCTGACCTTTCACAGGAAATCTTGAGGATTAATGAAATCGCCCGCATTGAGGGAATAGAAGCTTCCCTTTGGGGACTCGTTATTGTCGCGGTATTGGGCATAATTGCCTCAATCTTCCTGCCGCCTGAGATTCTTGCTTCCCCGCAACAAAAAGACGAAAAAGGATAAAAAAGAATTACTCCTGAAAAACCTGGCAAGATCTCAGACGAAATTATTTCACTGAACTATTATTTTTATAAATTAAGAATGAAAATAATATATATTCCTTCTTTTTACTCTAAAGGTGATGAGATCTTCCCTTCTCACAATTCTCCTGTCCTCAGAAAAGAGGACTGATCTGCTTCTCCTTCTCAAAGAGAAGCCCAGGACTATCGAAGAAATTAATACTGAACTTGATACGAACTCTGTAGCAATCCTTCCCCAGCTTAAAAAGCTAAAAGAATACGAGCTGGTGTTTCAGGAGGATCGGGTATATACTCTTTCCCTTCTGGGAAAAATAATTGCCAGAAAAGTGGAATCTCTTGTGAAATCTTTCAGGTTACTTGAGGACAACTACGATTACTGGTCAGGCCTTAAACCGGGAGAAATTCCCCCAGGCTTTTTTAAGTGGATGGAAGAATTTGCAGCTTACAATCCAGGACGCTATCACGGAGATGATACTTCTTCTGTGTATCAGGAGATGAAAGAATCTTTTTCCAGCTCTAAAAAAATCCTTCTTATTATTTCATCCCTTAACTCCTGCTATCCTGGCATCTGCACGGAGCATGCAAGAAAGGGGTCTGAAGTATCGGTTTTACTAACTCAACCTGCCTTTGAAAAGTTTACAACGGAATTTAAAAAGGACCTTGAGACTCTTATTTTATTTGAGAATTCCAGGGTATATGTGCTTGAAAACAATATTGTTCCCCCGATGGTTGCTGTAACCGATACAATGGTTCTTACATGTTTTTCTTGCGGAACCTCTCTAAATGGAAGTAACAATCTGATAAGTTTTGGGAACGAGGCAGTGAAATGGGGCCTGGAAATTTTTGAGTATTTCCGGGCTCTTGCAAAGCCCCTTGTCCCTGAGCTTATGAACCAGGGGGATACAAAATCAGAAAATTGACATTCCTGAAGATGTAAATGTATTACAATCGGGCATATTGCAATTTCAAAACTTTCGAAGAAAAAATGTGATAAGTGGGAGAAGATATGAGAGTAAAAGAAAAAAAACTATGGTATTTATAGAAAAATCTAGCCAGCAAATTTGACTCAAATTTTGACGTGAAAGAGCTGAATACCGCTGGCCCGCAAAAACACCATTTTTATGCTTTAAATTCTTCAAACACTTTCTCGGCTTTCTCTCTTACTTCTGCAAAAATATCTTTTCCTTTTGAATCGATCCCTACGATCAGAGGCCCGAATTCTTCCACACTGAGCACCCAGACTGCTTCAGGCATTCCAAGGTCAAGCCAGTGGACAGTTTTTACTTCTTTGATCAATTCTGCGGCAAGGGCTGCACATCCACCTGTATAGGCCAGGTAAACGCATTTATTTTTTAGTGCCGGGGCAACATCTTTCATCCCACCCTTTCCTATGATTGCCCGAACTTCATGGATTTCCAGGAGAGCAGGGGTCATTTTTGACATCCTGCCGCTGGTTGTAGGGCCTGCAGATACTACTTTCCAGCCGCTCTCTTTTTTCTGCATAAGAGGGCCGCAGTGGAAGATCACTGCTCCTTTCAGGAAGAAAGGAAGTTTTTCTCCTTTTTCTTCCATTTCAAGAATCCGGGCATGGGCTTCATCCCTTGCTGTCAGAATTTCCCCTGAAATATAAACCACATCTCCAGCTTCGAGGTTCTCTATATCCTCTTGCCTCAGCGGGGTTTGAAGGTGGTATTCACTTATTCTTCCCTCCATTATTCTTCCCCTCCGAAAACGATTGAAGCGTGCCTGTTCGCCCAGCACTGGATATTTACTGCAACAGGAAGGGAAGCTGTATGGCAGTGGGCAGTTTTCACGTGCACCGAAAGGGCTGTTGTGCTGCCTCCAAGCCCCATGCAGCCTATCCCCAGGGCATTTATGGCTTGAAGGATTTCTTCTTCGAAACTGTCTAGAGGGGCATCTAGAGGTTCGAGCAGGGCTTCTTTTGCAAGCCTTGCTGCTGCATCGAAGGACCCTCCGATTCCCACTCCTATTGTAAGGGGAGGGCAGGGCATTCCGCCTGCATTCAGGACGGTCTCAAGCACTAAATTTTTGATGCTTCCGGTTTCGGTGGGGTTAAGCATACGCAGAGAACTCATGTTTTCCGAACCTGCACCTTTCGGTGCAGCAGTGATCTTTAATTTATTTCCGGGAACCAGTTTCCAGTGGATATCCGGAATGCCTGCTCCCGTATTATTTTCGCTATTCCTGCGAGTCAGGGGCTCCACTGCATTGGGACGGAGGGGAATCTCATCTGTTGCAAGAATTACCGCTTCTCTGATTGCAGCTTCCAGATCAAAGTCCAGCTTAAACTCTGTCCCGAGTTCCACAAAGAAAATCATGATTCCCGTATCCTGGCACATGGGAACCCCGTGCTTTTTTGCAAGCTCGATGTTCTTCAGGATTGCCTGGAGCTGAGACCTTGCAACCTGATTCTCTTCTGCAGCTTCGGCTTTCCTCAGGGCATCCACTACATCATCAGGGAGCTCGATTTCAGCCTTTCTCAGAAGATCCGCAATAGATCGAATGAAAGTTTCACGGTTAATTTTCGAAGACAAAAGATCACCAAAATTAATTACGTAATCGAAAGTGCATTTGTAAAATATTCGTTAGAGGAAGGATTAGTCAAAGAAAAATCATCTCATAGAGGGTGCATTAAAAAAATGCTTTTAGAGACGGCATGTTTGACAGAAAATATATTTTAAAGAAGATGCATTAAAAGAAATGCATTTGAAGAAAGTACGTTTGAAATATAGTTCTTTTGGAATTTGGTGCAAAGGCAAGGATTTGAATTTCCTACTATCTAAGTATCATCCATACAAATTATTTCTACCGGTCATTTCGGTGCTTCTGAGAATTATGTCCTTAAATTAAATAAATTCTTGTCCTTGCACACAATATACTGACTTTGTTAATTTTTGAATTAGTGTCCTTCTTTTTAGTCTTCTTATTCTTTCACTTTCTGCGCCTTTGGTTTTAGAATAGTACGGTTTTCTGGATACGCTATCCTGCTCCGTTTGCAGATAAAAGATTCCTCCAGGTCGCCTGCCATCTGCTGTGCCAGAGTTGCAGGAATACCCATAATCATCAGTTCTGGAGGCAGCCAGGAATTTCCAGTTGGGTCCACAGGGCCTACATAAGCCGAGTCTTCTGGAGCGTTTTCAGCCATACCTGCAGGAAAAGTGATCATCATGGCACAGGTAGGTCCGCCGGAAATTATTGTTTTAAAGAAGGGGTCAGAGCTATTGAACTGTGCGAGACCGCATAAGTTCCTTATTTGTTCGCTGCCTGCAAAAAAGATATAAGATCTGACCTTCTCAGGTACAAGGTCGTCAGTGCATGGTCCGATAACTGTATATTTACCTGGAGGAGTTATTGTCCCTGCACGCTCCTTCTGTTCATCGAATAGCTCAGGCGTAGCCTTCAAGTGCTCTGCAGCCCCGCCCCTGAAGTCAGGCGTGCCGATGGTCACAAAGTATTTCAGTTTCGGATGTGCTTCAGCCAGCCCCATCCATACAAGGCCGCCTGCACAGCACTGGTCATGAGCGGCTTCAACGTAGAGGGGCGGGGTCTCTTCAAAGAGAGCGGAAGTATAGACTGCTTTTGCAACACAGCGGTCAACAGTATGTGATGGCACGGCTCCCTCTGGAATTTCATTCGTGCCATAGACGCACAGAGGACGTAATTTCAACCTTCCTGCTTCTGTAAGCTTTTTCCCCAGCTCATCGACGCTTAACATCTTGAACCACCTGCAAACTCACAAATTTTTTATTTCTCTATTATTGTTCTTTCATCTTCATATAATGCTGTTCATTCATTCAATTATTATTCTTTCATCCAGCCCTTTTCCATCCAGTAATCGCAGTTGTGAGTCCAGCGGTCTTTATTGGCAAGAATGACGTATTTGAACCGACCTTTCCAGGCTTCATGTACAGCTTCCTGTTCCGGGTATGGTCGCTTCTCTTTTATTGCTTTAACAAGATCTTTGCCCATTTCATGCGATTTTTTAATAGCAGACTCCATTGCTTCAGGCCCTCTTGCCACTGAACAGCCCACTCCTCCTATAGTATTGCCTCCGCAGTGAATCATAAAATTATCCATAATCCCAAGGACAAAATCGAGTTCATCGCTGCCTGCAGTTGTCAGGGAAAGGCTGTATTTCCCTTCAAAGAGCTGCTCGTGAATAATAAGCGGACTCCTATCAAACAGAGTTTTGAGCTGGGCTGTTACGTTTGTTATATAATTGGGGCTGCTCCAGATTATGCCGTCTGCAACAAGCAGTTTTTCCAGCAGACCGTCATAGTCATCTTTTATTGAGCATACGCCTTTTTCATGGCAGGAATCACATGCAGTGCAATATTTGATTTTTAATTTCGCAACATCGATGTACTCGATGTGAGCTCCTGCTTCTGCTGCACCATCGAGAGCCGCATTCAATAGTTTTAAAGTATTACTGTTCCTGCCTCTTGGGCTTGATGAGATTCCTATTATTTTCATGATTGTTCCTCTCTTCATTTTACAGTTGCAAAAATAACACTACCGTATTTAATTAAAACTTTATTCTATTCGAACTGATGAAATTATTAAACATAGTAGTTTACCAAATACATTCTGCCATAAAAGGTGCCAGAAATTACCAGTATTTGATAACTCGAAGATATTTGCTCCTAAAAGAATGAAAACCATTATCAGAAGGAGATTATTATTCAAATTAAATTATTATTTGAAACTCATTATTATAAAAAGAGAATAATTGTTGAAAAAGAATAACGTTGAAAGAGAATAATGTTGAAAGAG
>CAZLNG010000077.1:0-19630 GCA_964560735.1 uncultured Methanosarcinales archaeon | reverse complement strand
CAGAATTGTTTAGAGGGTCTGCATACCTTCCGGCAGTTCCCGGGCAGGCAAGTTGAGCTGGAGTTAGTTTTGCATAGGTAGGGGAATAGGGCCCGTTGTTCAATGAAGGGTCTGCAGAGTACCACTTCAGTGTATATGAGCCTCCCGCAGCCTGCGCATCCAGAGGCACCAGGCTCATTAAAACTGTCATGCTCAAGATTAGCGTCAGCATTATTGAGAGAATATGCCGGAGACAAGGTATGCCGGGTCGCAAATGGGCGTTCGTTATGTTCCTTAGTCTTGAGCCATTATCCATGCCTGGCAGTAAAGCGGTTAATAAACTGACTATAAAAACGATATTTGAGTATTTTTTGTTCATTTTCTCCATGCCCCTATTTTCTCTCCATGAAGTCTAATTAAATTTTGAAAGTTGATCCTGAAAAATCAGTATTTGTAAACGAGTCGATACGAGAACCCAATATTTGTTTCTGCGGATCTTTTTTTAGTGAGAAATAAAGTGCGGATCATAAAAGTAGTCCTAAAAAGTCCTTATCAAATGATATTTCAATGAAGTTTGGAATAGTTTCTCAACTGTTTGACTGTATTTGGATCTTAATTTCTTTAGGACTTACGCGGTTGAGATGAGTAATCGATAGCATTAAACCATCTACTGTCTAAAAGGTGCCATTAATCATAATGCCTATTGAGCTTGATTTTACACTTCAAGTGCGTAATTCCTACTCTTTACAAATATATTAGGTACTTAACTACTTAAATTTATTTAGAAACATATGTCAGCATGATGATTGAGAAAGAACAACTTTGGAGATATTTAGTAAAATCTGTTTAATTTAGTACATATGGGAATATTAATTCTAAAAAAGAACATTTGAATCAAAATATAAACTTAATTATATTCATTTACGCAAATTATTGCACATATCAAGAGGCAATTCTTTTGATAATCCATATTGCATATATTTTTGTCTGGATTCAGCTAGTTTCTGAATTCTCAGGAAGGTTCATTCCTGTAAGGATAATATTGCAATATAGCTCTCTTAGCAGATATTTGACGAATCATCTAAAAATAGAAAAGGGCAAAATCATCAGAAATAGGAAAAAGTCAAAAAAGTAATCTTCTAAGACGTAACGCTTTAAAGCCAGAAATAGGATAGAGAAAATTCTAAAAAGGAAAACGGTAAATAAAAACGGCCTTCACAAAACAGATGCCGGTTCTATTCAATGTTAAAGTCTTTTCAAAGTATCATTCGTCCCAATGTTTTTTATCTCTCTTTTTACATGTGGTCTAAGTTTTCCGGTTTCAGATTTCTATCTCTTTTATCCAGGTTTATTATGACTTTAATTTGAATTCATCAAGAAAATAAGCTGTACTTTTTTGAGGGAAACTATTATTCATCCGAGTTGATGGAATAAATGATAAATAGTCTCTATTTTGAGAACACGTTTAAGTAGATCCTAAATAATATGTAATAGAAGCACTGTCAGTATTGCTTGCTGAAACTATGTTGAAGGGGAATCAAAAAGAATTTCATATTTGTTTTTGAGTAAAGACTACAGCATTCTCATTTATTAAAGTGAAATCTACTAACCCATTAATATTGTATAGAAGATGATCTCTTGGTACAAGTTTTTCATAAACTGAGGAAAGAAATACAAAAAAATTAGATTAGAATTTATTCGGTTGTTGACCTTACGACGCTCTCATTCAGATCTCTAAAAGACGTATAAAACTTTCAAACCCTTTTCTGTTCTTATCAATAGCTGGAGGCCAGATCTATTATTGGATGCCTTCTCAAAAAAACTATTCCCGGGAGCGGGATGCATCCCGGGTTTTTTTCTTCTTCATTCATTTAGGACCAAAATTCGGGTCAGGAATTCCTACCACCGCATGTGCGATGACATAGACTTTTTCACCGTTTTTAAACGGACTGGCGTTGGAGTACTGTCCTGGCGCAACCGTCTGTTTATTCTTGACCATAGGGAACTTTGTCGTACCGGCATACATGTGGGTTTCCTGCAGGAGGTAGGGCGCTCCCACGTTGTATGTTACAGTCACGTAGCCATTGGTGCCATACACCACAGTTACCGTTCCGACTAGGGCGCCTTTAGTGGTATCGCACTTTGCGGCACCGGCCCAAAGGTCCATCGTGTATGTACCAGAAGAAATCTGGTTGGTCCAGCCCCAATTTGTGAAGGTGGGGTAGAAACAGGTTGGATTATCTCCCTTGGCGTAGGCCGTTTCGTACATGTAGCACTGGACGTTGACCTTGAGTGTGGCATCAGCAGATTGCCCCGTCTCAACGATAGTTGCCGTATTCTTGTAGGTGTAATCGCCACATTTGTCCTTGCCGTAGTCCATCCATGCAAAGTCCTTGGAGTAGGTAAACTGCTTGTTTTCAGGGGCAGTTACTGTGCCTAGATCTTGCTCTCCAAAGAGGTCGCTGCTGTCTTTGACAGTGATGGTTTTGTATAACTCTTCAGTGGGTGTATCACTCCATACTATTTCGGCGCTCGCTTCATAATTTTTGTTCCTCCCGGTCGTTACCGTCACATCATTGGAGCCCCCTATCTTGCTATCGACGGTCTTACTATAGCTGCACTCAAGGGTTTTCCCGACTTCCAGCACGTATGGGAATTCCACTTCGCAGGAAACGGTAACCGGGGTTCCACCGAGAACATCTTCAATGCTGGTGATAGTGGCGGGTAGGTCTCCAGTGTTTTGAATAGTGATCACACCTGAGATGTCGAAGTTCTTGTCCTCACTACCTCCATAGGTCACGTCTACAGTCCACATAGCATTTTCATCGCCACTTCCATCTATGTAAAGCCATATTTTGGGGAATCCTTCGTGCATGTATCCCTTTTGGGTGGTAACGGACTTGTCGATATCCCACTTGTGGGTGCGGGTGTAAGAGGTAACGGCAGTCTTGCTGACCGTGAGTTTCTCGACCAGCTGATACATTCCTGCATCCCACGTGTTATCTGTTTGTCCAGAAGTAAGGGTTATGCAGTCTGTCATTCCTGTCGTGGTGTCAGCATCACTGTCCTTTGCATCGTCTGAACCCTGATCCTGTGGGCTGAATGCGTACTCTGATGGCAGGACGAACTTGACCTGGTATTCGCCTGGCATAAGACCTGTGAACTGGTAGAATCCATTAGCATCAGTTGTTGTGCTTGCAATAGGAGTTGTACCATCACACGCATAAAGTTCAACTGTCACACCAGCAATTCCAGTTTCTCCATCTTCCTGGATGCCGTTACGATTGAGGTCGTTCCATACAAAGTCTCCAATGGAAGCAGTTACAGGACAGCTGATTGTAAGATCGATTCCATCATTATCCTTTATTGTTCCCGAAGTCTGGGCGCCGCCGTAGTCCACTTCAATATGCGCTATGATTTTATGGCTAGCTTCAGTGAGTGGGAATGAAGCTTCGTAACCTACCAGAATTCCATTGGTATTATAGACCCACGCAAAATCTGGAGGAACTGTATCGTTTCCACTATTTCCTGTAACTACCTTGTTGTTTATTCCATCGATTGCAATCCAGGCATCGTTAGGATACTGAAGTGCCGGTATATTCGGCTCATTCAGCACCAGTGCATACATAGTATTTTTGCTGCAGTCGTAGCGCAGGTAAAGCTTTGAAAGCAGTGGTTTGTTGCCTCCCTGATTAAATGCCTGATACATGTTAGCGAAGTAGTCATTCTCCAGATTCCATTCGTTATACTGCCCGTTTACAACTGCTGTGCCGTATGAAGGCGTTGGTGCGGCAGCAGATGCGCTGGATATGAGAGCTACCATTCCTATTGTAAGAGCCATGGAAAGCAAAATCAACTTTGTTATATTCGTTTCCAGAATTCCACACTTTAACTTTTTCATGTAAACCCCTCTATTTCTCAAAATTTTTTATCTGTATATTTTGTAGTCAAGGGTAAATTACAAAATCAGAATTTGCCGATAGGATACCCTACGCTGGACAAACACCAATTTTTATCCTCCCACTAAGGATAATTAAAAAATATGTTACAAAAAAGCCTCTAAGATCAGAGTTTTCGTAAGATCAAAGTTTTACAATTGGTTTAAGCTAAATAAGTTCTTATTTTTTAATATCTCCTCCTTTACCCCTTAATTTTTTAGTTGTCAGACATTTTTATATTTCTTAAGATAAATTCGACTCATATTTATAATGAAATCTATAAATAAATACTTTAAGATAATAATTATTTGATAAAAAGTGATTTTTTTATTAGGCTTTTATTATGCTTTTTTTTTGGGTTTTAAAGGATTATTAGACTTTTTTAATTTTATTTTTTTTCAAGATTTCTTTTTTCCTCATTCTGGTAATTCTTCCTTTAATTTCTATTGTTGGCGGAGATTAAGCTACAGTTTTTACTAATGTCTTTTTTAGATTTCAATCCCATAAATCCATCATATTTGAAAAAGCCCGCTGAAAATAAACATAAGAACTTGTAAATTAAGTAGCTGCATGCCTAAAATTAGAAATGATAAAGATAATTAATCTCAAAAAAGTAACAAAATCTCAAGAATCAACAATATAAAAGGACAAAACTCAATAAAAAACAAAATAAAAATAAAAATGTAGAACTTCAGTTTTTACTGAAGTCCGTAGTGTTTTATGTTCCAGTCTGCCATGGCCTGGATTTTCTTTATTTCTTCTTCTCCACCTTCCATGGTGAAGAGGTGCTTGAATCGTTTTTGAGCTCTGAGGTATTCCTCGACCGGTCTTGGGTCTTTTACCTTCCTGACCTGTGTGATCTCTCCGTTTTCCATCTCGTACATGGGCCAGAGACAGGTTTCTACGGCAAGTTTGGCAATTTCCAGGGTCTTGGAAGTGTCAAAGCCCCAGCCTGTTGTACAGGGGGCGTGGGCATGGATGTAAGTCGGACCCACAATGTCTGCGGCTTTTTTGACTTTACGCATCATGTCTCTCGGGTAACCTATTGAGGTCGTGGCTACATAGGGAGAGCCGTGGGCTACCATAATTGCAGGCATATCCTTTTTAGGGCGCGGGTTTCCAAAAGAAACCTTTCCTGCCGGGCTTGTTGTGGTGCTGGCATCGTAAGGAGTCCCACTGCTGCGCTGAATTCCAGTGTTCATATACGCTTCATTATCCATACAGATATAGGTGAAGTCATGCCCGCGCTCAAAAGCGCCTGAAAGGGCACCGATTCCTATATCCATGGTAGAGCCGTCGCCTCCTATTGATATAACCTTGGTGTCATTCTTTTTACCAAGGGCTTTTAGGGCAGCTTCTACTCCTGAAGCTACTGCACCTGCGTTTTCAAAGAGCGAGTGGATCCACGGAACCTGCCAGGAAGAATTCGGGAAAGGTGTGGACATCACTTCAAGGCAGCCTGTAGGGTTAACTACAATACAGTTAGGGCCTACGCCCATGAGTGTAAATTTTGCGGCAAAAGCATCACAGCAGCCTGCACAGCCGCTGTGTCCAGAGGCAATATAGGTTTTAGGTGCAGCTTTACTCATAGCAACTCCTCCTTGAGATCCAGGAACTGGCTTTCAACCTCAATTCCGGACTTTGCAACTTTCTTGGTTTCTTCAATGACCTTTGCAATGCTTTCTGCGCGAATGTCACGGCCTCCGTGACCCACAGTGTAGCCCACCAGAGGTACACGGATATTACTGTTGTAGAGGCAGGACTTGGTTTCCGTAAAGAGAGCTCCTTCATTTGTGCCTATGGAAATGTTCTTGTCAAGTACGACAACAGCGTTTGCGTTCTTAATGGCCTCTTTAACCTGCTCTTTCGGGAAGGGTCTGAAGGATCTTACCTTTAAGACACCTATTTTTTCTCCTTTTGCCCTGTACTCATCAACGACATCTTTAACAGTTCCAAGAATAGAGCCCATGGACATGACGATAATTTCAGCGTCATCAAGCATGTATCCATCAATAAGCCCTCCATGGAACCTGCCAAAGACTTCTTCGAACTCCTTTGCGACAGCCTCGATCTTCGGAAGAGCTTTCTGCATTGCCTGTTCCTGGAGATACCTGAACTCTTCATAGGTATCGGGGGCTGCAAAAGCTCCGAAGGTCTTGGGATCTTGAGGATCAAGTATATTTTCGGGCTGGAAAGCCGGGAGGAAGCTGTCGGTCAGTTCCTGTTCAAGCAGAACAACAGGCTCGTAAACGTGAGAGAGGATAAAACCGTCCATGCAGACCATTCCAGGCAGCATGACTTCATTATCTTCGGCAATCTTGTAGAGCTGGGGCAGGGTATCAGAAGCTTCCTGAACATCTTCTACATAGAGCTGAATCCAGCCTGTATCTCTCTGGGCAATTGCATCCTGATGGTCGTTCCAGATATTGATCGGAGCACCAACTGCCCTGTTTGCTACTGTCATTATGATAGGGAGTCTCATTCCTGAAGCGTTAAAAAGCGCCTCGTGCATAAGCAGAAGTCCCTGGGAAGTTGTAGCTGAATAGGTTCTTGCACCCACTGCAGATGCCCCTATAAGGGCGGAGATTGCCGAGAACTCTGATTCCACATTAATGTACTCGCAGTTGGGGATTTCCCCATCTGCCATAAACTGGGACAGATCTTCAACAATGTGGGTCTGGGGGGTAATCGGATAGGCTGAGATTACATTTGGACGGCAGATTTTTGCGGAATGAGCCACAGCATAGGAGCCTTCAACTACCACCATTTTTCCTTTAAAAGCCGGGTCAATCATTATTTTTCCTCCAGAATCATTTCAATTGCACCCGCAGGGCATTCATTTGCACAGATACCGCAGCCTTTGCAATAATCATAATCATATTCAAAAAAGCCGTCTTCTCTGGGTTTGACAGACATGTCAGGGCAAACAATCTCGCAAATTCCGCACTTGGTACATTTTTCATAAATATAAACAGGGCGGAAGTTTCTCCAGCCTCCGGTTTTGTTTTTAAGGGTTGAACCGGGCTTACAGGTCCTGCAGTGGGTGATATCCAAACTCATGCTTCTTCCCCCCTGATAAGGTCATAGGCTTTCTGAATTGCTTTTGCGTTCTTTTCTCCGACTTTTCCTGGAAAACGAGCTCTAATCGCATTCTGGATGGATTCAACATTTATTTCTCCGGTCGCACCCGCAAAAGCACCAAGAAGGACAGTGTTTACAATGGGGATACCCATAATATCCATTGCCACTTTTGTAGCGTCCACGGTCATTACCTTGGCTTTTGTGTCAAGCTTCAGGCTTTCCGGCTTTTCTGTTGTATTGACGATAATAATTCCGTCATCCTTTATCCCGCTTGCAACGTTGACAGTTTCAAGAAGGGTTGCGTCCTGAACAATAACATAATCCGGCGAGTAAATCTGGCTTCTAAGCCGGATTGGACTGTTACTAATTCTTGTAAATGCCTGCACAGGGGCACCTCTACGCTCTACCCCAAAAGCGGGGAAGGCCTGGCTGAACTTTCCGTCTTCAAAAGCTGCAATAGAAAGCATTTCAGCCGCGGTAACAGAACCCTGGCCTCCTCGACCGTGTATTCTGATTTCCTTCATCTGGATTCTCCTTTTTTAATGCGGTTTTATATAATACTGTTTTCTGGTTTCTCTGCTTTTTTGATGTTCTCGGCACTCGTATAGTAAGTATTGATTAAATGTCTGGTGCACTGCTGTTAATTAACTGATGAAGTCTGGTCTATTATTTTTCTTTCAGAGCCTGTTCAGAGTCTGACTTTTTGCTTCAAGCACCACTGCACTATGTACACGCATATATAGCGAGCCAGAAATCTGGGTGGCTAATTGTTAACCTCATGTACTCATGCGATTTGATAATAATTGTTATTATTTTGAATGTATAAATTCAAATGAATATTTTTTAATTGTATATTCACGCTGTTTGATGCCTGATATTTCATGGATAATAGTGTAGATTATTATTAGTTTTTCGGTGAAAGTCGAGAAATTGTATATATATATTTATAATTTTAAATTATTTTTTAGACGTCTTATAATTATTATTTTTTAGTTAACGTGTCCAATAATATCGTTTTTTGTGATTTTGGTTGTAAACAATTCTTACTTTCTAAAATTCAAAACATTTTAATATTCATCTTTACAGAAACTCCTTATCAGATCAATCATGGCTTTTCCATCTTTTAGACTATTAATTTTTTCCCTGATTTGCCGCGAGCCTTCCAATCCCTTTGTAAACCAGTGAGCTTGCATTCTCAGGTTCAGGGGCGAAATAAGATTGTGTTTTTCCAGGAGGGCAACATATGTTTCAAAATCTTCAAGCCGTCTGGTCCTTCTGTCAACTTTTAGCTTTTCTCCTGTTTCCAGATAATACCTGAGCCTTCTGAAGATGAAAGGGTTTCCCATTGCTGCACGCCCTATCATAAGCCCGTCACAGCCTGTGAAGTCAAGGGTATTCTCAGCAGATTCTTCGTCCTTTATGTCTCCGTTTGCGATCACGGGAATAGAAAGCTCTCTTTTGACCGCTTTTATCGCCATAAGGTCCGAATTGCCTGAGTACATCTGCTCCGCCTTTCTACCATGCACGGTCAGAGCAGATGCCCCCGCTTCCTCGATCAGGCGCGCAATCTCAAGAGTCCTTTCGTTATTTTCCAGAATCCGGATCTTTGCGGTTACAGGAGTCTTCAGGTTGTCTGTGAGCTCAGAAATTATCCCGTACACAAGAGCATTGGATTTGAGAAGAGCCGAACCACATCCCGCTCCTATAATTCGTTTTGCAGGGCAGCCTATATTCACGTCGATAATTTCGGGCCTGTACTCATCCTCGACAAAAAGAGCAGCTTCCCTCATCTTCTCAGGGGAACTTCCTACGATCTGAATTCCAAAAGGCCGGTCATCTGGTGAGCTTAATCCTTTAAGAAGAGATTTTCTATTTTCGTTGAGCAGGGCATCTGCGCTGATCATTTCAGTATATGTGAGATCAGCTCCATGCTGTCTGCAGAGCAGCCTGAAAGCCAGATTTGTTACGTCTGCCATGGGCGCAAGAAGAAGGTTTCCAGGAGTTTCAGTCTTACCGATTCTCAGTTTATTAAGCTTCATTTTTTGACTGTCTTCAACTGTTTTTAACTGTTTTTCTAATTACTCTTCTGGTTCTTTTCCTCATTCTTTTCCATTATTTATCTGTTTTGGAATTGTTCTCTTTTATTCTCCTTTTGTCCTTTTTCTGTACCTTTTTGCTCTTCGATTTTTCTTCTTTCTCTTTTCTTTCTGTTTTTTCTTCAATCATTTTTTTAAAGTTATTAAATTAAATTAAATTAAATTAAATTAAATTCTATAAATGTATCATAACCTCAAATAAGAGATAAATAACCTCAAATAAAAGAATATATTTAAAAATAAAAAATTAGCTGGATAAGAATGCATCTAAGAAACACATTCAACAAATCAATCTAATGTCGCAAAATAAAAAATAAGAAACTTGAATCAGCCAGTCAGGAAACTGATTTAAGATCTTATAAGGTGAATTAAATAATTATATTTCTCTAAAACGCCTTCGTTTCTCTAAAATATCTTTATTTCTCTAAAATATATTTATTTCTCTATCTATTTTGGTTTGAACAATTACTGCTGCCCGGCTCATGAAAAGATAAGCCTGACATACCCCAAATATGGGATTCTGTACTGTGCCGTTCCTATAATCCATTCCTCTTTCACAGGCATGTAGTAGCTTATTTGTCCTTCCTGGTCAAAATGCTGATTGGTTATGACATTGTCGCCTTTGGTAATGTAGCCTGGATAAGGAGCTGCTGGGCCTCCTTCCCACATGGGTTCTCCGGTATCTACCCAGTACATAGCTCTATGGATAATTGGAGTCAGGTCTTCCTGTCCATAAGGTCGATAAAGAATAACATCTCCATATTCCTCAAAGGAGTTATAACCTGAGTTTTTCCCTTCTTCATTAGTAATAACATCTACTCGATCAATACTTTTAATGAAAATAATATCTCCTATCTGCATATGCGGTTCCATGCTTCCTGACTCTACCGCCACCATAGGAGTCCAGAGCCCGAATATCAGCTGGGAAAGAACCATAAAAGTGATCAGGACAGCTGCAATCGACAGTACGTCTTTCCCAAGTGAAACCCAGAAGTTTTCATTTTCCTGGGTACTGTTTTCATTATTTTCTTTGCTCATAATAAGCCTTTTTTCTTTTGATTTTATTTTTCTGGTGCTGTGTCACACTCGGTCTTTTCAGAATTAATAAAACCTTCAAGAATATGTAAAGTTTTCCTGCTGTTCTTTATATAAACTCAGTCAGTAGATTTCTCAAATATATGTATCTGAGAATTTGTCTTTATCCTATATTAATTTTCAATTTATTCAGGTGTTTATGATATTTTTCCAGCTATTTAGTAACATAATAGGCAGACTATTTTTATAGCGGGCAGAAGCTAATAAATATAGACGTTATGTCGGAACATATAATATTTAATAAAATTCTTTTGTGGAACAAAGAATTAATTTAGTACATTAATTTTGTATCTGATTAGTTTTTATATCTTAAACAGATCTTTGGTTTTAGTCCTTCAAATTATGAATTCAATCGGTTATCGCAGGATCGAGTATTAAATGATCAATTTCAGGAGACTTCGAAAACTCAAGCCAGTTCATTAAGGCAGGTAGAGTTCATTAAGGCAGGCAGGAATCATGGACAAAAGTGATATTATAAGGATAGTTATGGAAAGAGAGTACCAGATAAGCCCTGAAGCTGTGGAACTCATCCGGTCCAGTAACTTTCCCGAAAGCCTGCTTGAATATGTCCTTTCAACTGTTAATAATTCTGTTATTGTTATAGGGGTCGAAAATATAGATCTTGAAGGTTTTGCTACCTGCAGCCGAGCTCAAAAGTCATTTTCTGTAGAAACCGGAGAAAACGCTGAGTTTCATAATTTAACAGTAGACCCATCTTCTAATGCACTGAAGAACTTTTCTATAAAGCCAGAAAATCCCCTTTCTGGGTCTGATATGCTGTCTTCCATATCGGAGTCAGACATACTTTCCTCTGAACCTGAGGTTTCTATTTCTTTCATTCCTACTTCTATTCCTGAACAAATTGAGGAACCAGTTGCAGAATCTCATCAATGTTCAGTTCAAAACTCTATTTCTACGGACTCTATTTCTGCCGACCCTATTTCAATCCAGTCTAACGCTTATTCACAGGTTCCAGATAATGAGTTCGATAATGATGTTTCTGAAGAAGTTTCTGTTTCTAACATAGCATCAGACTCTCTGCCTTTGCAAAGGGCTATTCCTGAACCGATTTCAGCTTCGTCATCCCCACAGATAGGAAACAGGTCTTCTTCTTTTTTTGGGAATGATAACTCTCTTTCTCTTTCAAATCGGAGTTTCAGAGCAGATCCATTTTCCTCCATTTCTGGAAAGAACCTATCTTCAAATTCCAGAAACGAAGGATACAGACATATTCCAGGCAAAAATCCGGTGACGGTTCTTTGCGACATAACGGGCCATTCCACCTGTGTTGGAGAGTATATGCAGTTTGTGCAGTACTTCAGAGATAGATACAGCAGGCTTTCCGAGATTATCCGGAGCAGAACAAATGCACGTCCTATCGAGAGTTTAAAAAGGAGAAGTTTTCGCCGTGGAGGAGATGGTGGGTCTGAGGAGATTTCGATTATCGGGATGGTTTCCGATATTAGCAGTACCAATAATGGCCATAAGATTCTTTCTCTTGAGGATCCGACAGGCTCTTTTTCAGTCCTTATTCGGAATACTGATAAAGAACTTTTCGAACTGGCCTCAAAAATCCTTCTGGACGAGGTGGTCGGAGTTTCAGGTTCTGTAACCAATGATGGAAACCTGATGCTCGCTACAAAAATTATTCAGCCCGATGTCCCTAATAGTATTCAGCGCAGAACCGGAAGTTACGGAAAAGCCGTACTGATATCAGATGTGCATGTGGGCAGTTCCCAGTTTCTGGAAGATGCCTGGCTGGATTTTCTGGGCTTTTTAAAAGGAGAATCTGACTCAGAAGCCATGAGGGAGCTTGCAGCCAGTATTCGTTATCTTGTGGTTGCAGGGGACCTTGTTGATGGAATCGGAATCTACCCTGACCAGGAAATGGAACTGGATATTCTGGACGTTTACGATCAGTACAGGAAAGCTGCCGAGTACTTCAGGGAAATTCCTGAGCATATTCGTGTGATTATAAGCCCTGGCAACCACGATGCTGTGCGTCAGGCAGAACCCCAGCCTGCCCTGCCGGAAAGGATCCAGGCCGACTTTCCTGAAAATGTGGTTTTCGTTGGGAACCCGGCTCTTATAGATCTTGACGGTATTCGTATTCTTATTTACCACGGCAGGTCAATTGACGACCTTGTAGCAAGCATTCCCGGCGTCTCGTATCACGAACCTGCAGGTGCAGTCCTTGAAATGGTAAAACGCAGACACCTTGCTCCAACCTATGGAAGCAGGGTTTCGATATCTCCTGAGAAAAAAGATTATTTTGTAATCGATCCTGTGCCCGATATTATCCATACAGGCCATGTCCATACCCTCGGAGTTCAGCTTTATAAAAACGTCCTTCTCGTTAACTCGGGAACCTGGCAGGATCAAACAGAGTTTCAGAAGCGTGTAAATCTCATACCGGTACCTGCCAGAGTCCCAATTGTAGATCTCTCGAATTTTGACGTGAAGATTCTGGGATTTGACTGAGTCTGTATGGGTTTTTCCCGAAACCGGCTTAAAAATTTACTTTTTTAAGCCTTAATGCAGGTAATTTACCCTTATCTGCCCTCATATATTTTTGATTATTCTCACGAAATTCTCTCCAAAATTATTTTCCGATCCTTATATATACCACAAAGATTCAATATTCGAAAAATGCCGCTGGAAGAAAAAAAGGAAAGTTCCGGGGAAGATCTCCCGGAAATTCAGGAAGAAAATCCGGATGAAGAGAGTACATTTCTCCCCTTTGATATTCCCGATTTTGATAGTCTTCTGAAAAAGCAGGGCTATGCCCTGGCAGGCCGTCACTCAGCAGTTAAGACCTGTCTCTGGCTAAGACATGCTATGAACGATCAGGGTTTCTGCTACAAAGCTAAGTTTTATGGAGTTCAATCCCACCGTTGCCTTCAGATGACTCCTACTCTTATGTGCAACCAGCGATGTCTCTTCTGCTGGCGCCCTACAGAGATTCCGGTTCCTGCACCTGGAGAATGGGATTCTCCCGAAAAGATCGTAGAATCCAGTATTGCCTGCCAGCGTAAGTTGATTACGGGTTTTGGCGGCTCTCCCAATGCTCTTAAGGAACGCTGGCTTGAAGGCAATGAACCTAACAATGTTGCAATCTCTCTGTCCGGAGAACCTACCTTTTACCCTTACTTGCCGGAGCTTATTGAAGAATACGAAAAAAGAGGTTTTACAACTTTTCTGGTTACAAATGGAACAGTTCCGGAAATGCTTGCAAAGGTCTTTCCTTCCCAGCTCTATATGAGCCTTGATGCTCCTGATCTGGAGACTTACATTAAAGTATGCCAGCCAAAATCGCCTGCACTATGGGAAAAAATCAATGAATCTTTATCTGTGCTGAAGCAAAAAAATTCAAGGACAGTAATCCGGACGACTCTGGTCAAAGGAAAAAATATGTTTAATCCGGCAGGTTACGCCGAACTGATTAAAAAAGCCTCCCCAGATTTTGTGGAAATCAAAGCATACATGCATCTCGGTTTTTCAAGGCTCCGACTTGACCGTTCTGCCATGCCCGCTCATGCAGAGGTTCTGGAATTTTCACAGGAGCTTGCAAAACATCTCGGATACGAAATTGCAGATGAATCTGAAATCAGTAGAGTAGTCCTGCTTTCTAAGGACGGCAAGAAATCTCCGGTTAAAAGGATCTCATGCCTTGATTAAACGTGGGTTTTTGGAGAGATGAGGTTTCTGAATAGAGAAGAGAGATGTGTTTTTGAATAGAGAATAATGATTCCTGAATCAAGAAAAGCAACTACTGAAGTAGAAATCAGTATACGTGAATGTACAGGAAGATTTTTATATGTGTATGAATATATAAAATAAGTTAGAGGATAGAAACAAATATAAACTAAAGTTTCAATTAGGATAAGATCCTACAGGGAATAATCCAATTTTAGATTAATTAGAGCAATTAGACACACTCTGAGTTAAATTATGTCTCATATCTAGTGCGATCAGCAGAATACGAAACAGGGAAGGTTTGCGCAGCATAAAAACTGGCTTTTTATCGGATTCCATAGAAAGACGATTTTATAGGGCGCGTATTCTTACTCTAAGGTTTATCGTATTCTGAACGATTTTTATACTCGGTTTTCGGTTGAGACAGAAGCTTTCTGTGTGATTTATCCTTATCAGAATCCTGCAGTTACCTCTTGTTAAGTCAACCGGAAAACTAAATGAGTTGTAAACTGAATAACTAAATTTGATATGTGGCTGCTTAATCATTCCAGCAATCTCAAATTGCTAGATTCTAATTCATAATTTCAAATTGATATCTCAGTTCAATGATCTCAATATTAACCTCAAATGAACGATCTCGAATCTATTAGACAATTCCGGAAAATCAGTATTGCGTTATGGCAATTCCATAATAGATTCAACAGTTCAGGTTGATCCGCCTTAAATTTGTCGTCTCACATTAAAAACATCTATATCAATTTAATACCAAATTCAAAATGTCAATATCAATTTAATCGCAAATTCAAAGTATCCATCAATTGAATCACAGCTTCAATCTCAAATTACTGGAAATATCAGAATCTTATTACTTTCTTTATCGGGGAATTCTTGAAATGACTGAACAATCTGCACATGAAAAATACGAATTTAAAAAGAAGCTTGAAGGTCTAAGGGATAAAAAAGGAAGAAGTACTGAGCTTATTTCTCTCTATATCCCTCCTGATAAGCAGATCTTCGACGTCACAAACCAGCTGAAAGATGAGCACGGACAGGCTGCAAACATCAAATCCAAATTAACCAAGACGAATGTACAGGGAGCTATTGAATCTTTGCTCTCAAGACTTAGATACCTGGATAAAGTTCCTGAAAATGGAATTGTATATTTTACAGGGGCTGTGGACATTGGAGCTAACAAGACGAGCATGGAGAGCGAGGTAGTTGTCCCTCCTGAACCTATCACAGTCTACAAGTATCACTGTGACTCCTCTTTCTACCTTGAGCCTCTTGAGGATATGCTTAAGGATAAGGGTACATTTGGGCTTCTGGTTCTTGATCGCAGGGAAGCGACAATTGGGCTTCTGGTAGGAAAAAGGATCCAGGCTTTCCGTAACCTGACCTCAACGGTTCCTGGGAAGCAAAGGAAAGGTGGTCAGAGTGCCCATCGTTTCCAGCAATTGAGGCTCATTGCAATCCATGATTTCTACAAGAGGATAGGAGATGCTGCAAGTGAGATCTTCCTTGCTGTTGACAACAAAGATCTCAAAGGTATCCTGATAGGAGGTCCTTCTCCAACAAAGGAAGAGTTCTATGCAGGTGAGTTTCTGCATCACGAGCTCCTTAAGAAAATCCTCGGGCTTTTTGATACGGCATATACAGATGAATCTGGCCTATCAGAACTGGTGAATGCGGCCAGCGACAAGCTTCAGGACCTCGAGCTCATGGGACAAAAAAACGCTGTCAGGGCTTTTTTCAAAGAGCTCATCTCCGACTCTGGCAAGGTAGCCTATGGGGAGACTCAGGTTCGAGCAAATCTCGAAATAAACGCTGTGGATGTGCTCCTGCTTTCCGAAGACCTTAGGGCCGAAAGGGTAACCACAAAATGCAGCGTTTGCGGATACGAGAATAAATGGACACGCCGCTGGAAGCCAGGAGAAGCAGCTCCTACAGCTGGGAACTGCCCTAAGTGCGGGTCTTCTCTTGAAGTGACGGATGTCATCGACGTTGTGGATGAGCTCTCGGCGCTTGCTGACAAGAGTAACGCAAAGGTCATTTTTGTATCTACAGACTTTGACGAAGGCTCTCAACTCATGAATGCTTTTGGGGGCATTGCTGCAATCCTAAGGTACAGTACCGGAGTCTAATTTATCTAAGTAGTCAGACTCCTATCCAATACTTTTTATCCAATACTTTTTTAATTAAACTGCCCTTAGATCAGTGGATCAAAGTTTAGTAAATTTGGAAATTTAGTAAACTTAGTAAATTCAGGTATCACATAATTACGGCTACAATCAAAGGTTATCACATTATTTTCATAGTTTTACAGGTGGTTTATCTTGTTCCTTGAACTCAAAGCTCAGGCTACATCAATCTTAAAAGACGCTATCCAGAAAGTCGGGTTTGAGATTGAGGATTCCGAACTCTATTTCGAAACCTCTCCTCACGCCGATCTTGCAAGCAGGGCTGCCTTTAAGCTGGCAAGCCTTCAAAAGCAGAACCCGAAGGAACTTGCATCCCGTATCGTCTCTGCAATCGAAATTCCTGAAGGTTCTTATATAGGGGAAGTAAGTGCTGCAGGTCCTTACATTAACTTCCGGGCAAGCAGGTACTACCTGAACGGAACAGTTGCTGCGGTTCTGGAAAAGAAAGAGAAATTTGGCTGCGGAACTCCAAAGGACAAAATTCTCCTGGAACACACATCAGCAAACCCCAATGGTCCCCTGCATGTGGGACACATCCGCAACTCCATTATTGGAGATACTCTTGCCCGGATTCTCAGGCGGGCCGGATACGATGTTGAAGTTCAGTATTATGTTAACGATATGGGCCGCCAGATCGCGGTGGTTTCCTGGGCTTGTGAGCGCTTCGAGCTTGACCTTTCCAGGAAATCCGATTCAGCTATTGCTGACGTGTATATTAAAGCCAATGTCGAGCTGGATAAAAACCCGGAGTATGTGAAGGAAATAGACGCGCTTATGGAAAAAGTAGAAGCCGGGGATAACGGGACTATTGAAAGTTTTGATAAGGCAGTTTTCCTCGCAGTTTCCGGAATCAAGGAAACCCTTCTTCGCTTAAACGTAGCTCACGACAGGTTTGTCAAAGAATCCACTTTCCTTAAATCAGGAGCAGTACAGGATATTGTTGAAAGGATCAAAGCTACTGGCAGGACAAAAATGGACAAAGGAGCTCTTGTGGTAGACCTTTCAGATTACGGGTTTGAGAAAACCCTTGTTATTCAGCGCTCAAATGGAACTTCTCTTTACACTACAAGAGACCTTGCTTACCACGAATGGAAAGCTGAGCAGGCGGACCGCATAATTGATGTTTTTGGGGCAGACCACAAACTGATTTCAGGCCAGCTCAGGGCTACGTTGAATGCAATAGGAATTAAGGAACCTGAGGTGGTTATCTTTGAATTCGTCTCCCTTCCTGAAGGCTCTATGAGCACCCGCCGCGGCCAGTTCATAAGTGCAGATGATCTCTTTGATAGGGTTACTGAAGCTGCCCTTGAACAGGTTGAAACCCGCCGCCCCGATACTTCAGAAGAGTTCAAGAAGCATGTTGCTGAAATGGTCGGAATAGGGGCTGTGAGATATGACATCGTCAGGGTCTCTCCTGAAAAATCCACTGTTTTCAACTGGAAAGAAGCTCTGGACTTTGAAAAGCAGGGAGCACCCTATATTCAGTATTCCCACGCTCGCGCCTGCAGTATCCTTGAAAAAGCTAAAGAGGAAGCAACCTGGGATCCCTCCGCAAAAATAGAGCCCTCCCTTCTGATCGAAGATACCGAAATAGATCTCCTCAAGAAAATGGCAATGTTTGACAGTATAATCGACCTTGGAGCCCGCGAGCTAAAACCTCATGTGCTTGCAATCTATGCCCGTGAACTTGCTGATGCCTTCAACCAGTTCTACCGTTTTGTCCCTGTAATTGCTGTCGAGGATGAAAAGGTTAGAAACGCGAGACTTACTCTAGTGGACTGTGCAAGGATTGTGCTGGCAAATTCTCTTGATACTCTGGGAATTTCAGCCCCTGAATCTATGTGAGTTCTATTTCTTCCTTTTTTTTCAATTTTTTTGATCTTTTTAATTTCTTCAATTTTTCTCTTTAATTTTTCTTTTGACCTCTTTCCCATTTTCTTTTAATTTCTCTCTTACCTTCTTTTGGATTCTCCTTTATTTATGACTGGACACATACATAACTGGACATTCTTTGGACACATTTTTTAAGCAAGTTAATACTATTGGGTATTAGCAAGAAATCTGTATCCAATTATTTGAGATAAATTCAAATCTTTTGTAGTAAAAATGTAATTATACAAATATTGCTCCGAGATTAAAACTAAAATCATACAAATACGGTTCAGAGATTGATATGACTACCATAAGTGAAGCTTTTCGGAAATTCCTGGATGAACAGGAAACTTCTTTGAAATCTGAGACCTTCCTGGACTGCGAAGACGTAATTCTTCTTTATGAGGAATTCCTGGAATTCAGTGCTGAAGATTTTCTTTCTGATGAGGACATGGATCTTTACACTGCCAAACACAAACGCGATAACAAGAGTTACTGTGATATTTTCGGTCCTGAACACCTTACCCCGTCTGGCATAAAAGAATTTCTTGAAGATTACGTTGTTGAGTCAGGGGGAGGAAAAAAGCTCGTTGGAACAGCTGCCAGAGTCCTTGAAAAATTTTTTGAATGGTCTCGTGATGAAGGTCTAATTGAGGAGAAAGCTCTTGAGGCAAACAGTGAGGTACTTGAGAAGTATATGAAAAAGCATTGAATCTCTGAAAATTAAAACTGAAAAACATAAATATTTTTGTTTTCAGATAATTCGTTCATTTTCTGTTTTTCTTTTCTTTAAATATTTTAGAAGTTTTTTTTCTAGTGAATGCCTAATGGGCCGGAACCTCTCAAAAACAAGGCACAATCCTAAAAAACCGGAAAATCCACTCCTTTTTAGGACACGTAAGATAGGCTGGACTATTTCTCTCTGGGTGCAAAAACGGGAAAGATCTGGATAATTCTGGAAAGTGGGAACATGTATCTGTAATTGATATTTGGTTGAAAAATGTCTTTTTGAATCCGTGACGAAATCTCATCCACTTGTTTATTTTAACATAGCAAATAAAATTTATTTATAGTTCTACAGTATATTTGTTACAAAAATAAATTTTATAGAAATCTTATTGAGCATATATTGGGGATAGCATGACTAGTGACATTATCATTGTCAGTACACCTTACTTGCCTGGTTATAAAATCACAAAGACTATTGGATTTACATGGGGCTTAATCGTGCGGAGCCGTGGGCTTGGCGGGAACATAGCTGCCGGGCTCCGGTCAATTGTTGGCGGGGAAATTCATGAGTACACGCAACTCCTGAACGAGTCCCGAGAGCAAGCACTTGACAGATTAAAGGAACATGCAAAGGCTCTTGGAGCCAATGCTGTGGTGAGTGTAGAATTCGATTCTTCAGAGATAGGTCAGGTAATGACCGAGCTGCTCGCGTATGGGACGGCAGTAGTCGTCGAAAAAGATGAGATTCCTGCAAGTCCTGTTCGACTCTGTTGATGTAAGGACGCCAGTATCAAGAAAATTTAGTTATTGTTCATCTAGTAAGCTCTGAATCCTTGTATTTTGATGAGAAGTTACCCAAAAGATTATGTTCAGTAATTAAATTTCCATGACACTAGTACTTAGATTCTGATATAAATCCATAAAAATAATTATATTAATTGTACAA
>CAZLNG010000076.1:0-19831 GCA_964560735.1 uncultured Methanosarcinales archaeon | reverse complement strand
AATATTATGGAGTAACTCCCGACAAAAAGCTCCCTAAAAAACTCCCAAAAAAATCAAAACACAAATAAGTGTATAATTCAATTTATACCAATCGATCTCTAATCTTAACAGGTACTTCTAGTAAAAAGTACAAAAAGACTCTAAAGATGAATAGATTGTTAAAAGAGGTTGGAAAATATATTTGGAGAGAAGGAAGTAATTAATTTTCAGTATCACACTTCTTCTCTCTTGTGAAATATTATCTCAATCCCCTGAATAGCTAGCTGGGGCTGTTTATATCTAACAATAAGTTATTATTACTTATCTGTAAACAAAAATGATTACTACTTTACCTGTAAATAAAAACAATGATCACTACTTCATCTATAAATAAAAACAATGACTACCACTTTATCTATAGATAAAAACAGGTGGGATTATTATTTATTTTACAGGGCAAACGTCAGAGAGATGCGAATAAATTAATCCGAAAGTCTGATATCTCTATACTGCAGAAGGAAATATGAAATAACTGTTCTTACACAAAAGGACCTCTGAAATATGCCGGTATTAAGTATTGTTGCCTGCGGAATGCTCGAAGATGAGCTTGTACATATACTGTCAACAGACCGCGAACTTAAGCAGCTAATAGTTGTCGAAAACAGGGATAGCTCAGTCTTCCTTCAAAAACTCAGGTCAAAAAATTGTATTCCCAGAAACGTCTTTCTGGACAGAGTCCCAATGCTTTGTAAGCACGGAAAAAACTCTGATTTAAAAATTCCTGCGAAATTTCTCTCCCAATTTCCATTTTTCAAAAAAATGCTCGAGAAAAGAAGACTAAGGGAAGAGAAAAGGGTTAGTGTTGTAGTAAATCTTCTGAGCCTGGGTTTGCATGCCGATCTTGAAATATTGAAGGATGAGGTATACAAAAATATCCGGGAAATGGCCTCATTTTCAGATCGGATACTGATATTTTACGGTACCTGTGGGCGTGCCCTTGGGAAATTGAGTGAAGACTTTGCAGACAGCAGATGCCCGCTTTTTTTTCTGAAGGACAAAAATGGGGAAATTATAGAAGATTGTATCAGTTTAGCTCTTGGAGGAAATGAAGCTTATGCCCGAGCCATGACAGAATTCAGAGGTATGGGCACTATTTACCTGACTCCAATGTGGGCTTCAAGCTGGAAGACAATGGGAAAAGAATCCGGAAACAGGGATTTCAATAACAGTTTCCTTAATAATCCTCTTTATTGCCTGGCTGCAAAGATAGACACCGGAAATGGAAATAATCCCGAATTCCATAAGAACGTTCAGGAATTTGCCTGTACTTTTGGCATGAAGGTTAAAGATCTTAAGGGAACTATGGAGCTTGCAGAACATTCTTACTTAACTGCCCGAAATAATGCTGTTCCCGAAAAATAATCCAAAAATTATTTTAAATTTTTATTAATGAGTATTTAAATTCATCCTAATTTTTTCCATGGGATTATGAAAGTCAGTTAAAAAGAAGTGAGGGTACCGTATATGAATTTATTTATACTGTCTGCTTAATCTTATATACTTTCTATCCTTTTTAATATATTATATTACTCCCAAGCTCTTCTTAATTTTTAAGTCACCTAGGGGTGTCCGCAATAGACATTAGTAAAAAGGTTCTTATAATAACTCTATTAATTTTTACCGTGCTTACTGCAGCATTTACATTCACACATAACATGCAGCTTTCCAACTTTTTGGAGCTTGAACAGGCGGACACATTAAAGAATGTAGAAAGGGTACAAAACTTAATTTCGACTGAACAGGGATACCTTGATTACATAAACGAGGACTGGGCCTGCTGGGATGAAGCATGCAGGTTTGTAATGGATAGGAACCAGAAATTTATAGATACAAATGCACAGAATGAAACCCTTTCTTCACTCAGGATCAATGTGATGCTTTTCGTAAACGACAAAGGATCTATAGTTTACTCAAAAGCGATTGATTCTAATACAGGTAAAGAAACGGCGGCTCCTGAAGAACTTATAAAAATGGTAGAAAGCGGAGCCCTTCTAACAAAAGAAGAAGATGACAGGGTAAGCGGTTTTGTTTTGCTTGATAAAGACCCCATGTTCATTTCCTGCCATCCTATACTTACGACAAAGTATGAGGGACCTGCAAAGGGCACTTTGATTTTTGGAAGATATTTTGACAATACTCTCCTGAAATCTTTCGAAAAACTTACTCGCTCTTCTCTTCTTATGTACAGAGTAGATCGAAAAATGCCTGCCGATTTTCAATCGAAGCTTAACAATTTTTCCAACGTTTCTGATAAAGTTATTATCGAACCTCTGAGTGAAAAGCAAATAGCAGGTTATTTTGAATTCAAGGATATTGCAGGTAAACCTGCCCTCATTTTAAGAGCGAATTTTCCCAGATACCTGTACTTGCACGGCAAAACAACTCTTAGTTATATGTATTTTTTCCTTTTGCTAACCGGACTCATGACAGGAGTTGGAGTTAAATTTGCGCTTGACAAATTATTCATCTCAAGACTGGTCGTAATTGATGATTTTGTTACAAAAGTCAGGTCAGAAAAAGATCTTTCTAAAAGATTGTCTCTCAAAGACAACGATGAACTTTACCGTATGTCAAAAGAAATTAACGGCATGTTAAACGAACTTTATCTGGCAGAACAGGAACTAAAAGCACAGGAAAGAGAAAAGAAGGTCCTTCTTGATTCCCTGAATGAACAGGTCATTTTCGTAAATCCTGCGCTAAATATTATCTGGGCAAACAAGGCTGCTCTTGAGTGTATGGAAAAGGGTCTTCAAGAGGCAGTTGGAGTATGTCTTAAATCCGCTCCTGGAATAAGCGGTCCCATCTCTGAATACCTTCAGCTTGAACAAATTTTTATAACAGGCAGCAAAAAGTTTGGAGAATTCACTTCTCAGGACGGCAGAGTCTGGTCTGTACAGGCGATTCCTGTAACTGAGGAAGACGGAAAGATCATAGGAGTCATGATTACCTGTAGAGAGATTACAGAAAGAAAAGCAGCAGAAAAACTCCTTCAGGAAAAGCAGATTGCAGAAGTTGCGAACCGCACAAAGAGCGAGTTTTTGGCAAATATGAGCCATGAGCTGAGAACTCCTCTCAACTCAATAATAGGCTTTTCAGACCTTCTCTATGAACAAGCTTATGGAGAACTTACTGAAAAGCAGTTGAGAGCAGTAGGGAACATTTCACGAAGTGGAAAACATCTACTCGGTCTTATTAATGATATTCTGGATCTGTCGAAAGTAGAAGCAGGAAGACTCGAACTTAACTATAAAGAATTTGAGCTCGCTTCGAAATTTAACATGATACAAAATCTTCTATCTCCCCTTGCAGACAGAAAAAATATTCGAATTGAAATCATTATTGAAGACGGTATTAAGACCGTCCGTGCTGATGAGGCCAGGTTTGCTCAGATAATGTACAATCTTGTGGACAACGCTATTAAGTTCTCCTATGAAAATAGTCTTATAAAAATAGGGGCAAGAAAAAAGGGAAATCTGGTGGAAATAACAGTTGTAGATACTGGAATTGGGATTATACCAGAGGATCAGAACAAACTTTTCAAACCCTTTAGTCAGGTCGACTCATTTTCTTCCAAAAAGTTCCAGGGTACGGGGCTAGGGCTATCGTTAGTCAAGCAAATTGTCCACCTGCATGGAGGGTATGTGTGGTTCAGGAGCAGTCCAGGAGAGGGAAGCACCTTTGCTTTCACAATTCCTATAAATAATGACAAATAAAGAAGGAGACCTCGGGAAAAAACCGGAGAGTAAGTTTCTAACCCATTAGCAAATTCAGGTGTTAAAAAAGGTAATGAATAAAAAACGTAAAGGTGAATTTCTCTTTTCGAGATCAAAAAATGGCTTCCTCAACTTCCGGACAAAAATCAATACATAAGCTGACAGTTTCAATCTCAGTTTTCTGCAGACCCAATAGATCTTCCAGCGAAAATATTGCGCACTTATTTTTTCCATTTCTGTATTTTTCCAGTTTAACATAGTCAAAACAGAAATTATCGTAACTAACCACATGTCTGAACCATTCTATAGAAATAGGAATGCTTGCTAGAAGGGGTATCACACTTTCAAAATAAATTCGGCAAACTTTTTTTCTTGATAATTTACACCAGTTATCCATTCTAAAATTAATTTTACCAGTTTCGATTGTAATAATGATAGGATATATTTTACAAAGTATGGGCTTAATATTTTGACAATTACATTCTCCAGATTTTTCATTTAAAAAGGGGCATAATTTTCCCAGTTTCAATACATAGAGCTGGGTGCCATCGTTCATCCTCAGGACATCCAGATAACTAATTTCAAATTCAGAGGCGCTTATCCCCATTTTCTCTGCCATGTATTCTTTTTCTCCAGGCAGCAGGGTTCCTATCTTGCTTCGCTCGCATGCCCCCCCACACTCTCGACATATGTTAAAAGTATTTTGATTACTTCCACTAAACCTGTGGTGGAAGCTTTCGAAAATTTCTCTAGGTAATTTTTTGAATATCAACCTGAAAACCTCGCCATTCGGGACAGATAATTGCATATATTTTTCTTAAGTTATATTTACGTGTATGGTTGGAGCATACTTATTTTGTCAGGTCTATGTAAACAAAAATCAGGTTAGTGTTTTTAATAATAATTTTGATAAGTTTTCGCCTTTTAAAAATAAATTTCTATAAAAATTTTGCGATACTATTGAAATTTATTTCTAAATATATGCAGTTGACATTCAAAAAGTCCTTTGTTTTTTAATAAAATACATCTGAAGTCTTAAAAAAGAAGAGTGAACTTTGTCTTAAAAATTGAGAATTCTCCTGAATTCGATTATAAAGTTAAAAAGGAAAAATAAAAATTTGGGCATAGTCAAAAGCTTTCGGAAAATGAGAGCGTTCTTTCATTACCCTTCGAAAAATGAGAATATTCTTTCATGAAGTTTATATGCCTGCGACCTTTATATGCCTGTTGACCTTTGAAATTTAATTTTTTATCCGGGTTGGAATTCATTGACCTGCCAGGTTTTACTGATAAGTCTGGTTTTTTGCTCCACGATACGGGAGCGTTTCCATCTGGTATCCCCGTGTCCATAAAGTATTTGTTGTTGTAATAGTACCAGACCTCTACAGCAGGATTATACCAGTTGTTCTCAATCGGTACTACCTTTTTTTACCATGCATTTCTTTTCTCACATTGAATTTGCGTGTTTGAAACTTTATAAAGAACTGCCAGGTCATTAAAATTCATTTTATCCCACTTTACCTCTTCCAGAGAAACAGGAAATAAAAAAAGGGTTTCTTCCCTTTCTTTTCAGATTATTCGTATCTCAATGCATCTACTGGTTTCAGTTTTGAGGCTCTGTATGCAGGGACAACTCCTGAGAGGACTCCTATCATAACTGCCAGGACAAGCCCTAAAAGCATCAGGTCTGGAGCAAAGTATATACTTGAATCACTTCCTCCTCCCATCATCTTCAAACCTAGCAATGGAAAGAGAGTTGAGACAAAGGCTCCCAGCATATCTCCAAGGATGCCTCCAACAAGACCTACCATTGCGGAATTAAAGAGGAAAATCATCATGATATCCCTGTTTTTTGCTCCAATGGCTTTCATAGTCCCTATTTCCTTCGTCTTTTCGAGGACGGAAGTAAACATAGTGTTTGCAATGCCCACAGCTCCTACAAGTAGAGACACAGCTGCAATGGCTCCAAGGAAGAGGGTCATCGAACTTGTCATTTCTGTAACAGACTCAGCCATAGACTTTGAAGCTGTAACTGAAAAATCCCTATCTTCTTCCTTGTTAATATGCCTCGATACCATGAGCTTGTCTACTATATCTTCCATCAGTCCGTCCACCAGATCTTCACTCTCGGCTTTTACAGAGATTATATCATAAACACCTTCTTCGGCATCATCAATCAGGTTTACTGCCCCATCGATGGGCATGTAAATGCTTCTGTCCCCACCCTCGCCTTCTTCTGCAAGAATTCCTACTATGCGCACTGCTTTGCCGTTTATTGTTATTACCTGATTGACTCCTATTTCCTGGTCATAAACTCCGCTAGCTACGCCGCTTCCTATGACTGCGACATTCTTATCAGCCGGTTCAAGTAACCTTCCTGACTGAGTTTCGAGGGTGGTCATGTACTTCCAGACCTGAGGGTCCACACCGGTAATTGGAAGAGTTGCATTTTGTGCTGCATAAATCACCGGTTCACTACCTGAAATCTGGCCAGATATGTATTGTATTCCATCCAGGCCCTGGAGGGCTTCAATATCATCATCTGTTAGTTCAACGTCTGTAGTTGTACCTTCGTCTCTCATTCCAGGAGGTCCATGCATGTTTGATGACGCTCTGGTATATCCGGGGCTTATGGTTATTTTTGTCAGATCCATCTCGGCAAGCCTGCTCTGTACCTGCTCCTGCATTGCGTCTCCAAGGGAGAGGATGCCAACAACAGATCCGATCCCTATGACTATCCCGATAATGGTAAGCCAGCTTCTAAGTTTACTGTGCAGAAGCATATTCAGGCCCATTTTCAGGTAGGTTGAGTTCCTCATCTTGCATCCTTCCGTTCTCTATTGCTGTTGTTTTCTCAGTCCTTCTGGTTTTCTGACTGTTTGTTTCCGGATTGGTTCCCTTTCCTTGCCTGTATTTTTTCCTGTACTTTCTTGCGATACACAAATACTCCTCCTGCAAGCACTATTACCACAATGTAAAGAAGGTATGAACCTATACCAGCACTTCTACCTGGTCCTGCCTGACCTGCTGCGGTCATGTTTCCGGAGGTCATTTCAAGTTCTACTTCCTTATCGACTGTTATTCTCTCTCCTTTAGCATCCGTATACTCAATCTGGACTTTCAGCGGATTGGAATCCATCGAGGTGGAAGTTACGTTTCCTCCTTCAGAACCTGCTTTTGCACTATCTGGAGGTACTCCTCCCCCGTCTCCTTCAGCTTCCCCGGCACTCTGTGTGCTTGCAACATTAAATGAAGCAATCGTGTAGTCCCCTTTTTCAAGATTTCCTACTATTGTTGAGGAACTTCCAGACACTTTGTAGCCGTCCTGGTCAGGAACAGATACTTTTACCGAATATGCCATGTTGTTGCCTACATTTGCAACAGAGAGGGAAATTTCTCCTGCATCGCTTTCCGAAAAGGAAACATCAAAGTCGGTTTCTCCGCCTACGAAAAGTCCTGCTGTCGTCTGGATACTCTTTTCATTTGATTCATAGTCTTCAAAGGTGAGGTTTACGTCCATAGTGTAGAGTCCAGGGTCTGCGTTTACATCTGCCATTACTGAGTAAGCAACGGTTACTGATTCTCCGGCTTCCAGGTATTTGATGTATTTTGTATTGTCAGAGTATACCGGTAGAATTACCCCTTTAGGATCTTTCCAGGAGACTACCATATTTTTCAGGGGGGAGTTTCCTGTATTCGTTATGATAAACTCCAGAGACTCTTCTTTTGCAATGTCAATGTTTGCCTTATTTATTGTTACAATCTGAGCGTATTCTTTACCCCTGACTTCTAGCTGAATAGTTTTTGTAGTCGTGACTGTTTTTGACGAAGATCCGCTTTCTCTGGCAGTGGTGGTAATATCGATATCATATGTGCCTTCGGAAACGTTGGCATCTGTCATTAATTTGAATTTAAGGACGGCTGCATCATCATTGTCCTGCCTTGCATTCAGGTAAGAGACTCCTTTTTCAAGACTTTCTCCGGAAACTTTACTGAAGGGGTATTCAGGGTTGACAGTGACTGCTATATCTTTCAAATCAGTGTTTCCTACATTCTGCACGCTGACAGTGAGTTCAACAGGTTCTCCCGGACGGGCAGAATCAGGGTTTTGATTGGTTAAATTTACCTGCACCGATGCCGAATTTATATTCCCATTTGATGCACCGAGTGATGTGTCTGTTAAAAGGAATGTGAATGCTGAAAATAGTAGTAATAGTAGTAAGGGTGTTAGTAAAGAGAATTTTTTCATTTTGATCCCTCCAGTTCGTTTTTCTTGCGTACTTCAATTTTTTCTATTTCACCATCTCTGATGTATACAACTCTTGTAGCGTACTTTACCAGGTCAAGGTCATGGGTCACAATTATGATCGTCTTTCCTTCTCTCTCGTGCAGCCCGTCAAGAAATTCCAGGATATAATCCCCAGTCTTAGTATCTAGGTTTCCTGTAGGCTCATCTGCCAGAATAATAGGCGGGTTCACAGCCAGGGCGCGAGCTATTGCAACTCTCTGCCTCTGTCCGCCTGAGAGCTGGGAAGGCAGGTTCTTTTTCTTATCCGAAAGACCTACAATCTCAAGCAGGTATCCTGCTTTTTTCCGGGCTATCTGCCTATCCTCTTCCTGAAATTCCATAGGTAAGAGCACGTTTTCTTCCGTGCTGAGAGTTGGAAGCAGGTTGAAACTCTGGAATATGAAGCCGATCATCTGTCCTCTGATGAGAGCGAGCTCTGATTCATCAAGTTCCGAAATGTCTTTTGAATTCAGGCAAACCGAGCCTTTTGAGGGGATGTCCAGGCAGCCCAGCAGGTTCATAAGAGTGCTTTTTCCACTTCCGCTGGGCCCGAGAACGACCAGAAATTCCCCCTCATAGATTTCCAGGTCTATTCCCTTAAGAGCTGCAAACTCAACCTCCCCCATCTGATAAATTTTCCAGACATCGGTAAGCTTGATAAATGGATATTCTTTGCTTTGAAAGACAATGGCTCCGTCAGAGCTTTTAGCAGAGCCGTTTTTCAAATTGCTGTATGGATTGCTTTTTAGATATTCTCCTGAACCATCCCCCTCAATATCGCTCTCTGATTCCTCGTAAAAATCCGCCGCTTTTTCGAGCGAATTCATGATTTTTGAGGGACTCAGCTTCATTTTAAATGTATCTATAATTTCAGTGAGTGTCATGTACAACCTCTAAAAGGTTAGTTGTATTGAACTAATGTTGGGTATACTTTGGACTAGTCAGACCCTTTCTCATGGCCCATTAGACCGATGTGGTTTCAATAAATTTGAGGCACCAGTAAGATTCATAGTGCCTCATTTTCTGGAGTGTAGGGTTTTTGACTGCTTCCATTTTTATAACAATGGGAATATTTGGTTCCTATGAAGAATTCCTGATTTCTGATGGCGAGGTTCCTGTTTCCCACGTTCTTTTTCATTGTAATCTGCCAATTGAACTCTGCCAGATAAGGGGCATCTGATCTGTCAGTTCCTTAAGAGGCATTGGAAGCAGTCAACCCTCTCATTGGCATTTAATAATAAAAGCATACTTAGGTAAAAACAGGGTATCTAGGGAATTAATTTTGTAATAAAACTTTTCCAACGGCTATTTACATATTTTATTCTTTAATTATCCTCTAAAAGGTAAATGGGGTCCTGATAAAGTATTGATATCTGCAATTATTTTTAAAAAGAGCCTTCGGACCCTCCATAGGAACAGTATTTTCTGACCAAACCAGGGTTTAAGATGATGCTTTGATATCTCAGCTTGATTCCGTAATCCAACATGAAGCAAAGATAAAGGAGTTTTTCGGAAATTTCGAAGCCAATAAGATATCCTTAACAGCCGGGATCACTCAGACGATTATCTCATTGATTCCTTCAAGACGTAAATTGTTACAGGCTTACTAACAGAAGATGTTTATTATTAAAAGAATATCTTTGTTATTAACAGAGTAAATGTGTTCTTAACAGAAGATCTGTGTTTATTATTTCTCCATCAGGCAACAAAGCCCTGCTTGAAAGGCTGCTTTCTTGAAATAACTGGCAAAATCCTTGAAATGACTGGCAAAATTTTTGGATGACTGACAGAATGAATGTTATACTAATCAGATTTAGACTTAAACCTTATATTTAAGCATTATTTTCAAATAAATGATTTCATTAACCTCTAATAATAAAATAAATCTCTTTTTCAACTCTAATTTTGCAAGTATCTTTATCTCTTTCTCTGGCAATTAAGGAGATAGACAGCGGTGAGCTGGAAAACAGCATAACTGATGGAAAAAGACGTATGAAGCAGAGTCAATCGATAAAAGTCAATCAGTTAAAGCCAATCAATTAAGGTAATCAAAAAATCCAATCAAATTGACTTAGATCAATACTGTTCAAAAATATGAGATGAAAATATGAGATGAAATATGAGATGAAAATATTACAATGGAGTGAAGAAATGAAAAGATTAAAACTCAACTATCTAGTGGACTCAGCACTTTTCATCCAGTTTGTCTTAGTCGGTTATTCAGGTGTTGTAATGTATTTCGACCATCATGCTGCAGGCCCGATCCTCAGATTGATCCACGATAAGGTTGGACTTTTGATGGTAGTTTTCTTTATTATTCACATCGCACTTCACTGGAGGTGGATAGTATTCGCCACAAAGAACGTTTTCAGGAGAGAAAAAGAGATGAAAGCTGGTGAAGTTATTGAGGCAAATTATATGCCTGTAGACTAATGAGAACGTACGAAAACAGGGTGAGAAATGGCTAATCCTAAGTTTAGCGTTCCTCATCTTTTAAAATTATGACATTTCCGCGCCCCCGCTTAAACTTCTCCAGCAGTTCCCTTCGTTCCAGGTCTGCAATCATGAGGCTGACCTTTCCTTCGGAATACTTAAGCTTACTTCGAAGGTCTTTCTGGGTAATCCGGCCTCCCTGGCCTCGAATTATGTCCATAACTTCCTGGAGGTCTGCTGGAAGGGGGAGCTTCTTTCTTGGGGCAGGAGTTTCAATTTCGGGCCTGCCTGCAGACATTCTGGGCTCATCTTCAGATTCTTTTATGAAAATTATTTCGTTTTCTTCTTCTGGTCCAGGTCCTTCAAGGTTTTCTTCCTGAATCAGATATTCCTTTTTCCTTTCTTCAGGCCCTTTCTTTTCCGGTATTTCCGATTCTGATTCTGCTGGCGGCCTTGCTACAGTTATTCTGGGTTCGGGGTCTTGCTCCGGTTCTGTGCCCTTTCCTGAGGATGTTTTTTTGAATTCTGGTTCTGTTAAGGGCTGAGATATGGGTACAATCTCTTCAGTGCTTGCCTGGACGCTTGCCCGAAGAGTCTGCCTCTTTTCTGGCTCACTGGTTTTATTCGGGACTTTTTCATAGATCTTAGATATGCTCTCGGGTTTGGAGATAAACCCGGTAGAACCGTCCATATATTCCCTTTTTACTTGTTGAAGCCGGTCTTCACCTGATTTTTTATGCTTTCTGAAAAGCTGGTAGCCGCCTGCAAGCAGGCTCAAAAGTAAAAACATTATTAGAAGGGAACTTGCTGTTGAAGAGTTAATTCCACTCTCTTCGTCGGGTTCACCTATGTTACTGGACGTATTTCTTTTATTAGTGACATTGAGGCTCGCAGATGATCCATTTCCCGCAGAACTGTCCATAAGGGCTTCGGAATAAACAGGAAGAAGCAGGAGATCTTTCACGTAATCTCCATTATCTTTAATTTCGATAATTTCTTCTCCAGAATAAAGGAGGGTACTGTTCTGATAGTACTTTGCTGTAATGGAATAATTTCCAGGAACCAGTTCAAAAGAATAAACACTATATTTTGCCACCATTGACTGGGAAGGAGTGGAATTTACTTCAACCACTGCATTTTCTAGAGGTTCGAAAGTGTCCCATCCATAAATCTCTCCTCGGACTGTGGCGGTATTGTTGCTGTCTGCTAAGGCAGGCGCAACTAAAGTGAGTATAATAGCAATGCAAACGATGTAGAGCCTTAGATTCATCTTAATCAGTAAATCCAGAGTTGCAATTTGGATTTTCCAGTCTTTCCAGGTTAATTTCACTTTTATGTCTTTTTTTAGGAAAGTCTATGAATTTTATTTGATAAAACTTCTCTTATCCTTTACTCCATCCCAACTCTATTTTCTTCTGCAATATTACTCTCGGCTTTGTATTCTTCAGTGATGGAATTTCCAGCTTTGTGGCCTGCTACGGGATCATAATCTTCTTCACCAGGTCCGAATTCATCGGGATTTCTTTCTTCTTCAAAGAAAGGAGTTCCCCAGCTTTCTTCTTTTATTATTTCACCCCCGTCTTTAATAGCATATGTGCCGTTTCCCATTAAAGCCGAAAATCCTTCTCCTTCTGTGTTAAGGGTAATATTTGTGCCTCTGAGCATTACCATCTTGTGGGAGCCGTAAATCTTCACGTCAGCAGATTGTATATGGTACACGAGCAGTTCTTCCTGAATATCAGTTTTCTCCTCAAACGTATAGTTCCCTCTTATATATAGTTCGGAATCAGGAGAAATCTCCGGTATTGCCATTACTCCGTTTTCCAGATGAATGTAAAGATCAAAACTGCCTGACAGAAGGGCTTTTCCCTCTCCTGAAGCATTGAGCAGGGATGTACTGTTTAGCTCTTCATTCCAAGGCGCCAGGCTCCGGAACTCCTCAAAAATTTCTTTCAGAATATGATTCGCGTGAATCATACTTTTCTGAGAGTCGATTAAATATTCCCTTTCCTTATTTTCAGATGAACTGTATTCTGAGTCCGTAATTGAGCTATTGTTCATTCCTTCGGCAGCATCATTTGCAAGAGCCCTGTACTCTTTTGCATCCTCTACAAGCGCGTTGTACTCCTCAAGTAAAGCTTCAAGTCTACTGACATCCTCTCCCTCGGCTTTGAAGTGCTGAATTCCTTCTTCCAGCCGCGTGGAGATGTTTTCTGCTTTCTCTATATTGCTGTTGAGAATAGATTTCGCATCACTCAAATTATGGATTGACTCCATATCAGGATGAGGCCCTCCTGGACGCGAATCGTGAGGATGCATACCTGGCATCCCCGGTTCTCCACGATCCGAAAGTTCCGGATAAGGATAGAAAATACTCCTGTACATAAGATCTTCCGGAGCTTTGTAATTAAGAGGCTGAGTTTCGTTATCAACACAGCCTGAAATCAGGATGATACCTGCAATTATTAGGAGCAGGGACAGAGATTTGATTTTCATTGGGGCCACGTCCTGTAGAAAGAACTTGATGCTGGAATGTACTTCTTCTCTGGATTAATGTATTTTAATATTTGGTATAATTTGAAATTTTTTTCTTGGAGGTTGAAGGTAATAGAATTGCCGCAGAAAATTCCGGTCTATGGCACCTTCATGACAATTCAGGAACTTTCTGCCCATTTAAACTCTCACGGCTACTTTCCCATAAATTCATTTCCATAAGAGAAGTTTCTATATCTTTTTTTCCTGGAAGGAGAATTATCACTTTTTCAACTGCCTCGTAAATTTTTATTTCCCTTCCTTTTCGACTCCATTTTACCTGCCGCACTCTTATCAGTCCAGCTTTGAGAAGCGAGTCAAGATTGTATTTTAGCGTGTTCAGGCGTACTTTGAGTTCATCTGCAAGGTCACCTGCAGACATTGCCTTCTTACCAAGCAATTTGAGAATTCTAATTGAGGTTTCATTAGAGAGGAGCCGGGCAATTTTTCTGGAATCTTCTGAAAGCTGAAGGATCAATAATTTTTTCTCCGGGTTATCAGGCATTTTCATCCCTGTTACATATTTTGGATATTTATCGAATATCTTATAGAGTGTAAGGTCTGGCCAGGAACACACCGAACTGATGTGCAGGCCTGTGTTATAATGCTGTTTTACGCTGTTTCTTCAATGCTTTGACTGTACAGCAAGGTACCGGCTAGTACTTGCATACTGTATTTGTCGGTTATTCTGGGTGGATGGTACAACTCGGTGTGTTCCCGACTGAATCTTCTGTATCTGGATTTAAAGATAAAAGCATACTTACTTTTCCAAAGAGATATAGCGATTAAATTTCCTATTTACACTTTAATGGATCTTATTTTCAAATTTAACCCTTTATGATTCTTAAATTAAGTAGTTTAATCCTTGTCCTTTCTCTAAAAATGTCCTTATCAGTTTTCCACACCTTTTAGTTATTATCAGTTTAAAGAAGCGTGTATAAGGCATTCTGTGTAAAGTATTCTGTGTAAAGTATTCTGTGTAAAGTATTCTGTGTAAAGTATCATGTATCTATTTTCTATTTTACATACAAGACAGAAGGACATTTAGAGAATATAGAAAATTTGGAAGAAAAGAATATAATGGTATTTGGAAGAGGATTTGGAATAAGATTTAAAAGAGTATCAGGAGAGCAGCAAGGGAATCCAGAGGATACTATCACCTGAAGTCCTGCATGAGAATGAATTCATTTTTCTGTTTTACTATATGGCTTTTAAGGGATTTAATAAGTCTTAAATGTAATATTTAAGCTTAATTTTGAATTTTGATTCAAATAAAAGCTTATTTTATAAATTACTGTCATTTTCCCTCTTCCTTTCTGAAAGTATGCTTATATTTGAGCCAGCCTACTTCAGGATTGTCAGCAGGCAAATAGTCTGCAAGACACAGGACAAAGTAAAGTATAGTAATAACGGAGGTACATGATGAGAATAAAGTCATTTAAATCACTTTCACGTTTTGCGGTGGTGCTGATGATATTATGCACTATCCCTTCAGGAGCGTTTGCTTCAGAAAACAATCCGAAATATGGCCCTGCATGGAGCATAACCGAAGAAAATTTTACTGACGTTCAGGCAGATTTACTTGATTCTATAAGTGAGCAAATTGCTGAACTCCAGAGCTTCTATAATAATGTAAGCGAAGCTTCCAATGCATCCGACCTTCAGGAAATTCTGTCCAGCCGCGGACCGGCAAATGAGTGCATGGGACCTCATGGAATGAACGGGGAAATGCATATGGGACATGGTGGAATGCATGTAGTATTCGGTCTCGATATGGTTGAGAACGTGACTGAAGAAAATTTCACTGATGTTCAGACAGAAATAGTTGATTCCCTTGGAAATATGACTGAGATGCTCGAAGCTAAGCAAACCGAGCTTACAGACGCTGGTGAAGACGACAGGGCTGAAGAGCTTGGAGAAAAAATCACTGCCCTTCAAAACCTATCCAATGAAATAAGTGAGTCTTCTACCACATCCGAACTCCAGGTAGTTGTACTCACATACATGAAGAAAGAGGCTGTCGAATTACTTGAAAAGCAAATCGAATCCCTTGAAGCTAAAGTAAGTGAAAGCGAAAATACCAGCGATGAGAACATGAGTGATCAGCTCAGCAGCAGGATTACAGAACTTACGGCTCTTGAAGAAGAAATCAATGGAGCCGGGTCTCTTACAGAGCTCAGGGAGCTAATGTTTTCTTCACAAATGCCTGGAATGTGTCCCGGAATGGGTCCCGGGGATCATCCCATGAAGTATAAAGGGCATGGAAATGGAAGACACGGAGATGGAAGACACGGAGGGTGTGACTGTCTTTTTGACTGCTCCGGCGAAATACAGGAAGGCAGTACTGGTAATGACACTGATGACAGTACCCATAACAGTACTGAGTAATGCCTGAATTTTAACAGTCGAGTATTTGTTGAAAATGAGATGGGGAGTTCTGAAAAGGTGTCATTTAAAGGAAATGACATTTTTCAGATTTATTTCCACTATAGTAGACGATATTCAAAGGAGATGATATTTAGATGCTTCTCTCCATCTGCTTTCCAGATAAATTATGAAATTCTTTGTCTTAGAATGCCTTATCAGATCAACTCTATATCTAAATTTTATAATTTAGAAGGTGAAATCTATGGAAATTTTCACTAAAAAAGTTATAAAAGTAATTCCCATTTTTCTTGCTTTGCTAACCTTATTCAGCATGATTCCTTCCTGCGCATTCGCTGATGACCAGAATTTGTCCCCGTCACGAGGCTCGGAAGAATCCTTCGATCAAATGAAGACTCGAATGGCCGAATCAGTGGGTAGAACAATCGAAACTCTGGAGGACTCAAAAGAAGATCTTGGTAGTGAGTCATCTGTTGAATCAGCTAAAAAACTGATAAGCTCTCTGGAATCAATAAAAGATGAGATCTAAAGATGAGATCTCGAATGCGGAAACTGAAGATGAACTTCTTGAAATCAGGTCCGAGCTTGACACTCTGCTTAATGAGGCTCCTGAAGAATTAAAGAGTCTTCCAGGACTTATTCCCCAGAATAGAGATCCGGGGCCAGGTATGCGTAATGGAAATGAAACTCTTCCCCAGGGTTTTGAGAATGAATCCGAGAGACGTCCTGAAATGGTAGCTAACGAGAGTCAGTCACTCAGAGATTCAAATTCGATAATAGACAGCAGCGGGATGCCTGGAAAGAGACCTGATAGTGAGGAAGAAAAGGGTAATTTGACGGAAGAATCCGGTTTCTTTGGAAAGTTAATTAATGCCTTAAAATCCCTCTTCAGCTAATCTGAAAAGGAATATTGATCAGCTGATCAGCAATGATTCCTGTTCAGCTAATCTGGTTTACTTTATATACTTTTACTTTTCATTTTTTGATTTCCGTATTCATATTTCATGGAATTAATAAACTTATATTCTTTGGCCGTAATTCATAATCTCATATCTGTTTTGTCACGCTCTCCTTCGAGCGGCTTTCTCCGCAAAAAAAGACAGAGACTAAAAATGAAAATGGGCAGGAAATCTGTAAAACTGCAAAAAATAAATTAGATTCTATCTGGAAATAGTTTTATGTATCTTTTTCAAAATCCCTCTTCTCAAATCATTTTTATTCTATTTTATATCTTCGTACTTTCATTTTATTTTATATATCGTACTTTTTTTTGAGAGGCGCCGCCAGATAAACTGGCGGAAGCATCTGGGAATATCTGGATTTGAAAACGGTTTTATGAGTCTGTGGATGTGTTATTATTTCAGGGCGTTTTTATTTCATAAGTTCTTTTTTCAATAATACTCATTCTTATGCGCACGATATTATGCCATTTCAGGCGCTGAAACCAGATAAGAATTCATACTTCTTTCGGATTGAGTAACTTTTTTTCCTGACTAAACGTTATTTTCTCTTCTGATTTGACTGAGAATATTTTCCTTCTCGGTCTGAGGCGGATAAATCTAAAACAGCAACCGTTATTATCATGAAAAACAATCTCTAACTGGGGATTGATGTGATAAGAGAAGCGATGTTTTACGAGAAGCTTGAAAATAATAGAGTGCACTGCGATCTCTGCGCTCAAAGCTGCAGAATTGCGCCTGGCAAAAGGGGCTTTTGCGGAGTCAGGGAAAATAGGGATGGGAAACTGTACACTCTTATTTACGGCACCGTCTCCAGTGAGGCCGTTGATCCTATCGAAAAGAAACCTCTGTACCATTTTCATCCCGGATCTTATGCTTATTCAGTAGGGTCAATAGGATGCAATTTCCGCTGCAAACACTGCCAGAACTGGTCTATCTCTCAGGCCTGCCTGGAAGATTCGTATACAATGGATATTCCTCCTGAAGAACTTGTGGAAAGAGCCCTTCTTTCCCGTTCAAAATCAATTGCCTGGACGTATAACGAGCCTACAATCTGGCACGAATACACTTTTGAATGCGCAAAAATAGCAAAAGATGCAGAGCTTGCGACAGTTTATGTTACAAACGGCTATATGACTCCTGAAGCCCTCCGCCACATAGCACCATATTTAGATGCTGCCAATATCGATATCAAGGCTTTCACCGAAAAGTTCTACCACGATGTTGCCAGCGCAAAATTGGCCCCGGTGCTTGAGGCTACTGCCCTTGCAAAAGACCTGGGAATCCATGTGGAAATTACTACTCTCATTATCCCTGGGATCAACGACTCTCCTGATGAGCTGAGGGAACTTTCTAAATGGGTGTACAAAAACACGGGGCCTGAAACTCCCCTTCACTTTACACGCTTCCATCCCCAGTACCAGATGCAGGATCTCTCTCCAACTCCTGTAAAAACCATGCAGGAAGCCTGTAAAATCGCAACTGAGGAAGGTATGAAGTATGTCTACATGGGCAATGTTCCTGGAAGCGAGCGTAACAATACTTTCTGCCCCAACTGCGGAAAACTGCTGATTTCTCGAGGCTTTTTCGAGATAGAAAAGTATGAGATTACGCCTGAGAAGACATGTCCAAGGTGTGGAGAAAGTATCCCAATTATAGGAGAATATGCCGGTTCAAAAAAGGAACTGGACGAAGAAGAATATTGAGTAATTGATGAAAAAACTAACCGAATAATAGGATGAAGAAGGATATTGAGTAGAATTTTAGGAAATATATTCTTCGTATCCTTCTTTGAAGATTTTTATGATGCCTGCTCTTAGAGAGGGTGTGTATTTCTCAGGTTCGGTCTTTACAGCTCTGTGCAGTTCGTCAAGCTCTACCCATTCTATGAAATCTGCCTCATCGGGATCAAACCTGATCAGGCTTGCAGTTTCTTCGGAGCACCTGCCTGAAAATACCGTGTGGAAAGCTCCCCCGTTTTCGAGAAGACAGGGAATCTTAAACAGTTTTCTGAACTGAACCGAAACCCCTATTTCTTCGAGCATTTCTCTCTCGAGACAGGCTTCGTAAGATTCATCCCGAACAGTGCCGCTTACTGAGTAGGTATAACGGTTTGGGTACCATTTCTTTTGAGGCGTCCTTTTCTGGATAAGCATCTTATTCTCAGGATTTAGCAGGATGAGCTGGGAGGCTCTGTGAATGTGATTTCCCGAGTAAAATTCATCCCGCTCGCGCAGTCCAAGAAAGTTATCGTTTTTGTCAACTTCAATGATCATTTCCGCCAGAAAAGGCCTCCGTATGAATTTAGCTTTTCTATTTTATTTAGGGTGAATCCCCAAAAAAGTTTTCGGTTAAATTAAAAAATGAAAAATTTCAGTAAAATCTGGCTGAACAGAATACCGTGAAAAGAAAAGCTTATCCTTAGGCCTTTTTCATGGCTCAGAAACTTCTTTTGGCTTCTCAGATAATTTCTGTATCTCCTCAAGAAGCTGGTCGTCGTTCTTGCCCTTTACGTCGATTCCAAGCTTTTCAGCTGTTTCCTGTACTTTGGTTTTCTTTGGGGTTGTGGGTTCAGTCAAAGACTTCTCAAATTCCTTCAGGTTCCTTTCGGACTCCTTCTGGGCTTTTTTGAATTCGCCTACAGAGCTTCCCATGGAGCGGGCCAGTTCCGGAAGTTTGGCTGCCCCAAAAAGAAGTACAATTACTCCAAAGATCATTACAAGTTCTTGTGTGCCTATCATGGCTGGACCTCAAGCTTTTCGTTTTCTTAATAATTATAAGGTTTTCAGCGGTAATAATTGATACAAAAATTATCTGAAAATTATCACTGAGTATATTACTGAATATTATCAGTACTTGGTTAGGCTAAAACTTTTTATGCCATATAAAGTTTTTACTTCGATTTATTTATTTTGATTTATTATGTGGCAATCTTTTATATTATATAATTCTTTTTATTTTAATTTTATCCCGCTATTTTAGCTGTTAGGAGGTTTTCCTTGCTCCGGAATAGAGGATCTGCATTCCAGTGCACTCAGCGAATTTGCCTTTACTTCCTTTTTATTATTTTCACTTTCTTTTCTTTTCTGCCCTTCTTCTCCAGAGTTAGCTTCGAGTTTTTCTTCGTTCTCTCCCTGTTCTTTATCTTCCTCTTTTTTCCCCGCTTTATTTCCGGCTTTTCGGGTGTACGCATCAAATTCTGTCAACTCCAGTTCAGCAGCACGCTGGGCTTTTTTAAACTCCCCTACTGCGCTCCCTAGAGATCGTGCAAGCTCCGGAAGCTTCTGGGGCCCAAAGAGGAAGAGGGCAGCGATTAATATTGCAAGTAACTCAGGGGCACCTATCATTGATGGTTATTATCAACAATCAAATATAAAAGTTCTTTCAAATGGATGTGCAGATTGCCTTCTGTGGAAATTCTTTAAAAAGGAAGGCTTTTGATAAAATGCATTCCAAAAGGAAGGCTTTTGATAAAATGCATT
>CAZLNG010000075.1:0-19952 GCA_964560735.1 uncultured Methanosarcinales archaeon | reverse complement strand
CAGTCTTTACGGTGCTGCTCAGAAAATATTCCCAGAAAAAAGCGCAGATTACGCTCGTGCGTTAATAAACGAGGGTAATGCAAGACAAAGACTTGCAGAGATGGGTGTTGACAGTATCCAGAACCTTGAAAATGCTGTCAGTCTTTACGGTGCTGCTCAGAAAATATTCCCAGAAAAAAGCGCAGATTACGCTCGTGCGTTAATTAACGAGGGTAATGCAAGAAAAACACTTGCAGAGATGGGAGTTGACAGTATCCAGAACCTTGAAAAATCAAGGAAATTATATTTGGGAAGTATTGTGATTCTTGAGAAATTAGGAGACGGCTGGACATATTCAATCGCTTTATTGAAGTTGAACAGTCTGTTGAAAGACAACTTCTACAAAACTGGAGATAAGAAACATCTTGAAGAATGGGAGAAAAATCTTGGGGATCTCGAAGAAAAGATAAAAGGTCGAGATATAATGTACAAAGAACTGGTAATGACAAGGATTCATGAAATCCGTGCCAGTTTATTTGAGTTCGATGGTAAATCTGGAATAAATAAGGCATCTCGTGAATATTATAAAGCCTACGAACTTTCAAAAAATCCATATTATAACTTCATGGACGAGTTTTCGCAGGCGAGAATTAACACAAAATCTTTTTGTGAACTTGTGTCGGATTGGAAAGAAGTAGAGAAAGAAGGCATATTTCTTGATTATTACGATTACACGCTTTTTGAGTGCCATCTGGAGAACGCCCTAAAAAGTACTATTAACGAAGAAGATGAGCTGAAACTTGCAGTAGAAAAACTTGAAGAAATCAAAGAGAGGACACAAATTAAGATAATTAAAGATAGAGTTTCAGCTTATATCCATCTCTTGCAGGCTCTTGTTGATTGTTTCAATAACGATTCTGATAGAGAAGCAGAAGAAAATGTTAAAAAAGGCTGTAAAATCTTCCGCGAATATGGGGATAAACAGGGACAGCAGATGTGTGAAATTTTTAATAATGCAATTGTGAAGAAAAGAGAGCCAGACGCTTGGCAAAAAATAATTCGAAGCCGGGAGTTTGCGTCTAATTTTTACAGTCTGCTCTGTGAGTACTCAGACCGTAAAAGAGCAGATCTTGATGATTACAGATTTGGTCAAGTACACGAAATAATGGGTGCTGTTAGTAAGGATGTAGAGCAGGTAAAAGAGATTTCAAGACGCACTGAGAACAAAATTGATGATATCCAGTGTCAGTTAGATTCTGGACTTTCCGAAATAAAAGGTCAGATTGAAGAAGGATTCGATGGCACGGCTGCTGAACTCAGGCAAATAAAGGGAAAGATCGATAATATTGAGCAGGATCTTGATAATCTGGTACGGATTTCAAAAGAAATTGGCGGCAAAGAAGGGGAATGTATCAAAGAGTTCTCATTGCAGATGCTTGAACTCATGAAAAGAGGAGATTGTGAAGCTTTAAAACACTTCATTGAAAGAATTATCCAGAACAGTTCAGATATTACAGAAATCATAGAAACAGCAGAAATTCCCGAAAAGGATAAAGAAGAAGCGAAATTAAAACTCTCCGCTTTCAAAAAGCTACCAGGGATCTTGAAGGAAAAAGCAAAATCGTTCAGTGTAAATGTGACAAAAGACGTGATAGTGAGTTTGACTGCTGAACAAATTATTACATTGCTTACTCCGGTGTTATCAACAGCAGCATTTGGTGTGCCTTTACCTTCTCAAATAGTAACTATGTTGCTAGCAGCAATAAGAAACTCATGAATTCATTAAATATCGGATCTATTTTAAGTTTTGGAGTCATTTATTTTGTCTTTTTTCTCACTTCGCCGCCTGCTTCGCAGTCGTATGGTTCCCCGTTTTTCAAAATTTATCGAAAATCAAGCCCTCCTCAATTATGGAAATTCTGCGAAATTTCTGACAGTGAGCAGTCATAGCCAACCAAAGTAACCGCTGAGTGATGATGCCCTTCCTGAGATCAGGATAAAACCGTTAAAGAGTCTATTCCGCAGAAGTACAGAGGAGTCATTCCAAAATAGAGTTCTAAGTCAGACAGTATTGTATGTTATTTTTAATAAATAAGGTTTTTAATGAGTCTGATCAGCATTAAACACACTATTAAGAAACAGGTTTCAAATTAAAAGTTCAAAAAAACTTATTTTCAATAGAATTAAACTGCGTTTTGTTATAGATAAGTAATTTTATATTCAAACCGGTGAATTTTATACTGTCAACTACTGATAGCCAAAAAGAGAACTAAAATGGTTTTTCCAGAGGCTACAGAATTACCAATCAGATTACCAATTAAGAATCACCAAATATCCAACTATTCAAAAACCCCAACAATTGGAACCCCCAAAAACACTGAAACCTCAAAACACTGAAAACTTAAAAACAATAACAGAGTTTTAAATCATTTTCTATCAGCTGAAAAAAATAAGGAGTTCAATTATGGAAAACAGTACTTTTGATAGAATAAAAAAAACTTTAGCTATTTTACTGGCAATTTGTTTTTTACTGTCTGTGACTGCTGCATCAGCAAGCGCGGAAGCCAGCAGTAAGTACGGCAAGAATAATGACGGTTACAAGAAAGGTTACAAAAAAGGCTACAAAGACGGTCAAAAACAGGGCAAAAAAGATTGCATGCAATACGGAAGCGTAGAGGTTCTCCAGAAGATTCCTAATGCCTTTACCAAATTAAGCTGGACAAAAGCCTACAGAGAAAGCTACAACAAAGGCTACAAAGACGGATACATAAAAGGTTATAGCCACAATCGATACAAATGTTTAAAGAAATAAAGGAACAAAAAACAGTGAAGATTGTATATGTTTTATCCGGGAAATAATTCTTAAGACTGTTTTACCAATAGGTATATATTTCTTTCACAGTCCCCATACTGTCATACGTGTGTCCTTCCCTGAAAAGATCAACAGGAGCATATGGTTTGCCCACCTGGACACTAACAACCTTATCCCTGTTTCCTGGTTCATATGGGTCCGCGCCTGTGCAGTCTATGAAAATCATCCCTTTATCAGTTGTATTAAATGCGTTTAAGGCGTGTTCGTCTCCTCCTGCAAAGTCCACCCCTACCCAGGCACATTTATAACCTGCTTTTTCTGCGTTATTGTGGACTATTTCTGCATAGTCGGAGCAGAGGCAAGATTCAAAGTTATAAACCTCCTCATCGGTCTTATCCGCTTTAATGAAGGCAAGAAGTTCTGCATAAGTTGGGTCGGTCGTATTGTTATAATTTACAAGTGTAATTCTATGGCCATCTGCGCCTGTTTCATAGATGCCAGATGTATGGGGATATACAAGGGTTGTCGATTCTGCTGTAGCTGTCTCGAGGGCGTTACTGACCTCGGGATGCACTAAATTTGCCAGTGCTGCTGTGCCTATCTCATAGATATTTTCAACATGGTAGTACATCAACTCTGTTGATTCTGTACCTATTGAGAAGAGAGAATACATTATTAAAATTAAACAGAATAGACATAAGAAGAGAGATGATTTCATGTAAAATACCTCAATTGGCATAACTTTACTTCATCATATTTCGGTCTACATCTATTACAAATATAATATTAAAATTGGTTTATTCTAAAACATATTTTGTTCTTAATTATTAAAAGCTTTAATTGTTGACCATTGTTTCCCAGATGACCGTCTCATAATTTATGTCTTGAGAACTGTCCTCGAGAAGAAGCTTACATTAATTATTTTTTTCATTGTTTAGTGTCATGTTCTTGTGCTTCCGATAAAAAATGTATCCTCATTAATCGCGTTTTTTTCATAATCAAGGCTTTGTAAGCCTTTGTAAATTTAGAGATAATAAGTTGATTTTTTTAATACATTATATATATTTTATTTTAATTTTGTTGATTTATTAAAACAGTAATAATAATGAACGAAATATTTATCTACAATCTTCACTTAAACAATTGTAGTCAGTAACCGGGGACAATTGGATTTCGAATATTCAATGGCAGGTCCTGATCAGATAAGAGATATTAAAACTCTTAATAATCGAGAAATGATCAAGACTCAAAGGAATTTGGACAGACTCAATAATAAGCAGTACACGTATCTAATGGGGTTCAGGAGAGGCTAAAAATTGAAAAGGGGATAAGCATGAAAAAAAATCATAATGAAAGTACTTCAAATTAATGAGCATGCTTCAAAATTAGACATAATTTGATTTTTTTTTCAGAAGCATTTTTGAAACTCGCTCGTAATAACAGAATTCAGAATAGGATTCAAACTGGACAATGGGGGCAAGTCCTTGAACAAATAGTAATATAAATATCCCCTGTGTCCGGAAAAAATGTAGAGAGATTTTATGCTTACAATTTTTAATAGCTGATCCCACGCCTTAAACCGTAATTCTGGATTTGCTGGTAAAGATGAATCATAAGTTCTACATTATCTGCACTGTTACTTTACTAACTATAGGGGCGTCTGCTTCAATCGCTTTAGGGATACCTTTCTCAGCAGAACTTACCGCAAAAGTCTACGGAGAAACATATGAAGGGGGCACCTTTGAACACCTGAACGATACCGTGATCGAAATAAATTCCACCCCACCACAATCCATAGTCGCAAAAAACGGCAAATATTCTTTTGACCTGATGCCCGGAGACTATACTATCACAGCCAGGTATTATCAGAACAACACTCTCATCTATTCAAGAGAAACAACTTTTAAGATTGAGGATGAAGGAAATTACGTATTTGATCTCCTGCTTTATCCTGTTTCCGAAACTCCGGCAATCGGGGAAAACGCAGCCAAAATGGATAATTCCAATAAAATGCAGAATTCCAAGAGTCTGAATCTCGCCGGAAAAATTAAGAAAAATTTTTCAAGCTTAGGATATCTGTTACTTTTTTTTATGCTTTTATTTCTGCTCGGAAGAAGCTATAAACTTTCCAGAAAGCACGACAAAAAGACAAAGGTAAATGAAGTTCAGGAAGAAAAACCGGAAGAAAAAACAACTCATGTACCCAGATATTTTGTCGATTCCGTAAATGTGCTCCTGATAAAAGTTCTCAGTAAAAGCACTGGTCTGAACGTAAAAAATGGGCTTACGTCAAACAATGGAAAAACTGTATCCTTAAAAGAGCCAGTAGTAGAGCCCGCAGACAACCCACAAATCAGAACTCCTGCTCTAAAAAAATTCCCTCTTCCAGACGATTTGCAGGGAGTAATATCCATAATTCGAAGCCATAAAGGCCAGATTACCCAGAAAGAGCTGCGGAGCAGGTTGAATTATTCCGAAGTAAAAGTCAGTACCATGCTTTCAGAACTGGAAAAGAGAGGGCTGATTAAAAAACTCAAAAATGGACGCGAAAATATTGTGATTCTGGTAGATGAGGATACTAAAACTCAGATGACTTAACATTTTCACTTTATCATTATCTGCCCATGATAAATGGATTTTCTGAGAATTAAATACGTTTTTGAGACTACACAGAAAATTTGTGCTCGTATTTCCTTTTTTATTATTTTCCGCGCTTTCTGAGGTTCTAACTCCTTTAATCCAGAACTTCGGGCAAGATAGAGCAAGATATAATGGCTATAAGCAAGCTCGGCACATATAAACCGCAAAGCATGTGCCTGCAAATTTGTCTGCTTGAGTAAATCAGTTGAATCTGGTAAGGGCCTAGCAGTTCCAACTTCAAAACCTATGCTTTCATTATACCAAAGATACCGAAGCACAGGGTAGATATGGACTCGTAATGGTTCAGTCTATTTTAAAACTCAGGTATTCAACAATTGTAGAAACGTTGTAAACAAGCCAGCAGGAGAAAATACGAGGAAAAAGAAGAAAAATACAGAAGAGAAAAAAAGCTTGAAAAGAAAAAAGAGAAAATGAGGAAGAAAAAAAGAAAATAAGGAAGAAAAAAGAGAGGAAACACTGAAATTTTGTTTTAAAGCTCAAAACTAAAAAGCAGGAATCAAAGCCAAATTAGATCCTATCCGAAAAGTCATCAACGCATGTTGAAAAGTTACTATAGGTCTATAATCTCAGAGTATCCGTTCCGGTTTTGCATATTGCAGATTGTAAAAGTTATAGCAGGTAACCACTTTTCGGATAGGCTCTTAATTGAAGAAAAAGCCAGGGAAAAAACCAGCATGAGAAAATAAGTCATAATGAGTTAGGACTTATGCAGTCTGACTGAAAACCAGCATAGCATAATTCCTATCCCATTATTAAGTTTTATAATTTACAGATTCTGACTGCCCCACTAGATTTCAGCGCCTGTGCTGAGGACGGTGGTGTTTCTGGGCTGCTTTGAAGCCATCCCTGAAACCTTTCTTGTAGCCTTCCTTCATGCCTTTCTTAAAGCCGTCTTTCTGACCTGCTTTGAAGCCTGCCATGTAGCCACCATCTTTGAAACCGTCGTATCCACCACGGTCCCCAGGGGTGCCAAATCTCTTATCGTGATGTCTCAGACCATCTCTGAAGCCATCCCTGAAGCCTTTCTGATAGGCGATCTTGAAGCCCTGTTTGAAGCCAACATCGAAGCCTGCTTTATAGCCAGTCATGTAGCTGTTTTTGTGTTTGTCTTTAGGACCGGGCCCCATATCATGAGGACCTTTGTGCTTTTCGTCAGGACTAGGCCCCATAGGACCTGTGCTTGCTGCTGCAGCTGTCACAGACAGCACAAAACAAAGTGCCAGTAAGATACCAAGTGCCTTTCTCATTTTCAACATTTCAACCTACACTCCACATAGATCTAGAAATTATACCATCCAGATTTTTTTTATTCCCAGAATTTCTTTTAATCCAGAATGTCTTTTTTTATAGACAGCTTCATTCAACTCGATTATTACCCCAAAATACCAAAGCTGCCTAAGTTTTATTCTGATCGTCTTGCCTACCCGTTGCGGCTTGACAATTTCAAAATTGGTATGCTTAAATATAAACATACTTATAATAGAAAATAACTTAAAATGATTTAATTAAAAAAATAAGAGTTTTAAATAGTTTAATTGAGAAAATAAGTGTTTTTAACCTTTTATAATTATATATATCCTAAATGAGGTATTTGAATACTTATAAAACACCTTAAACTTCAACTTTTCAGGGCGAATAATTTAAAAACTTAATTACAGAAATCCTCTACATTTTTCCCAAACATTGGAATTTATTTATTTGTCAAATTTAATCACTCTTATATCCACTGTAAAATCTTCTAAGTATTCTCCTCAGTTATTATTCAGGAAAATATCATCACATGAGAAATAAGCTTACTAAAAATCAAAAAGAGCTTAAAAGAACTTATTTCTAAAAATAAGTTTATTTGAACCTTTAAAAGAGTATAAAAGACAAAATGAGAAATAAAATCCTTTCTAAAACTCTTAAAATCCTTATAATTTAGCATAAAAGTACAAAAAGTCCTTTTTCTCATGTACTTCCATGATAAATTATGCATTTTTAACGCAGCGATAAGGACTGCGTACGTGCGGTTACACCGCAATTCGCAAGTCAAAGGATTCTAAACCAGAAGTAAGTCTGCCTGAGCGATGCGCAGCGTTGCTAAATAGACTTCTTGTTGTTACACTTACAGCACTCCCGAAAACAAGAACATATTAAAGGGTTTAGATACAGAATGAGTTAGTAATTCTGAAAATCAGCTAAGAAGTAGATGGTAGAGATTTGAGTCCCTATTCTCAAAATCCCTACCTGCGATCCAACCCAAGGATTAAGAGGAAACCCTATTACTCTTAATCTGTACACATATAATAGCACGGTTATATATATCATAACCGACGCGAAACATTGTTTCGAATTTGAAACTTCAATATAATTAAATAATTATATTATATTGAAAATTTTAATTGCATTAAACAAAACCACAATAAAACTACAAAAGAGATAGTACAAACTTGAATAGAGACAGATCAGAATTAGAATTTAGGAGTTTAAAATCAGAAATAAGTTGATAAAACCTGATCAAAAGTCTATTTAGAAAAAGCCTTTCAGAATCTTTTAAAGTGATCCACAAGGGTCTGGTCCAATTTTATGTAATTTAGTTCTGTACTCAGTTAAGTTACTACTTATTTAAGTCATTACTCAGTTAAGTTATCTTAGTTAAGTTACTACTTATTAAGTCATTACTCAGTTAAGTTACTTTAGTTAAGTTACCTTAGTTAAGTTACTACTCGTTTAAGTCATTACTCAGTTAAGCTACCTTAGTCAAGTTACTACTTATTTAAGTTACATACCTTCTTTGTACGTCTTCTTCATACATCAGGGACTGACCCCTATGGACCAATTATAACTATGTAAGTTAAGGTATAAAAAAACGATGATATGAATTCATTTTTTAGCAGTACTGCGGTTTAATACCGGCAATGGTACGAAATTGAAAATCCTGTGCCTGAAAACCAAACTCAAAAAAAGTTCCTTAAAGTAATGAAATGAACTTCCACTCCGAAGAGGAGTCAAACCAAAGAGAGTCGAAATACTTGCCCTGGGTAAAAGTTCCGAAAAGATGGAAATTTCGCAGTTTTGAAATCAAGTTAAACAAAAGTGAGCATGAGAATAACTATACGAATATACAAACAAGAACGATAAAACGATTAAGTGAGAGATAGTCGTGAAAGTGAGAGATAGTCGTGAGTTAGTGATTCTGAAAATTAGCTAAGAAGTAGATGGTAGGGGTTTGAGTCCCTATTCTCAAAATTCCTACCTGTGATCCAACCCAAGGATTAAGAGGAAACCCTATTACTCTTAATCTGGACATATATAACGGCACGGATATATATATCATAACCGATGCAAAACGTTGTTTCCAACTTGAAACTTCAATATAATTGAATAATTATATTATATTGAAAATTTTAATGGTATTAAAATAAAACGCCTCCAATAATATTTCGTTTAAAAGCAATTTTTGATATAATTTATTATATATAATTTATCTTAGTTAGTATATCCTGGAGTTGGGAAACAAATTGGGGTATTATAAACTGGGGTATCATCTACCATAAAGAATCTCCTGGAGGCTGCTGATCCTTCTTCGAATAAATGCTTGGGGGAGCATAATTTCGGAGAAACTGTATTGGGGGATACAGTTGATACAGCGTCTCTGGGATCTTTCTTAAGTTACTTTTCTTACAGTGTTATTTTGCTTTTTTAATGTACTTTTCTATGACAGCAATTTAAAATTCAAGCTCAAGCCCTACAGGACAGTGATCAGACCCCATGATTTCTCTGTAAATAGGAGCAGATTTTACATTTCCCAGAAGGTTTTCACTGATGAAGAAGTAGTCCAGACGCCAGCCAACGTTTCTTTTGCGAGCACCGGTTCTTACCGACCACCAGGAATAGTTTCCGGGTTCGCTGTTGAACATGCGGAAAGTATCAAGATATCCGGCAGCAAGGAATCTGTCCATCCAGGCTCTTTCTTCAGGGAGGAAGCCGGAAATAGTCTCATTTTCTCTGGGCCGGGAAAGGTCGATTTCTTTATGGGCTGTATTTACGTCTCCACAGATGACAAGCTTTTCGCCCTCAGCTTTCAGGGAATTTGCATAATCAAAAAAGGCATCATAAAAGTCCATTTTATATCCCAGGCGTTCCTGCGAGGCTTTGCCGTTTGGGAAGTAGATGTTCATTAAAATAAAGTCTTCATAATCCACCCTTAAGAAACGGCCTTCCCTGTCGAACTTCTCTATACCCATGCCGGTTTCAACATTCAGGGGTTTTCTTTTTGAAAACAAGCCTACCCCACTGTACCCTTTCTTTTCTGCGGAAACGAAATAGTTATAGTACCCGGGAATGTTCTTGGCTTCTCTTGGGAGTTTGTCAGGGGAAGCTTTAGTTTCCTGAATGCAAACAGAATCAAACTTCTGTTCCAGCAAGAGTTCAAGAAAACCTTTTTTAAGTATAGCCCGAAGGCCGTTAACGTTCCAGGAGACAAGGTTATAGTGGCCAGACATTTTCTATCCCAATGTGTGAAATTATTCAGGATATTATTCAATTTTTAGTAAATAAATGCTCCTTTAAATATATCTGAATATAAAGAAACACAACTCAGCGAAAAAAATAGAATAACTTGAGTTAATTATCAGAGGAATAGCATTCAACAGTATCTCACTCAGCAGTATCTCACTCAGCAGTATCAAAAGGAATTATTTAAGAACAAGATGGCTGTTTTTAAAAACAGGATCTAAGCCTCAAAGCCACAACAGCAGGGAATAATTATGGATTTAATAAAAATCGCCGGCATCATGCTTGCAATTGCACTCCTGACAGGCCTTTTTACCGGCTGGGATAAGGATGAAACATCAAACGTCTCAGCAGAGCTTCAAAATAGAAACATAGGCTCGAATTTCGGTGGAGTAAGCGGAAATACCCATGCTGAAGAAGAAAACAAATCAGCATTATATCCTTCCCTGAGGCCTGCACCTGACCCTCTTATTCTGGAAAAAGGGAACAGTAGCCTGGCGACCGAAAGAAAGAATGTCGAAAAAAAAGTACAGGCTACAGCAAGGCTTATTGAAACACAGGGAGAGAACTTATTTCCGACATTTAGAGAAAAAGGGTCTGCATGGAACCGGGATGACTTCTGTATTTTTATCTGGACCATAGACGGAACGCAGATTGTCTGCCCCAGGGACACAGGCAGTGAAGGCAAAGATATGAAAGGGCTTTTGGATTCCGATGAAAATCCTATTGGGGAGATCTTTATAGAAACAGCCCTTAGTGAAAAAGGAGAAGGCTGGGTCGAATATAAATTGCAAAAAAAGGGCAGTTCCGAACTTTCCACGAAATGTACCTTCGTCAAAAGAGCTTCTTTTGGAGAGCAGGCTTATATTATCGGCGCGGATTTAGATCTGAACAAATATATCACCTGCAGGAACCTGGAAGACTGCAAAAGTACTGAAAAACCAGGAAACATGCACGTCTCCGAATTATTTAACCCTGAAAGTCAGGATAAAAACCTTAACATGAACTGCAGCATTACCCTTTCGATTTTAGAGCTCGGAGAAAGCATCGCCCCCCACTTAATGAAAAATCCGGAAGTTCACTACATCCTTGAAGGAGAAGGACTGCTCTATATTGACGGCCTCCCGGTTGAACTGAAAAAAGATCAGGTTGTGTCCATCCCTGCAAATTCTATCCAGACCACATACAATACCGGAGAAACTGCTCTCAAGTTCCTGGTAATAGATCAGCCAGCATGGGCAGAGAAAAACATGCAGCTACTCTAAAAAATCATATACTCTAAAAAATACAGATACTCTGACCATTTAAAAGAACTCTGGATCACTCTCATAAATAATGTGCACTCCCCAGCTGTCAAGGGTTCCTTCAATTTCTTCCATCTGGGCTGAAATACCTTTATTTTCTTCAATTTGAGCTGAAGTCCTTTTATTTTCTTCTGTCTGGACTATAATCATCAGAGTCCAGACCCCTTTCATCTCTTTATTCACAGCAGGAAGAAGGTTTTCATCTAATTCGGTGCTGAGTATTTTTTTGATTTCATTCTTACCTTCTCCGATTCTGTCATACAGTACAAACTTTTCTCGAGAAGGCGTAACAAGTACTGCTTTCAGATCCTTCATAGATGGGCGGGTAATTTCAAAAAACACTTCAAGCTTTACGATTTTACCAGACCTTTCTATTTCTATGTGGCTTTCGATGCCTTCTGGATCATTATCAGGAATTGCGAGAAAAGGGAAAATTTCTCTTTTGAGTTCCTCTTTTTCAACCTTCTGTATCAGAAATCTGATTCCCCAGCTAAAGAAAAAGCCCTTATTTTCCTTTGCAAGATCCTCAACCTTCAGAATCCATTTTCCGGTAACCCGCTCTCCTATGCAGGCCCTCAGGGCAGGCACCGAGCCAGGATTATATGTCCTCACAAGGCTTCTGTCTTTTCGAGCAATCCGGTTATGCAAAATTGTGCTTTTTCCGGCAGGAGTAAGCAGAGTGATCCTCAGGTCCCTGAGGTAAGAGTGTTCTATGTTTATACTGACCCTGATATCTTTTACAAGCCCGTCCTCGTGAAAATCGATGGAACTGATAATTCCATCAGGACTTATATCCGGGATAGATGTTTCAGGAAAAGCCTTTCTTTCAACAAAAAACAGGTCTCTCAGATCTCCTGCAGGCTTTCCAAGACCTACTGCAGCCCAGGCATTTCTGACTGCAGAGTACTCAGGCCCCTTTTCCCCATACAGCTGACGACAGGCATTTAAAAGGGCATATCTGGCTTCGCGAAAAGTCCACCTGCTGAGAGTTGAACTGCATAAATATGCAGTAAGTGCAAGGTAATAAATCTTTTCGGCTTTGGTCCTGGGGATTCCTTTGACCTTTATCCCGTAATGCGTCCCCCCTTTGATGGTCAGGTAAGCGGCCTTGTTAGGGATTCCGCTGTTATAGTGAATATATCCTGCCTGATTCCTCTGGAGGTCAGGAATTTCTCCGGGAGCAAGCTCCATGTAATTGTCAATGTGGTCAGGCTGTCCGAACCTTGGAGGATCGGAAAGATCCCTCAGAGCATCCCCTTCGTGGAATGGAGTGTAGACTCCTTCCCCTATTTCCCAGTTCTCGATCTCACCTTCTTTTGAGATGAATATTGCAAAAACATCGGCAAAGGACTCATCCAGAGCCCCGGCTTCTTCACTGTATACAAACCGGGCTGTCTGGGCAGAAACAGCATGAGTTAACTCATGGGCTACAATATCGAGTGCAAAAGCCATCGGTTTCCAGCGAAACCCATCTCCGTCCCCGAAAACAAGCTGTTTGTGGTAGTCGCTCCAGAAAGAGTTATTGTATTTGTGCTGGAAGTGAACCGTAGAAACGAGAGGAGCTCCCTTATTATCATAGCTGTCCCTTCCGAAATTGTTTTTGTAATAGTTATATACTATCCCCATATTTTCGTGGGCTGCAATTGCAACCTCATCCGAAGAAGTTTGATCATTTTCGAGCAGCAATTCCCCAGGCAGGAGGGATTCGTTTTTTGCAGTGTATATCTTTCTAGAAAGTGCGGCTTTGATCTGGGAAAATTTGTAGAGCTGCTCGCCTGTGTGAGCATCAATGAAATGAAACCTTCCTTCAAATCCGAAGGAAAAGACTGACTCTACTTCCCAGGCAAGGTGAACCCTTTCTCTACCATCCCTGAAAAGCATTAACCGTGATTCGGGAACCGTGACAAAGTTTTCTTCACCGATGTCCTGAAGGACAATTTCAAGAGCTTCTTGTCTTTTAATTTTCGGTTCAAGGGAAACAGGCACTTCCGTTATGCGAAAATCTTTGTATGCTGTAACCTCCCCGACCGGGTTTATATGAATCTGGACAGATCCCTCGAAAACAGGGATACTGTTAATGTGCTGGAGGAAAATAACATGGTGGAACCCGGAAAAATCGGTTTCTGCAGTAAAAAGTTCAAGACTCTCTTTAAGTTCCGGTTGAATATCCAGAAGCCCGCTATATTCTTTCAGAAATTTTCTTGCTATTTGCTCAGGCTTTTCGGCTGATGGCTTCGAAAGAGTACCTTTGATAAATTTAGGAATTTTCATTTCCGTGTCCCAGAAAATTTCAGATTCAGGGTCTACTTCCTTTAATTTCTCGACAGCATTTACCTGTTTCTCACTCAGATCCGGCATATTTCCCCCAATACTAATCTCCTTTCTGATTATATCCCCTTTTCATCTTAAATTATTAGTGAATCTTAGACTATAATTCTAAACTTTCGCTTCAAATAATCAAAAGGCACTCTTTCTGCTGGGAAAAATGCTTACCAAGGGCTGTATTTCTTTCATACTTTTCGAATTTATGCAGCTCATTTTAGTATTATAAATATACTGGAGACCAGGTTATCATTAAATGCAGTAATTGATTTACAAAGAAAATCAAACGCAAAACATTAATTCCATGCATACTATCCTTCAATTCCAATGTACAGAATCATTCGGGTCCCCCCGGAAAAAGGAGAAGAAATAAGGGAAAAAGCAATTTCAGAAGGATTCCTGGATACTGGAAGAAGAATAAGAAAAATCCAGAATGAGGAAGGAATTTTTCTGGAAATTCCCGTTAATGAGTCTGCAGAAGAGAAAATAGGAGACTATCCAGTAATTGAACAGGAAGAGCCTGAAATCCTGGAAAAAAATAAGTCTCTTAAAGAATACTTGAAAGACTCCTTGCCGAAAACAGAGCTTGAACTGGTTCCATCAGGCTGGCAGATCCTTGGGGATATAATAATAGTCAGCATACCTGCGAGCCTTAATGAAAAAAAGCTCCTGATAGCCAGTGCTCTACTCTCAATGTATCCTAAATGCAGAAGCGTTGTCAGGGATTTTGGAATAGGAGGGCAGTTCCGCCAGCCAGAAAGAGAACTTCTGCTTGGAAGTGTAACGGAGACAATTCACAAAGAGCATGGCTGTTTTTTCAAGCAGGACGTAACAAAGGTGATGTATTCCAAAGGTAATCTTGAAGAGAGAAAAAGGATGAGCAAGCTTGGAAAAGGGGAAACTGTGGTGGATATGTTTGCAGGAATCGGATATTTTTCAATCCCCATGGCTGTTCATTCAAGACCGAAAAAAATCTCAAGCATTGAAATAAACCCCGAGTCTTTTGCTTACCTGAAAGAAAATATTCAGTTGAACAGGGTAGAGGATATTATTACCCCTATTTGTGGAGATTGTTCCGATTTTGCTCTGGAAGGGACAGCCGATCGCGTGCTTATGGGATATGTGGGAACAACACATCACTATCTTGAACCAGCTATAAAAGCTCTGAAGCCGAAAGGGGGAATCCTGCACTATCACGAAACGGTGCCTGAAAAACTCGCAGAAGCCAGGCCTCAGGAGCGCATAAAGAGAGCTGCTCTAGCTCTGGGAAGAAAAGTTGAGATTCTTGAGACCCGCAGGATAAAGAAATATTCTCCGGGTGTTCTGCATGTCGTTGTGGACGTGAAAGTTTTTGAGTAAAATCTTTTTGAACGAATTCCGTTGAATAAATTTCATTTTATAGAATTGTTTGCTACTTTTACATTCATGCCAATAATTTTTTTATAAATATTTTTTTTCTGGACAAGAGGCCACCACCCGTAAAGGAAAACATTAACAGGTTCCCACAAAGCAACCCAGCCTATAATAGTAACACCTTCCGAAAGCGTGGTCTTTAGCAGGCCTCCTTTTAAAGTTGAGAGAAGCTGAATCGTTAGCAGGCAAAGAAAAAGGAAGCCAAAAGCAATCATCATGTTTCTTCGCCCTCGTTGAAGAATTCTTCTCAGTTCGAGATCAATAAGGAGTTTTTTGTAAGAGAAATGATTTCTGATCGCGTCTTTAAGTATTTCTTCCGTGTCCGTTCTAATTTCTGCTGAAGGGAGATATATCATGAGTTCAAGCGGGGTTTTAAGAGGAAATTCTCCCACAGAGTTGTAGATATACACTTCTGCACTCGCATCAAGCTCTTTTTCATGAAATGGAGCAGGGTCGAAAGAATTAAAGATCTGCATCATACTTTTAAGTTCAACTTCAATCAGAAGTTTCCCTTTATTCTCCCTATAAAGAGCTTCCGTTCCTTTAGGGGAAAAATCGATTCCCCAGACCATTTTTTATCTACCTTCTATAAAAAAATCCTTTTTAACTTTTCGAAAATTTACTTCTGATATTTAATAACTCAGTTATATATAAGATCTTGCTTTTTAGATTTTTTAATGGAATTATAAGGATTAAAAATCTCAAAAATTTCAAGTACAAATACAAATATTGTAAGATTTGGGATTTATAAAAAAGTCGAGACTGTAGCTAATATAAGGACAAGAGTTTGTGATTTAATAAAAAACATCAGGACTCCTTCTTTGAAGAAGGAGAATAGTGAGAGATTCTCTTCCCTGCCTTAGATTCCTCTATATAAACGTCCATATTAATGATTTTCTGGTAAATATTGCGCTTGTGGATGATCGGCCACCAGCCATAGAGAAAAATATGTACTGGCTCCCACATGGCTACCCAGCCAATTATGAGGAGCCCTTCGGAAAGTAAAGTATTTAACAGGCTTTCTTCAAAGGCCGAAAGCAGTCGGATTGTGAGGAGGCAGAAAAAAAGAAAAGAAAGAGCTATTATAAGGTTCTTCCTTCCCTGCTGAAGAAGTCTTCTCAGCTCGATTTCAGCAAGAATTTTCTTATAGGAAAAATGGTTGATGATAGCTTTTTTAAGATTAATTTCGATTTCCTTACTGACCTCAAGAGGAGGAAGGTATATCAGGATTTCAATAGGTTTTTTCAGGGGAAACTCATCAATAGCGTTAAAAATATATTCTTCTGCATCCACATCAAGATCTTTTTCATGGAACGGAGCAGGGTCGAAAGAATCAAAGAGCTGCATAAGGCTATCTAGCTCGAGTTCAATCACAACCTTTCCTTCATGCTGCCTGTAAAGGGATTCCGTTCCTTTCGGCGCGAATTTCTTTTTTCCCCCACCTGTTTTAATACCCCTTCCTCCAAAAAAAATTAATAAATTTTTGTTTTATGCTACTGGATATCTATTAAATATTGGGCTACAATGATATAAATCATCAGACATTCCTGAAAAATTACCTCTTGTAAGTAATTAAATCAGGTAAGCAATTAGTTCAGGGAGGAGAAAAGACGTAAGTTTAAAAATGACCCTCCAGAGAAGATCTTAGAGTAAAATTGATAACAAGATTTACGATTAGCAATATTGTGCTGCCGCCTGCTTAATTGCCATCTGGAGTTCTTCGGGTTTTCTGGAGCTAATAAGCATCTTTTTTCCGGAGATGAGTTTAAGGATTACAACCAGGTTGACTCTCCTAGGAGCTTTAGATACTTCCATGTCTTTTCCTGTAAAAGGATCATAGGCCTGGATTTTACATTCTTCCACCATGTAAAAAGGAATTTTTTTGAAAGACCGATTAAAAGGTATTAAGCGGACATATATACCGTCATTTCGAACTTCGGTTATGTGTTTTATACAATAAAACAGCATGGGGAAAATGACTCCGAATATAATCAGGAGCATAAAGAAGTAAAGATCGGAAATATTCTGGGCCCAGGCAGGTTTTCCGAAGAGAAGGATGTAAATTTCGATACCCCAGACCAGAATGGCGGGATATAGGACAGAGAACATGAAAAGCTTACTGCGAAGATCCTGTACCTCTCGAAAAATTATACACGATTCCGGCTGTTCCACCATATCAACACCTTCTTGACCTTCTTGAAACGTGCCTTGTTTTATCTTACTTTATGCGGGTTTTTTTTGAGAAATATAAGACAGAATATAAGTTATTTAGTAAGTCTTTATAGACAACATTATAGACAACGTTACAGACAAAGTTATAGACAATATACATTATATCAAAAAGTTTACTTTGAATTTGCTTCCAGGAAAGGCAATTTTACTAATGCTGAAAGCTATTCTTTACAGGCCCCCTGTTAAATTAATGTCCGTACACTATTTAAACATGTGCGTACGAATTAAGATAGAAGAGAGTTCCTGTAATTGAAAATGTTCCTGATTTTCCTTACAAGAGCTGAGTAAATAAACCTTCCGAAAAAAATAAAAATTGTATATATTGGTTAATTTAAAAATATAATCTATAATTAGAATCAGGGGAGAGAGGAAAAGAAGAAAGGGAAGAGAAAAGGCAAAAAAAGGAAGAGAAAAGGTAAAAAAAGGAAAAGAAGAAAGGAAAAAGAAAGGGCAAAAAAGAAAAAGAAAAAGTGTTTGGACTTTCAATTTTGACTTTTAAATTCAACTTTTAATTTTGATTTCGAATTCCTCTTCTGATAAATTCTGAAATTTTTTCAGGAGACTGAGAGCCAATCATTAGCTTTTTTACTTTCCCCCTTTCCAGAAATTCAAAAACAACTCCTCTATTACCTTCTATAGTGTAGGCCTTTCCTTTTGATCCATAACGTATCCCCCAGCCTCCGTAATCCCTGAGGGGATTGTAAGTTTTAACTTCATAACTTTGAATAGTGTCGAAAGGGATTGATTTGAATGAAAAATGAAGAGGGTAAAAACGGACATAAAGCCCGTCCTTCCTGACCTCAGTGACAAGTTTTATAGAACGGAAAAAGACCGGGAAAAGGACTCCAAACACAATGAACAGAAGAATCATTATCCAGTCAGGGGCCGGATTATTTCCGAAGGGTTTTCGGAGTAAAAGCTGCTGATATGCTCCGTACCAGGTTATAACTACAGGAATTGCAACTACTATCCAGACCCAGAGCTGGTTCATTTTTTGAACTTCTCTAAAAATGACCGTCCCATTTTCTCTCTCAGTTATGGAACTAGTTTTCTCAGAACCCATTTTTATAGAATCCATTTTTTTATCAGGCCTCCGGGAAACTCCTTGGAAGGAATAAGAGCTCTCTGGAAATAAAATTCAAGAAATAGAATATGGTAGTTCTGGAATAAAAGCAGATATTAACCTCAAAGGAGATGTAAAGAATATTGACCTCAAAGAGGATGCAATAAAAAAAGTTAAGAGATTGATATTATAAACCCAGTCTCTCCATTTCTTTTAAAACCTCTGCACTGAAATCCGTGAAATTCTGGATCCCGCCGGTCCAGGCAGCCATCATCATGGCATCGTTAATCTCGGCTCTTGTTGCTCCGAATTTATGAAGCCTCTCAAGGATCTTGACTGCGCTTTCTGTATTATTGTTGGAACAGGCTATGGCAAAGACAATGAGATGCTTTTCTTTCATGGAAAGCCCGCCTGCCCTTTCAGCCCAGATGGCTTTATAAAAACCGGCGACTCCTTCGGCGAGTTGTTCGTCTATCTTTTCAGCATATACAATTGATCTGGGCACAAAGCCCTTTATTTGCCTGATTTCTTCAGTAGCTTTCCCCATAATTATCACATGTTATAATGAAAAGGATTGGATATAATAGTATCTTATAAAAATTTTCACGATGAAAAATAGGGCTAAATCAAGTTTGGATTAATTAACAAAAACGCAGTTAAGTGAGTATCTAAAGGATTTCTTTTTTGAGTTTTTCATCTAAGGAGTGTAAACCTTCAAATAACTCCTGACGGCAAACCAGACCGATAACCAGAAAATGGCTGAAAGCAGATTATTCCTGAATTCTGTTTCCATGAAATTGGATAAGGTCGGCATCATATTTAATATTTTGTATCTGTTTAAAAAAATAATCTGGTTTTATTTATTATAGTATGAGCCTTCTGCAAGATATCAGAGACGTACAAGCGAAATCAGAAGTTTATTTAAGGAAAATCCCTCGTATGAATAAATAGAAAAAGAAGTAAAAAATTTCTATTTTTTAAACATATGCCAACTAAAATCAAAACAGATGCTAAGGCATTCAGATATCTTAAAACCAGACTGACCACATTTGTACTATCTCTTGATGGGTGAAGTCCAGGACTATTACTTTAATGACTTTGCTCTTTCATTTGAATATTTTATCAGGCTACTGCTTCATAGATGCTGTGATTATCCCCGGAATATGAATCATAAATGTGCTGGAAGACTATATTGCATTTCTCTTCATAAGTCTCTACATCATATGACTCAGGAAGCCCCTTATCCAGTCTATCTTCTATCTCTTTTTTAACTTCGGCAACTGCCTTCTGTTTTTTTCGCCAATCCAGGACCAGTTTTTCAGTTGTGAGGGTAGAAAGAAGCTCCTTTGCAACTTTTTTTACCTCACTCTTTTCTTTTTCAGTTAGATCAGGTTTTTTTAGCTTATCGAAGAGGGAGAGTTCTTCCTCGGTTAGATTTTCCATTATGGCTCTTCATCTTCTTTTTTCAATTTTTTCGCAAATTCGATCAATTCCTTATAAGAGAGATCTACGTTGGCAGAACCCGAATTATATTTTTCAATCAGGGCTTCAAAACTCTTCTGATAGTCAAGGTGATTGCTATTTAATTTAATCATTTCTTTTAGTTTATAAGAGGAGGATTTCAAATTAGCTTTTAAAATCCCTGATCTAATTTGATAATATTTTCTTT
>CAZLNG010000074.1:0-20236 GCA_964560735.1 uncultured Methanosarcinales archaeon | reverse complement strand
TAATTATACAAGAATTAGTATAATAATGTTGCATTAAATGTAGAGCTGACTATAGGAAAACTAAGCAAGCTGCTAAACCATGAATTTGTTTGCTTGAGCGAGCGAAGCGAGTGAAACGGACCTCGTGCTGTTTCACTTACAGTGAAACTCCCAGAAAATCGAAGATTTTCTGTGATCCCGAAGCGAAACCCAGGAGAGGCGCAATTCGGGAGACACAGTAAACTTATTCAGAGCATGCCCATTTCTTTGAGCCGGTTAGGTAGGTATACCTCGGTCACAAAGTCCAGACCTTTTCCGGCAAAGGCCTGCTGTTCAGCCTTTTTCCCTATATCAAGCTGGAGCTGGATTTGTTCTTTCCAGTAATCTGACTCAAAACGAGGGTCGGAGAGTTCACTGCGCAGTGCGTTTATATCCTGTTCCGTTAACTTGTCAGTTGAAAGCTCATATTCGACTATATCCGAGGGCTGGAGACCCAGGAATTTGGCTCCGGGAGTGGCCATGAATTCCGATAGATGGGCACTTTTTATGGCCCCATAGGCAACAGAGGCAAAAATTCTGTAAGACCATGGGTCACCGTCAGTAAAAACTGCTACAGGGATTCCCAGTTCCTCATTCATGCGCTTGATAATCCTTCTGGTTGACCTTGCAGGCTGGCCCTTGAGGTGAACAAGGATTGCATTGTAAGCCTCATCAAAGCCGTTTTCCATCAACCGGGCATACATACCACCGGTCTCTATGGCTATTATCATGCTCGCATCATGGCCTTTGAACTCAATATTTTCCACGTTAAAGGGGATCTGGTATCCTCCTTCACCCACATCCTTCTGGCAGTGGATATTGCGCTCCCCCCGCTTTGTCTGCTCCGAAATTTCGATAGGCCCGAACATCGTAGCTCCGTCTTCTTCAGGGCGCATATGGAAATATTCTCTCTGGAGACTGGTCAGGAGTTCCAGATCTTCGATCAGGCGATCGCTTTCGGCCTGTTCCTTAAACTTGGCAGCTTCCCAGCCTTCCGAGATATAGTAAAGTTCTCGAAGTGTTGAGCCGCGGTTATGGGCCAGATGCTCGTTTATGAGGAAGTCTGTTGCATAAGTTGTCTTAAGAAGCTGAAATGCCCCTTTTACGGTTTTTGCACTCCTTTCACTTTCTCTGTCTCCATAAACCCAGACGTCACTCTCATCGGAATATTCTATGTTTGCTTTAGTCCGGCTTGGGAGGCTGACGCTTGGAATGACCTCTTCCTCAAACTGGTTGTAGATCTTTTCTGCAAGCTCAAGCAGCCTTTCTCTTGCCAGGGAATCCCCCTGAATTGTTTTACTGTTTGCTTGTCCGGCCATCTCATACCCCCTTAAAAGCCTTTGCCCCTGTTACCAGTTCTTCTTCAATTCCTTCCACAATTAGCTGAGGAAGTTTTCCGAGTTCTTTCTCAGTTGCGGATTCTATCCTGTAGCTCAACACCTTTGAAGACCCTGCTGATGCTGAGATGTCCCATATATAATCGTAATCGTTGCCCATAGTGACAACCTTTGGTTCGGGCCTTGCCTTGCTGATCGTCCAGGGGAGCATCTCATGAACCCTGAAGGAACAGGAAGAACTTCCGAAGTTCTTCACCTTTATAATAACATCTGCAGTCCCATCTTCGTTCTTTTTAACTTTCCTGTGTACAAGCAAATTTCCCATAATCTTTGCAACAACAGGGCTGATATCAGGGACATCTTTGTCCAGAATACTGGCAACCTTTACAGCCATTTTCGGGAGCACTTTTGTAATAATTATTTCCTTTTCTCTGCGTTTTTTGAGTGTGTCCTGCTTGCTGAGGTAGTGCTTGAGTTTCCTTGCTACCTCCTTGATTGCAAGGTCTACCTCCTCTTTAATTACAGGGATATCTGCAATAGCATCCTTTGATTCTGAGGTAAAGGGCACGTTAATTGAAGCGACATGGATCAGAAGGATAACAGGGCCTATAGGGATTCCCCCTCCGGGCTGATTTAAACCGTACTGCTTCCACTTTATATCCTCGACTGCATGGGTGGTCACGCAGCCTCCCTGCTGATAAAGCAAAGGCACGCGGTTAGCAAAACGCATTATGCTGATTTTCTCTTCTTTCGGAAGGTTTCCTCCGTAGGCGAGCCCCACTTCCACTACAAAAGGATTTCCGGAATATACTGCCGGTTTTCGCGTGCTGGTGGCAATAAAATCCACATTTGTTTCTTTCTCAAGCCCCCTGTAAATCAACTCTTCTCCTATTGGAGAAAGACAGTCCGTAGGAGGAGCCATTATTTTTACTTTCTCAAAAGCTTCAATCAACTTTCTTGCCTCATGGCGGCCAAGAGCATGAGGGTCTATCTCAGGATCCAGCCCTGCCGCCTTACAAACTTCTTCGGCAGTAAGGAGGCCTATTTTGCAAAAAGAATAACGGAGAAAAGGAGCAAGTTTCTGGCGCTCGGTGTAGTGGAGCATTTTCATAAGAGTCCCAAGCTCGATACCTTCGGGATGAGGCAGAATTTCTTCCGCAGGAGCAGGCATCTTGTCAGTAGCCCTTTCAAAGACTTCCTCATTGCCGTCAGGATCGATAAGAGTGACTCTTGCATGAGGGTTTACAATTGCAGTGGCTTTGAGGTACTCATAAATAGACTGCCTCCTCCCTTTTACGTAAGCAGCCTTCATCTCCAGCTCAACCTGGGTCCCATGGGGACGGAACCAATCTCTTACTTCATCACTGAGGATCTCAGGCTCATTGGTGCTTGTATTGATCATAAGCTCGTAATAATGAGCCGGGGAATTGGAACTGGTCTTTGAGAGAATTTTAGTGTGTCTTCCTGCAGTCATCTGGGCATATAGCACGGCTGCAGAAATTCCTATTCCCTGCTGCCCTCTGCTCTGCTTCAGGGCATGGAATCTGGAGCCATAAAGAAGTTTTCCAAATACCTTGGGAATCTGCTCTTTTATAATTCCAGGGCCGTTGTCTTCGATAATGACGGTTACGTAGTCCGGTCCTGTCCTCTCAACCTGGACGAGGATGTCAGGCAAAACTCCTGCTTCTTCGCAGGCATCAAGAGCGTTGTCAACAGCTTCTTTAACGGTTGTTATAAGGCTTCTGGGTGCAGAGTCAAAACCCAGGATTTGCCTGTTTTTCTCAAAAAATTCGGCGACACTTATTGACTTTTGTTTTTTAGCAAGTTCTTCTGCAATAGGGACTTCCATGGAATTTTACCTCAGGCTGGAAAATCAATCTAATTTTTCCTTCTGAACTCAATCTTACATTTCCTTACTATAACTCTCTCTAATATTTCTTGACTAAAATCGATCTAGTTTTTTTCTTACTAAAATCGATCTTGTATTCTTGTAAAATCGAGATAATTTTTTCTTACTAAAATCAATCTTGTATTCTTTAGTAAAATCGAGATAATGTTTTTTATTATTTACTCTTATAAATATAGAAGTTAGGAATCTATTCAATAACACATGTTTAAATGCTTTTTTCTGTCAAATAATAATTCAAAAAAAACTTTATATGAATAATTCCAAAGCAAAGGCTCTGTTTCAATAAAAGTTTGAAATATAGATGTCAAACCTGCTCAAAAAACTATCGGGTTTTTCTTTTCGGCCAGACAACTCTTACAAACACTCTTATTTCGGTGCCGTCAAGCTTAAAGTTCTGCCCCGATAATTGTCTGAGTAGCAGTTACTGTTTCGCTTTCTCTGATCCTGTCTACGACAGCATTCAGAAGGCTCAAATCCTTAACATCTATAATTACTACAAAATCATATTCCCCAAAGACGTGGTAGACGTCTTTAATCCCTTCTATGTTCTTCAGTTCTCTGTATGCTGCCTTTTCATAGCTTGGCAGCACATTTATCATTGTGACTCCTATTACCATGGATATCTATTATCAGGTATATATGCATATTATTTATTTTTATCCTGAAAATGAAGTATTTCTCTCTGGTGAATTTTTAAACAACTGCTCTCTCCAACAACTTTATTATTTATTCACAGAAAGCTTCATTTCATCCAGTTTGATTTCATTTATAACTAAGGAACAACAAATTTCTTATTAAAATACGGGCTTCGATAAAAAGTACAATATTGTAGAACGGGTTTTGTGATTATGTTTTCAAAGGAAGAGGACAAAATAATTCACCTGGGGTTGGCTTCAATTGACGAAAAGTTTGATGCAGGAGTGAGCCAGGCTCTTGGTTTCCTGACAGAAATAGGCACAGGATACCTTAATGAGAAAAAGGAACAGGAAGCTGAAAAAACGGTAGCTTCCATAAAAGAAATCGGAAAGGCTGCTGTTCTGCAGGGGATGGAAAATGCGGCAGTCAGTGCTATCCGGGCTCTTGAAAAGATGCTTCAATGTTCCATAAAGCAGAATACGGAAGGCACAACCATCAGCGTCTTACTCTCATTTGGGACCATAGGGAAAACGGCGGCAGAACAGCAGCTCGAAACGGTAGCCAAGCTTGCAGCCTCCGTGCTTGGGAAAAGTGGGAATACGGCTGCCCTTCTTAACAGGGAAAGAGAAACCATTGCAGTCGTAATAGGGCTTGGGGAAATTGGGAAATCGATTTACAGAATGAAGTTTCCCGATATTTTTGGGAACGCTGCAGTATGTATCTCCTGCCTGGGAGATATAGGGAAATTGACGGCTCAAAAAAATCTGGAAGAGGCTGCAGTAGGAGTGGAACTTATGCTTGAAGAAATGGCTGCAGCAGCTATGCAGGAAAATCTGCAGAACTCAGTAAGAAGCATTGCAACCACTATTGAGGATATAGGAAAAAATGCTGAGGAAGAAGATATGGAAAACGCGGTTTTCCAGGCAGCATCCGCCCTTCAAACCATTATAAGCAACGCAGAGGGCAGATACCTTAATAATGCCTCAATTGCAGCTAAAATTGCCCTTGAATCCTTCAACGATCTTGAGATAATAAATGATGAAGCTAATATAAAAAAAGTAGAAGAAGTGAGGGAGACTATGAGAGCACTCTGGACGGGTAGTGAAAGAAAATAAACAGAAGAATATAAAAAAGGAGAATTTCCTGCAGAATAGATAATCTGCAGCTTTTATTCCCATCCTTTTCTTCAGGCTTCTGGCGAAGCGGGGAATATACTCCAGTCAGAAACCAGATATTCGTAGAATGCACTTCCCTGCTCAAGATCTCCTTTGTATTCAACTGTTGCTTCATCGGGCTGAAAAGCCATGAAATCAATAAATCCAACAGGTTGCCCTCCGGGCTGTGAAGATTTATCAAGCTGGACAACACTTTGGGCATTTATGGAGATATTCAGGTCAGAAGTAGAAATTTCAAGCCTGTAAGGTCTTTTCGTAGAATGACCGTTTATTGCTACATCTATCCAGTCGTCTTCAACAACGTCCACTTCATTTCCAAAATACTCTTTGATTACTTTACCTGTCTTTTTGTCTATCAGAGTCAGATGCTTATAAGTGTATTTATCGTAACCGTCATCAACACCCCTTATACCATAAAAAACGGTCTGGTAACTGTCCGTTGTAATTTCTGACCAGCTCCAGCCATGCATTTCCATTTCCCATGTAGGTTGGTCAATGGTAAAAGGAATCATGTGGTCAAAGTATCCGTCAGCCTGTGTAACAGTGTATTTTTTCCCATTAAAGGTAACACTTCCATCAAGCTTTCCATATGCATTTTCATACGTGGTGAAATTAACAGGCTCTATAGCACTATCGATCGTCTGTCCAGCAAGCGGCCTGAAAAATAGATCCAGCTGCATATTGTCATAGTTATAGTTCAGCCTGTATCCTTTAGACGTTGAACCATAAAAACGTCTTAAACCTTCAGGATAAGTGTAATCGAGGTAATGCACATGAAATCCGATGTAATTTTCAACCTCATCCTTAGGTACATAAGTCAGGGTGTAATTTTGAGAAGTAGGCTCCCCTTCTGGGTAGAGTCCGTAAAAGGTCACCATATTTGATAAATTTTCTCCCGATTCAGAATCATAAAAAGCTGTAGGAGACTCCTGGTGAACCACCACGACAAAAAAGGCAAGTTTCTTCTTTTCGCCGTCTTCTCCAACAAGCCTCATATCACCGTTCTGATACCACCATTCAGACATAAAGCTGGCATCGAAATCAGTATCATAGTGCCCACCTTCTGTATAGTCTGAAGCTACTGATGTACTGCCTGACTGTTTGCTGCTCGGCTCCGCGCCTGCTATACCTGCAAGGCAGAGTACAAGGAGCGATAAAATAGCTATTTTCAAGTATTTTTGGTCCAAATATCTCTCTCCTTTGTATTGAGTAATATTCAAAAGATTTTTCGTAACTACCCCAAATTCTAAAAAATGAAAGGAAATAGCTCAAAAACCAGTAAACTAACAGCATAAATGTTAAAAAAAGTTTCTAAATTAAGCGAAATTTTTATAATAACTATTTCTTGAACATGTGAGAGAAAAATACTTGAAAAGAAAACGAACCTTCAGAAAAAACGCACATGAAATTCTTTGAACAACAGGCACAAATAATGAAAGGAATCGAAAGTACTTTCCTGCCAATAAATATCTGAATAATTGGACTCTGGAAAGAGGAGGCTATAATCCTCCTTTAAGTTTTGATTAATTTTGGCAGTAAAGATGTACAACGATCCGAAATCAAAATAATTAGCCTTCGTTTATGTGCCGAAAGCCACTTTCCTTAAAGAATAACACTTCAATTCGTAAGGGACTGGATAGGAGCCGGGATTCTGCCCCCTCTCTTTACAAAAACTTCCGAGCTGAATCTGCTTACTGGCATAATAGGAGCACTTCCAAGAAGCCCGCCAAATTCCACAGAATCTCCAACCCCTTTTCCGGGAGCAGGGATAATCCTTACAGCAGTTGTCTTTTTGTTGATCGTTCCTATAGCCATTTCATCAGCTATAATTGCAGAAAGTGTGGAGGCAGGAGTATCTCCAGGCACTGCGATCATATCAAGGCCGACTGAACAGATGCTTGTCATGGCTTCGAGTTTTTCAAGAGTGAGAGCTCCGACTTCAACGGCTTCTATCATGCCTGCATCTTCACTGACAGGGATAAAAGCCCCACTCAAGCCGCCTACACAGGAGGATGCCATTGCACCTCCTTTTTTTACTGCATCGTTTAAAAGGGCAAGGGCTGCAGTCGTTCCGTGGGTTCCGCAACGTTCAAGCCCCATTGCTTCAAGAATGGCAGCAACGCTGTCTCCTATTTCCGGAGTTGGAGCTAAAGAAAGGTCAAGGATCCCGAACTCGACTCCAAGCCGTCTGGAAACCTCCCTGCCTACCATTTCTCCCATACGGGTTATTTTGAAGGCGGTCTTTTTAATGGTCTCCGAAATTTCCGTGAGGTTCGGGTTTTCAAGCTCTCTAATGGCAGCGTTCACAACTCCAGGCCCGCTCACACCCACATTAATTACGCACTCAGGCTCCCCTATCCCATGAAAGGCGCCTGCCATAAACGGATTGTCTTCGGGGGCGTTGGCAAAGATCACAAGTTTGGCACAGCCAATCCCATCCCTTTCAGCAGTCAGTTCTGCAGTCCTTTTGATGACCTGGCCCATCAGGCCAACAGCATCCATGTTAATTCCAGCTTTCGTGGTGGCCACGTTTACTGATGAGCAGACTTTTTCAGTGCATGCGAGGGCCTCTGGAATTGAGTTTATAAGCCTCAGATCCCCAGGGGTTATCCCTTTATGGACAAGGGCACTGAACCCTCCAATAAAATCCACGCCTGCTTCTTTTGCAGCCTCATCCATTGTTTTTGCAACGGACACAAAATCCGGAGCTTTACAGCTTTCGGCTGCAATGGCTATTGGGGTTACTGAAATTCTTTTGTTAATTATAGGGATTCCATAGAGGCTCTGGATTTCATTCGTTGTGCGGACAAGTTCTTTTGCATAGGAAGTTATTTTTTTGTAGATATTTTCATTGAAAACTTCAATATCAGGATGGCTGCAATCCCTTAGGCTGATTCCCATTGTTACGGTCCTTATATCCAGGTGCTCCATCCTGACCATCCGGATTGTTTCAAGGATTTCATTCGGGTTTATGAGCATGAAAGTCCCCCTGATTTCCCAGATCAGATTCTGTGCATGAAACGGAAGGCGTCTTCATGCTGTACTTTAACTTCTACTCCAAGACTCTTTCCCTCAGAAGCCATTGCTTCCTGAAAAGCAGCAAGATCAAAATTATCTTGCGGGGCTTCTGCAAGCATAATCATGGTGAAAATGCCCTGCATGATAGTCTGACTGATATCGACAATATTCACATTGAAACTTGCCATCACCGTAGTGATCCTGGCAACGATTCCTACACGGTCGCTGCCTATAACCGTAATGATGAAACGACTTGACGCCATTATGTATCTCCTGTTGCTGTAGCCTATTCATGAAAGGCCGATAATTAAAGAATGTGATGAAGATTGAACTTAAGATAACTTAAATGTCCTTTTCAGATTGAAGACCTGATAGCTGATAAAGTAAATAAAATAAACTACTCTGAAGCAAACTCTTCTAAATAAACTGTTCTTGCGTAAAAAAAATATTAAAAAATGGAGTAAAAAGAGAATACCTAAAAAGAAAATACCTAAAAAGAAAATACCTAAAAAGAAAATACCTAAAACAAAATACCTAAAACAAAATACCTAAAAAGAAAATACCTAAAACAAAATACCCAAATCAAAATACCTAAAAAAATACCTAAAAAGAAAATATCAAAAAGAGTTCATCGAAAAGTAATTCATATCAGACATTCTCTTCAAAACATAACACGATGATTCTTTCAACGACCCTCGGTATATTCTCTTTTCCATTAAGTTTGATTGAAAAATCAGCGTATTTCTGGTACAGAATCATCCTTTCTTCAAAAAGCTCTTTTAAGCTTCTGTCTCTGAGGCCTACTATACCTCTTTTTCTTGCATTGGGAATTCTTTTTACAATGCTTCTGAAAGGAGCGTCCAGAAAGATAATTTTTGACATTTTTTTTAAGTGCCCCATGGCCTTTTCGGAATAAATAACACTTCCGCCAGGGGAAATGATGCAGTTATCCATGTTTCCGAGGTTGAGAATGGCTTCTTCTTCAAACTTTATAAGAGCCGAGTCTCCCTGTTTGTCAATAAGGACCTGAAGGGGGACTCCGGCTTTTTCCGTGATCAAGCGATCAACATCGAGAAAAGTGTAGTCCAAACGCTTTGCAAGCGCCTTTCCAACAGTACTCTTTCCCGCTCCTGCCATGCCAATTAATGTTATGTTCATTGCCGCACCCTTCCCGACCCTAAGAATAAGGCATTCGTTGCCTAAAATTTCAAAGTATAATAACCTTTAGACCATAAAATATCTTGACAAAATATATTCTCCAGCTATATAAAGGGTATAACACCAGAATTTCCATAGGAAGGCTAAAAAATTTTAAGACATGAGTTAAGATCTAAGAAAGAGTTTCGGATTTTCCAGACAATCGTTATAAGCATCCTGATCGTATAATGAAACAACCATCCAGAGCAAATCCGTAAAACAGAGAAAGATAAATTGGAAGGGGGTAAGTATTTATGAAATACAGGGAAATGAGCCCTGAAGAAACCGAAGAGATGAAAAAACAAATTCAAGAAATCTGCGCCTGCAAAAAATGTCCTACATGGGACCTCTGCGCAGAAGAAGTAGGTTTTTGTTTTCCAGGTGTAGGAAAAAACCGCTGCATTAAAAAAGACCTAGGGTGTATCTGCGGGCAGTGCAAAGTTAGTGAAAAATTCGGGTTAAACCAGGAGTATTACTGCATCATCGGCCCTCAGAAAGAGAAATGGAGCTTATGAAAGCAGCATAGAAACCTTTTTGTGAGAAAAATACTGAAAACTTCTTATTTTCTGGTCTGGTGCTCATTTTTCTTTGCCTGAGGATTAAGAAGATTGAGGTCACCAATACACCTTTCAACCTCTTCTGAAGAGTGCATGAAGGCGGACATGTATTCCGAAAGGACAACCCGGCTTCCAGAGACATAGTGCCTGAAAAGACTCCTGGGAGTAAGCCTATCAACCTGCTCCAGGGAAACGATTGCAAGGTACATGAGAATCCTGACTAAAAAAACAATATTAAGAGCAAACATTTTGATCCAGGGGCTGTCTGAACTTATCGCCATTCCACATATCCAGTTGCATAACTTTAGAGAATGTGAAAGGAGCCTGATTTTATAAAAATTCAAAGACAGAAGCAGGACTATGAGAAGCGATACAAATCCGGCTATAAGATAGATTTCCTGCACTGTTAAATCCATAAATTTCATAGACCCTTACTTTCTACTATTATTTTAATTTATGTCTATCTGTTAATTCCTCATCAGGCATATAAATTTAAAAAATGAAGCCTGAGATTGCTCTATATACTATATAAATTATATTTAGAACAGGGGCAATGATCTTTAGAAGAAGAGCTTGGTGAAAAAAACAGCAGTATGGATTCATTTCGTTTTCACTTATCCCTGGATAAATTATCCCCAATTAGAAAGATTTCCTAAACCAAAATTCAAAAGAAAAGTTTAAAATTATGATCGGATTTTGAGTAATAACATTTACAAATAATTGACTGAAAACTTGATTTACTGGAAAAATAGAGGTAGTTTAGGGAATGAAAAAATATGATGTAATTGTTGTCGGGGCGGGAATCAGCGGGCTTCTGGCAGCTTTGACACTTTCAAAGCACGGCAAAAAGGTCCTTATTCTTGAAAAAAGGCGTCATCTGGGCGGAAACTGCAACAGCTATATGGTAGACGGTTACCAGGTGGACACCGGAGTGCATGCGATTACTCACCTGACTGAAGGCCCTCTGAAAAGGCTCATGGATAATTATTTTGATTACCTGCCTGTGTTTGAAGACTACGGGTATTATTACATTCGAACTGAAAACTCCCTTGTTAAAGTCCCTTCTAACCTGAAAGATTTCGTGACTTTTGACGTACTTCCCAGAAAGGATAGAGTCTTGCTTTCCCAGACCCTTACAAAAGCGTTTACCTTTTCTTCATTTGGGATAGACCTCTCAAAAAAATCTGTGTACGACTTCCTACCTAAGAATCTTTCAAAAGATACTTACGATTTTGTGGACACAATGTGCATTTCCCTTTCAGGAAAGCCCATTAAAGAGACCTCTGCTGAACGTGTCCTTTATGGGAGTAATTTTGTAAGGGATAGTATTACCCAGGAGCAGTTTGATGCTATTATCGGAAAAATGGAACCTAAAAAACGTCAGTCCACGGAGTCTATTCCTGCCTCAATCCTTCCGTATCATCTTCATGCTTCTCTCCAGACCAGAATGACCAGAGTCACCAAACCTTTTATGTCTCTCGAAAGGCTTGCAACAAATGATGTGAATGATTCCCAGGGCTATCCCAGAAAAGGATTGAAAGCTCTTCTCAATGTTATCCTGTATTCGCTCCCGGAAACCGTAGAGATCAAAAAAGAATGTGAGGTTAAGTCCATTCTGGTACAGGACGGAAAGGTTTCGGGCGTGGAAGCCGACGAAATCTATACCTCGGATCTGGTAATTTACACAGGATTTGCAACAGAACTCCCAGAGCTTATAAAGGACCTCCCTCCAGAATATGTGAGAGACTTAAAAGGAATTGTCCACAGCAAAAGCTTGACAGTCTGGCTCGGCCTGAAAGAAGAGTGTCCCGAATTTAACTACACAGGTTCAGAGATCTGGTTTAAGGATTTTGCTTACTGGGCAACGCCCATCAGTAATTATGACCCTTCCCTTGCTCCCAAAGGAAAACAACTTGTAGGGTTTTCCTTTGTGATAGACGAAAACAGCAATGATGAACATGAAATTAAAAGAGCCTACAACATTATTTTCCGTGCTCTTCCGAATATCGAGAAATACATTGATATGCAGCATGAGCAAACAGTAATTCCGGAAAAAGCTGCAGTTGCAATCAATGGAAAGTTTGCAGATATTAGAACTCCAATTAAGAATCTCTATGTTGCGGGTACGGATACTGACAGGCGCAGCATGGGAATTACACGAGCTGCATACTCGATTATTGAGCTCCTGAAGATCCTTAATGAGGATGGGAATCTCCATTAAAAATCGAAAGAGAAAGCCAGTAAGAGAGAGCTTGAAAAAAGAGTTAAAATGAACCGAAGCGGAAGAGCCTGAAAAAGAGAAGGATTAAGGAAATAACAGAAAAGGATTAAGGAAAAACAGAAAAGAAAGGATAAGGGAAGGAAAGCAAAAAGAATATCCTTAATCCCTGAGATTTTCGAGAACCTGCTTCCCTCTTTCAGTGGGGACGATTTTTAGTTCGGCATCCGGGAATTCCTTCTCAAGCGGCTCGCAGTCAGCAATTCTATCCATAGTGATTGCGACAGCTGCAACTTCGGAATGGGGCTGGCTGCCAACAGCTACGTTCCAGTCTGCAAGCTGATAGATCTCTGGGGGAACTTTCTCCGCACCTACAACAATCATGAGCCTGTCACATTTTTTAAGTTCATGAGTAACGTCTGGAAGATTTACTCCATACATAGAAAGGTGGCAGACTTTTCCACCTTCAGCTTTCCATGCCCTTATTTCCTGCTTAAAATTGACATTATTTTTAATATAGAAGTTTCCACCCCAGCGTTTGACAACATCTTCAAGAGTTTGCACTATGCCAGGGTCATCCGATGCCAGGAGCATACCTTCTGCGCCGAGCAGCCGGGCTGTTAAGCCCACATGAGTTGTGATCCTTTTATCTCTTTCAGGGCGGTGCCCCAGACGCAGCAAAACAATCCTCTTCATGCTCGTGCTAAAACCCGGACAAGGTATTAAAAGATTTCACTTAAAAAGAAGAAAAATAGGAAAAATCACTGGAATCCATAAATGCCAGGGATTCTTTTCAGAAGCATGCCTTCAACTATTATAGGGTTCGTTCTCTGGGCCGTTGTCAGTGCAATCTCGAGCTTGAACTCTTTTTCAGCATAAATGGTAAGGATCGAATCTCCTTTTTTAACCTGTTCTCCCATTTTCTTATGGATAGCTACTCCGGCTCCTTTATCGTTAGGAGCGCCTGCAAGCCTGGCAATTTCAATGATCCATTTATTGTCAAATTCAATAACGTATCCGTCTGTAGAAGCGAAAATATCTGCAGTGTACTGTCCGATCTGAACGTCATCTGATTTTATACCCGGATCTCCACCCTGAGCTTCAATTATCTGTTTCATCTTTTCAAGGGCTTTCCCGCTCCTGAGTGTTTCCAGGGCAAGTTCTTTTCCATGGTCTCTTGGAGCTGCCCCTCCCATCTCAAGCAGGATGCCCGCAAGGGCAGCACTCTTTTCAATAAGGCTGTTTGGGCCTTCCATGTTTTCCAGCACTTTCAGAGCTTCCCTGACCTCCAGTGCAGGACCTACTTTTCTTCCTATGGGAGAAGAACCGTAAGTAATGGCGCACTCGACATTCATTCCAAGCCTGTGCCCGAGGTTAATCAGGTCTCTTGCCAGTTTCTGTCCTTCCTGAACAGTCGGAACCTTTGTACTTGGCCCGACAGGGATATCCATTACCACATTGTCAGCCCCTATAGCTCCTTTTTTTGCCATGATGGAGGCAAGCATCTGGTAGTAAGGATCAATCGTAAGTGGGTATTCAACCCTTATGAGCTTGTCATCGGCAGGCGCGATATTGGTGGCTCCACCCCAAACAAGAGCGCCTCCCACTTTCTCAGTTATCTCCTTGACTTCCTGAGAGCTAAACTCAACAGGAGAGAGAACTTCCATTAGATCTGCAGTTCCCCCTGCTCCGGTGATTGCTCTGGAACTTGTCTTTGGGATCAGGAGCCCGTTTGCAGCAACAATAGGAACGACAAGAAGAGAGATCTTGTTTCCTGGTACTCCGCCTATGGAGTGCTTGTCCATTATAGGGTGAGTGTCAAATTCGATCTTATCTCCGGTATCAATCATGGCTCTTGTAAGCCATTCGACTTCATCGTCAGTCATCCCATGAATATAAGTGGATGTTATAAAAGCCGAAAGTTCGATATCACTGAGGTTTTCCTCCACGATATCGTTTACGAGTAGCTTGAGATCATCCTGCACAACAGGTTTTTTGTCCATTATTTTCTTGATAACACTTGCAGATTTTGGCCGGAGGGCGGGGACGACTTCAACAGGCTTATCCCAATTCTCGAAGTGCTCATAAACTTCGGAAAAGACGCCCAGGGTACCCGGAGGAACCATATTCTCCGTTGTGTCCACAATAGCAGAAAGGCTTTCACGCCCACGGATACGTACCCTATCCCCCGGATTAACTCCCAGTTCCTTCGCATCAACAATATTGAGCATTATTTTGTGCTGCCCTATTTTTATGTTAACATGTTCCAGCTTCAACTGCATAGTAAACTCCTACCTTTTGTACTTATTATGATTGTAAGTATCTTATTAAAATTTATACCCCTGCTTTCATATTTTCTGTCTGCTCCAATGCCTCACAGGAGGAGTCAAAGAAAAAAGGTGTTTCAGGAGGTTACAATAACCCTCTTCGACCTGCCTAAAATTATTATAGAATGGCAATCCAAAAATGAAGGGCTCGAGTAAAAGTCTTCTTCATGGTCTTAAGCAGGTTCTGAATGAAGAAAGAACAGGAGTCTAATAAGAATATCTTTTTCTTCCTCTCAAGCACAGCGGTTATCTGGACTTTAATCATACGGCCATTATTCATTATTAAACCGTTTTATATATGACATAATCACTTTTGTTCAACATCGATTCTTTACTAAATTATTTACTATATTTGCGTCTGGATATGGAGATAAGCCCTTTGGCAACTCCTATTGCAACAACCCCTATCAGCATTGCGGATAAGATAACCATAAACAGGTTTTCCTCATCAGCAAATTTAAACATGAAGTAGAATAAAATTATATCTAATATTGCTCCAGCAGCCAGCAAGATTATTGCCGGGCCTCCTAAAACACTTTCTTTATCTCTTCCCATCTGCCAACCTCTCAGATAATATCTGCTTTACCGGAACCAGGGTAAAGGTTCACGAGTAAGAAACCTGTATAATAAAATATAGTGAAATTTAATATTTGACAGAGAATTGGGATAATTACATATAAAGTTTAGGAAATTACGATTATATAATATAAATGCGCAATTCCCATTTTGAGAAGCAGCATAAATTAGAAAAATAGTTACAAAGAATGTAAAAATAAATCACTATAATTCTATTCCTGGGCAAACTATATTTTTTTGAAGAACAGTCTTATTCTGTAATAGTGCGAAATCTAGCTATCATGTAAAACGAAATACTTAAAGGAACTCAAGGCACAGACATACAAAGTATTCTCTTGCAATCTTTTTGAGCCATTCAGGAACCAGACAATACCTGTCAACTACAAGCTCATTCAAATAGTATAAAGACTCTTCGGTTCCGCATTCGCAAAGCCTTTTTACGGCAGTTCTCCTTCCCCATGCCGATCTTTCATCGTCAAGGGCTTCAAGATAGAGCTGGTATTCTTTACTATTCTCCATTACATTATAAACATCTATTAATCAATATAACTATTTGTATTGGATGCAGCAGATTAAAATACATACGATTATATTTTATCCCATGTGATTAAGTATAGACATATTACTGGATTATATAGTGAAGGATAATTAAAAGAATTAGATAGCAAATAAATTTTAGATAAAAGACGGATATAAAAAGACAATCAGGTCTGGATTAGATAGAAAAGAAAAATAAGAAATGGAATTCTCACCCAATGATCAGTTGTTGAGAATTCCTGCACAAGGTTGTGTGTTCGCTATGCTGAAGTATGTAAACATTAGTCAAAAACGATATATAATTAACGCGAATTAAATTTTAAGCACAGCCGGATATTGGTTGACGTTGAAATCTTTAATGAGAACAATTATTTTAATTGCATTACTGGTTTTTCGAAAAATTATATAGTTAAAAGACGAAAACCGAAAAAATAAAAAGAAATTGTATGAAATATTGATACGATTATCTTGTGCTGATAGCCCTGACAGGATCCAGCTTTGCTGCCTGCTGAGCAGGATAAATTCCGGCAATAAGGTTCAGCAGAAAAACAGCAATGATGATAAATAGAATATCGCTGGCTCTAATTATAATGGGGATAGTTGTGATGCCACTGTAAAGTTCTGAAGAAGCAGCCGGGATTTCGTACTGACCTATTGCCAGGGAGATTAAAACTCCTGCAAAAGTACCGAAAAGAGCTCCCAGCAAACCCAGAATGCCGCTCTGAAGGACGAATACTGTTCGGATACTCGAAACAGTGGCACCCATAGCTCGGAGCATACCAATCTGGCTTGTAGCCCCTATAACCGAAAGATTGAGGGTGCTGACCACACCAAAAGAAGCGATAACTACAATCAGACCCAGGACGACATTATTGGACGTACTTTCGATTGCAATGGTACGAAGAATTGCGGGATTTGTTTCGGTCCATCCTTTTGTTTTATAGCCCATTTTTTCTATTTCTGCGGCAATCTCTTTATCCCTGTTAAAATCCTCAAGCCGTACAGAAATCCCATTAACCACATCAGAAACATCATAAAACTCCTGGGCAGTATCGAGAGAGGTATAGGTGAGGGACTCATCAAGTGGAGACCCCGTGTGAAAGATCCCAACGACTCTGAGAGAGAGAGGATTTGCATTTGGGAAAGATACATCAACCAAATCCCCAGTTTTGACCTCAAGTTTGTTTGCCAGTTTTGAGCCAATTACAACGGTATTTCTGGAAAATTCAAGTTCTCGAAAATCTCCTTCCACCATATCGGCTTCTATAGAGTTTATTTTGTTTTCCTCTAAAGGAATTACACCCTTTAACTGGACATTACGCGAATTAGTCTTAAACCTGAAAGAAGCCTTGCCAGTGAGAAACGGAGAAACTGCATTAACACCCTTAATTTTGCTGATATCTTCAGAAAGAGTCCTGTAAAGGTAAATATACTCTCCACCTTCTTGCGGAGATACTGAGACATGAGGAAGTTTGTTTACGGTTGTTTCATAAAGCTCCCCGGTAAAACCGACCATGAGAGCCTGGGAAACTGTGAGTACCATGACAGCCAGGGCTATAGCTCCTACTGAGAGAAGAGTCTGGAACTTTCTTGCCCAAATCTGCCTGAGCGCGATAAAGAGTTCATAACGCATGGGTTTCACAGCCTTATTTTGGGTTTCAGGTGTGTTTCCTTGAAAGTAAATAGATAGTAACAAATCCTGAAATTAAAGCCTCCGCCGAAAAACCGGGGATTCCTTCCTCTTGTGAAGGCTCTGTTTTTGTAGTAGAATTGTTTATCGAACTCCCGTTGGAAACTTCAGAAAGGTCGGACTCCAGAATGGTTTCCCTGCGTTCAATAATATCTCCATCGTTTCCTAAAAGTTCAATCTCAAGCCTGTATACTCCTTTTGGAAGCCTCTGGCTCCAGGCAACTTCAACAGTCTCATCGTCATCATTCAACAGCACTGGAACTCTTTCCAGGACAGATTCCACTAATCTTGAACTTCCTTTTCCGGAACCTTCAGCAAGTTCGTATATGGAAAAGACAAGGCTTCCTTCAAAGGGCACCTGAGAACGTCCAAAAACAGTTGCACTTGCTCCGGTCTCATCCTGAAAGATATCCGTAATCTCTGCATTGTCTCTTGAAGTGAAGTTTTCTGAAGAGGCTATAAATTCTTTATCAGGAGAATAAACCTGAATCTTTACTCTTCCGACGTACTCTTTATTATTTTCAAGAATAACTCCCCAGGAGGCAGAAAAAATATCAGGGAAGCTGGTTAGAGATAAGTTTTCGGTTTTAGTAAGATATGAAATGTTGGAGTTGTCCACAAGCATGTATTCGATATCAAAAAGTGAAGCTTCTTTTGGAGACAGTGCAACGCTGATTCCCTGGGAATTTGGAACCAGGTCGTTGACCTGAATTCTGGAAGCAGAGTTGCTGCCGTAAACAAAATTGTATTTTGCCTCTGAGAGAATTTTTTCTCCTGAAAGAAGTCTGGCCTTAATCGCATAAGCTCCACGTTCAGGGCCCCTGAGGTTCCAGAAACCGACCTTCATTACCCTGGTATTTGCTGGGAGACTGCCAACAGAAAATGTCTCTTTTTCAAGAATTTCCTCATTTATTCCATTGGGCCTGACAAGAAAAACCTCAAGATTAAGGTTCTTTTCCGGCTGGTCTGAGTGGAGAGTCACGTCAAAGGACTCAAGATCACTATAAAGCGCGGCTATGCGGGCTGTTCTCATTTCTCCGGCAGGAGAACTATAGGCTGCAGAGGCCGGGAGAATTGATACAAGATAAAAAATAAGTAAAAAAAACGCGGCTTTCATTGTCTTTTTTCCCCGATTCGATGTAAAAAAGATTGTTCTGATCTTATTTAAAAGAAATGTAACCGGATGAAGTTTGGTTCACCCTGGTGTGAAAAAGAAATAAAAGTACCGACTAACTGAGACAAGGGCTAAAAGATACAGAAAAAGATACAGTAAAAATAAAGTAACAAAGAAGGAGTTAAAAAATAAAAATATGGAAAAAGAGAATTTTCGTTGAAGGAAATAAACAAAACCTGCAGTGAATCCGAAAGTATTTATTCTATAGTTGAAGTATAAAGAAGGTAAATATTCAGAATAAACAAGTTTACTTGATTTACATTCCGTGAAAAAAATTTCATGGCCAGTTTGTTGAAATTATATAAAAAGGAAGTGTTCGAGCAGAAGGTGTGGTAAAAATGGAAAAGAAAAGCGTCCTGATCCTGGGAACCGCCTCCCATGTTGGTAAAAGTTCAGTAGTAGCTGCCATATGCAGGATCCTGTCTAGAAACTACAGGGTTGCCCCCTTCAAGGCCCAGAATATGAGCCTTAACTCCTGGATTACAAAAGACGGAAAAGAGATTGGAATTGCCCAGGCTATCCAGGCAAAAGCTGCAGGCACAGAACCCACTGCTGATATGAATCCTGTTCTTCTGAAGCCAAAGGGAGACTGTGTTTCCCAGATAATTCTGCTCGGAGAACCTTATGCTGATAGGAGTGCAGGCCAGTACTACGATTCAATTGATGAAATGAATGCAGTTCTTAAGGGGGCTCTGGAGAGACTCTTTAAGGAACATGATATCGTTGTCATGGAAGGAGCAGGCGGAGCTGCTGAAATTAACCTCTATGAAAGAGATATTGTAAATGTCGGCACTGCAAGGCTTACTCAGGCTCCGATAATCCTTGTTGGAGATATAGAAAGGGGAGGCGTTTTTGCAAGCCTTTACGGCACTGTTGAACTTCTTCCTGAAGATGTAAGGAAAAAAGTTAAAGGGTTTATTATCAACAAGTTCAGAGGCGATCTGGAAATTTTAAAGCCAGGCCTGAAACAGCTTGAAGAAAAGACTGGCATTCCGGTGCTTGGAGTCCTTCCTTACTTCAAACTCCACATTCCTTCAGAAGATTCGGTTTCTCTTGGAGACAAAGAAGATGAGAAGGGCAAAAAAGAAATAGAAATAGCAGTTATCCGTCTGCCCAGAATCTCAAACTTCACGGACTTCGAACCCCTTGAAGCCCTTGCTAAAATCCGCTACGTAAACCTTGACGAAGAACTTGGAAACCCGGATGCAATTATGATTCCGGGTACGAAAAATACGGTCAATGATCTTCTCGACCTGAAGGAAAGCGGCATGGCAGAAAAAATCCAGGAATTTAAAGGAAAAATTCCTATTTTCGGGATCTGCGGCGGTTACCAGATGCTGGGAAAAACAATTTTCGATTCAGGAGTCGAAAACGGGACAGAAGCGGAATATGAAGGCCTCGGACTTCTCGATATAGGGACGAAGTTTGGAGAATACAAAAAGAAGACAATCCAGGTCACGAAAAAAGTGAATGCCTACGGCCCTATCCTGGCTCCTATAGATGGACAGGAGATCAAGGGATACGAAATCCATATGGGCATCACTGACTCCTATCGCAGCATATTCGGAGACGACGGCTCGATTGATGAGGAAGGCCTTGTAATTGGCACATATCTGCATGGGCTTTTTGACAACGGGAATATCAGAGATGCCCTTATGCAGTATCTCTGCAAGAAAAAAGGATTGGAGTACAGGCCTGAGGATGTCATAAATGAAAATGACGCCTATGAAGAGCTCGCAAATATGGTTGAACAGAATCTGGATATGAGAAAAATCTATGAGATAATAGGAGTCTGAGGGTACAGGCAGGATATTCAGATTAAGATGTTCAGATTAAGATGTTCAGATTAAGATGTTCAGATTAAGAT
>CAZLNG010000073.1:16895-20405 GCA_964560735.1 uncultured Methanosarcinales archaeon | reverse complement strand
GTTTCCTCTTCTTTTGTGATAGTTTCCTGCGAGCCCATCTCCCTGTATGCAAGTCCAAGGGTTCGAAATCCTTTTTCACTGAAATCTTCAAATTTATTTTCGATTCGCTCTCTGAATTCAGAGATTTCTACAGTTTTTCCGGGTTCAACTTCTGCCAGAGAGCAAATTTCAAGAATATTCAGAAGCGCACCCTTTGTAAGCATCAGGTTAGTCTCACCTTTTGAGACCAGTATACTCAATCTCTTACGTATGAAATCATAAGGGATTTCATCCAGTTTTTTGTACTGGTTCAGATCTGTCTTGTTCAGATCAAGTTTACTCCGGCTAAGGATTGCCCTGTCTATGGGATTCTCAAAGCCTTTCTGGTGATAGGCATTAAGACTGGCATAAAGAATGACTTTTTCGGTTTGATTTCCTTTCAGGTCCTGAAAAGAACGAAGCTGCAGCTCTCCTTCAGTCAGAGTGCCGGTTTTGTCGGAACAGAGCAGATTCATGCTACCGAGATTTTCAATAGAAACCAGCCTTTTGACAATGACTTTTTTCTGTGCCATCGCTCTTGCGCCATGGGAAAGGTTAACACTAATAATTGCAGGCAGGAGCTGAGGAGTTAACCCGACTGCAAGAGCAAGAGAGAAAAGGAAAGAATCAAGGATAGGTCGCTGGAGATATACATTGATTGCAAAGATGGCTATCACCATCATCATCGTAACTTCCATCAGGAAATGCCCAAAGTGTGAGACTCCTTTTTCAAATTCTGTCTCCAGAGGTCTGAGTTTTAATTTCTCGGAAATTTTTCCAAACTCTGTTTCCTTCCCTGTTGAAACTGCCAGCACTTTTCCGCTACCGCTAACCACGCTGGTTCCCATCCAGAGGGTGTTTGTACGCTTCGCAAGCGGGGTCTCTGCTTCCAGTATTCCGGCTGTTTTTTCTACGGGATAAGTCTCTCCAGTAAGGGTTGCTTCGCTGACAAAAAGATCTTTAGAGTCAAGAATAAGGCAGTCTGCAGGAATTATATCACCTGCATTGAGAATTATTATATCTCCTGGCACAATCTTTTCTAGAGGAACTTCTGTTTCTACACCTTCCCGGAGCACTGCCGCTCTTATCTGGACCGTAGCAAGCAGTTTTTCAAAAGCGTCAGCAGCTCCTTTTTCCTGCCAGAATCCAAGCAAACTGCTTATCAGAATAATAGTAGTTATGATTACGGTATCTGTAGGTTCATGAAGGAAAAATGACATTCCAGCTGCAAAAAGGAGTATAAGAGTGATTGGACTCCTGAACTGGGATAACAGGATTTTAAGAGTATCTGAACTCTTTTCTGGTTTGAGAATATTTGCCCCGTATTTTTTAAGGCGTTCAGCGCTTTCAGAGCCTTTGAGGCCTTCAGCCGTTGTTTGAAGTGCCTCTAACATTTCGGATGCAGAAGTGCTCCAGAATTCGAACTTTTTCCCATTATGAACCAACAGATATCTCCTTGCTTAGTTCTTCTCAGGTTTCCGTAACTCTAAGGATCGTGGCAAGCTCCCTTCCTTCACTTCCTGTGGTTAAAAGTTCCCTCAAAACCTCTGACTTCTCAAGATATTTTTCTGTCCTGATCCTTCCGGACTCTTCTATTTTAATGGTAATTTCTCCCTGGTTATATCCTCTCTCAATACATTGAGCTACCAGCTGTCCGTATATTGAGGCAATTACCTTCAGACAGTCAAGGATCCTGTTCTTCTCAAACACGTTTTCGCCATCAAGTGCAATGCTCCTGATTGTTTTTGACCCCACGGATTCTGTGAAAAGCCTTCTGAGCTTTGTTATGAACATATCTACAGAATCGCTGTTTATCGCAGCAGCCAGTTCCTGATCTCCAGTAAGTTCGTAATCCCTGTGCAGAATAGTTAGAAGCTCCCCATCGGCCGAGATTGTAAACCTGTTTTCCGATTCCCTGTCTCCGAGGATAGTTCTCAGCCTGTTTCCTTCGTCTTCTATACTTATAATATGGAAATCAGAAATATCGAGTTTTTTTATTTTTTGTTCTCTGGACAGTATTCCACTCTTTGACCATATCGGCAAAATAAGATTTTGAAAGTCCTTTACTTTGAAAATATCCTGTGTGAAATACAGTTCAAACTCATATCGCATGCCGTCAACAAAACTTATCTGTTTTCCTTTCAATTTCTTATCTTCAACTGAAGCATGATAAGTATTTTCAGCTCCATATATGCTGTTTTCAAAAAAAGGACTTAGAATTGAGAGTATCCTTGTCTCAAGCTGCTCTATCTCTATCAAATCCAGTTTTTGCTGGTTCTTAATCTCTTCAAGTTTTCCATTCTTCTTTGCCAGAGTTACAGCTGAAAGAGTTTCAAGAATTGTAGACCTGATCTCAAGAATAACGTTCTCTTTGATTTCTGAAGTACGGTTTTCCAGAAAATTAATTAAATCCTTTTCAAGCTCATCTATCTCCTTAATCATTTTTTCAAAGGCTTCGGTGTTCTTTACGTTATCTTCTTTTATCCTAACAGCCTCTCTCTCAAGAGAGATTACTTCCTTTGAAATAATTATAAAATCCTGAAGATCCTGGATGAAATCCCTCTGTACTGGAAAAACGGTAGAATCCTGAAAAGTATATCTCATTTTAAACTCCCCTTTCCTTCAAAGAAAAGATGTTTTTGATAAATTATGTTTTTTCCGCATTTTAAGATTGTGAGCTTATACTTTGAAAAAAGGGAATAAAATTTCCTTTTGTTTTCCCCTTTCTCCTCTAGATCTTATTAGTTGTAAAATAACCGGAGGGGGATTACTTATCGATAATCCTTGCAGAGAAATATTAACAAAATTCAGTCAATTTGAATTAATATTCTCTGTAAATAGATATATTCTCATATATCAGACCCAATTATATAATTATATACTTTCAGAAAGATTTATATCAGTTCCGGTTCAATCTTAGTCATATTATCGGCATGAGATAATATATAAAGGCATGTATTCTACATAAAAATATAACTTTTGCTCCTCTTAAAGATTTCACTTGAGAGAGCTTTTACTGCTTGCGATTAATAAACACATGCCTAACTTCAGAGCTAATTGACAGCTCTGGCGCCAAGATTCGATCATGGTAATATATAGGGGGTGGGGATAAGGATGGAACCATAATCTGAAAAGTTTGAGGATCTAACAGTTCTGTTTTCTTTAATTTTGGGAACCAAACAGGTTCAATTATTTAGCCTTTTTATTGAACTGTAAATAATGATTGGGGTCTGTCATACCCATTTTAACTTTAAAATATTATTTACAATAAGATAATATTCAATGTTTTGAATGGAGTAAATTGAACATTTGCGGAATCTAGGTGCAGAATATGAGACAAAAATTAATAACATTCAGTGCACTGCTAATTATTTCGCTCCTAGTTGGAATAGCCAGTGCAGAAGATGATGCGAATTTAGGAAATATTACAGGTCCAGGTAATATCACAAATGCAAATGATACAGATAATCTCAGTGATATTGGTGATCTAGG
>CAZLNG010000073.1:14208-16795 GCA_964560735.1 uncultured Methanosarcinales archaeon | reverse complement strand
GTAATATCACAAATGCAAATGATACAGATAATCTCAGTGATATTGGTGATCTAGGAGATCTAGGAGATCTAGGAGATCTAGGAGATCTAGGAGATCTAGGAGATCTAGGAGATCTAGGTGATCTAGGTGATCTTGGCGATATAGACGGTATAGATGATTCTGTTATCCCAGACACAAATCTGAGTGTTGATATCTGTTACGACAAAAATGGTCCTTTTAAGGCAGGAGATGTTGTGGGCGTCACTGCAACCTTCGAAGAACCGATCTATTTTGCGGAATTAAGGGTTGAAGGCAATACCTACTCTGCTGTTGACATGAATAACATAAGTGACGGCGACTGTGATAATGTCTGGTCTGCTGAGTACGTGGTTCCAAACGGTGTAAACGGCCCGGTTGACGTAACCATTCTCGCAGCTGACTTAAATGGAAGTGTAGCTAGTAAGACTCAAGCTGATGCTTTTGTAATTGACAACACAGCTCCTGAATTTACGGGAATTTCCCCGAATTCGGAAATTGTTGGTACAAAATGTGTGGTCTTCAATTTCAGTGCTTCCGATAACCTTGACAGTGAGATTACCTATGCCCTTTATGTCAACAATGCCTCAAAAGATACAGGGGTCATAACCTCTGGTACCACTAAAAAGTGTGAAATTGAGCTGGGTGACGACTACTACACATGGGAAGTAAGACTTAAAGATGACGCAGGAAACATAGGATCCAGTGGCGTTATGGACCTCTATGTAGACACATGCGCCCCGACAGTAGCACTTATTTCCCCTGAAGATTGCTTCGTTGACGCCATGGGTTACCTGACTTTCAATTTCACCGCTAAGGATGATTTGACTGCTAAATATCAAGGGCTTGCTCTCAAATACCAGCTCTTTATTGACGGAGAACCTGTTGATAGTACTGATTTTGGCGGAAACATTCCCAATGGAATCGATCTAGGAGACATTGGTGATGGAATCGATCTAGGAGACATTGGTGATGGAATCGATCTAGGAGACATTGGTGATGGAATCGATTTAGGAGACATTGATGGCGGAATAAACACAGGAAGCGGCTCAGGGACAATGGGCTCAGGAGAGTACGTCGAAGTTATTGACGGTGGGCTTTCTGACGGTGTTCACAATTGGTCGGTTTGTATTGAGGATGAAGCTGGAAACAAAGTAACAAGTGAAGTCCGGGATCTCTACGTGAACGTTCAGGGGCTCCAGGTCTCTCTTGTCTCTCCGGATGGAGGATTTGTTACTGAGAAAAATCCGGCGTTTAACTTCAGCGTTTCAGGTGGACCAGGGCTTCCTTTCAACTGCAAACTTATTGTAAACGGCACGGAAGTGGAAAGTGAAGATTGCGAAGGAGGAAGCAGTTTCACCGTAGGTAATGATTTGATAAACTACTATTCAATAAAAGCTGATGTGGCTGACGGAGAGAATCTAGCCTGGACAGTGAACGTTACTGACTGTGCAGGTAATAACTATCAGCCTCAGCCGATATACTTCTCTGTTGACACTGTAGCCCCGGCTGCTGTAGCAAACATGAATGTTATAGATGCTGTAGGTGAGAGTCAGTGGTCCTATTCATACGATTATCCTGCACTCTACGTTAGCTGGGACAAAAATACCGAAGAGGATCTTGCTTCTGCACCTTATGAAATATACATTAGCGATTTTAAGCCGTCATGCATAGAAGATATGGAGAAAGTAGAGTTCACAAACCTCGATACCGATTTGTACATTGAAGAGTATGGCGGAGAACCCCTTGTCTACGGAAAGGATTACTGGGTAGCTGTTATTGCCCGGGACAATGCAGGAAACTACAACGATTGCTTCTCCTATTGGGGAGAAGTTCGCACATATGAGGATATGAACATTTCACTAGCTAAAGGCTGGAACCTGAAATCCGTACCGAAAAAATTAGTTCCATCGCTTGCATGTGCAAAAGACGTTTTTGGGGAAGGCAGTATAGTGATTTACTGGGACGGCAAATGCTGGCAATTCCCGGAAACTATAGAGCCATGTAAGGGTTACTGGGTCTACAGCCCTGAGGCTTTTGAAAACAACATCAAGTTCAAACCAATGTCATGGGACAGTACGACTCCTGATGTACCTGCCTCTCTTGACCTGTGCGCTGGATGGCAGATGGTAGGACACACCGCCACACAACCTGCAAAATGGTCTACAACTCTGTCCTCACTCCAGGGAGAGCTTCTGGATTATAAGTTCTCCAACCTCATCACTTATTCTCACAATGAAGGTTGGGGAGGTATAATTCCTGATATGGGACTTATAGATCTGTTTACTCAGGACGATTCCATGTCTCCAGGTGGAGCTTTCATTAATGGCACCACTCCATACCCTGTAGGAACACTTCAGTACGAAGAATATATGGTTCCTGGCCAGGGATACTGGGTCTTTTTGAAAGAAGATGGGACCTATGCATCTATTGAAAACGTGTACAATTATCAGGATATCTATGGGTCTGGTGACGGAATTGATGGTGGAATCGATGATGGAATCGATGACGGAATTGATGATGGAATCGATGGTGGAATCATTGATGGGCTCGATGATGGAATCATTGATGG
>CAZLNG010000073.1:0-14108 GCA_964560735.1 uncultured Methanosarcinales archaeon | reverse complement strand
ATGATGGAATCGATGGTGGAATCATTGATGGGCTCGATGATGGAATCATTGATGGGCTCGATGATGGAATCATTGATGGACTCGTTAGTGAGGGATCCAGTGATAATGGACCCGCATCCACTGGTAACGAAACTACTGGTAACGAAACCAGCAATGACACCTCTAATGGAAATCTCTCCGAATAAGGAGTGAGTTCCAAAAATAAGTAACTGTTCAGACATCCCAGGCTGAACAGTTCTTTTTCTGTTTTGTTTTTCGTGCAGCAATTGGAGGTACACAATGAATAAAAAAATATTAAAAAATAGCTTATTCGGAACAACTGTACTACTGTTATTACTTTTGACCTTTCCCCAGGTAAGCATTGCAGAGGAGGAGGTCCCTCCACTTCCGATGACAGTGCAGGGAGTTGCCCAGATTGACGGTACTCCGGCCCCCAAAGGCGCTGTTGTTGCAGCTTATCTTAATGGGGAGAAAGTGGAAGAATTTCTTGTAAACACCTCTTCTGGAGAATACTGTTTCTGGATTTCAGGAACAGGTGAAGATGAAGGAAAGCCTGTTACCTTTACAGTAGATGGAAAAGACGCTGAAAAGAGTCTTACCTGGAAATCCGGAGATCAGGTCATTTCCCTCGAACTATCTGTAGGTAACGTATCAAATGTCAGTTCAAAGAACGATTCAACCTCAAACACAGGTTCTGAATCCTTGACCGGGGATAAGGCACTCGGAAAGAATTCCGAAATTGAAGTCATTGAGAACTCAATTCCTGAGCCAAATTTATCGGATCAGAAAAATATGAGCTCAAAATCTGGAGATAAAGAGACAGGAGAGTCTTCGGAAGATTCTTCGAAGTCAAAAAGTACCCCAGGTTTCCAGATTGTTTATGCAGTTACAGGCATATTTCTAGTCTTTTTCAGATTTAATTCATGGAGGGAACCGGGAAGAAAACCTTGATTTGGTTTTTCAAAAAAGGTTTTCATCAGTAACGTGAAAATTCCAAGGTGACACGATGACTATTAAGGAAAAATACTTACGAATTTCATCATTTCTGATTATTTTGATACTGGGCATATCTTTTGTTCCTGCTGCTTCTGCCAGCAGTCCCCCTTCTATTCCCAATGTATTTGAAGGAAATCTGCTTTCAGACGGCGCACATGCGGCTGTTGGAACCGTAATCTCTGCATATATAGATTCCACGCTTGTTGGCCAGAACTCTATTAGAGAGGTAGGAAAATACCAGCTTGCAGTCTCGGGTACCGAGAAAGACAATGGAAAAAAGATAATTTTCAAGCTGGGAAACGTTGAGTCTGGACCTGTTACGGTAACATATACGCATGGAGCTCAACCTCAGAACCTCGACCTCTCTTTTACAGGCAACTTTGTACCTCCCGTTATAGAAACTCTCTCTGTATCCCCTATATATATCTTAAATGACGGAGAGGACTACTCTGTTGTCAGGACAAAAGTCTCGGACGATCTGGGAGATATCGCATCAGTAACTCTTGATCTTTCCCCTCTAGGAAAAGGAATTGTCTCATTGACCTCTGAAAACGGAGGTACTTATACCTGTGACATAACCAGCACTCAGAGCGGAGCATTCAAGTTTACCCTTACAGCTGCGGATTCCTATGAAAATAAAGCAACAAATAAAGATACCATTTCCATCACCGTACTGAAGAAAGAAGAACTTACAACCAGGTACGGAGGAGCTGATAAAGTATTCTCTGCTGAAGAAATCAAAACTCTTGTTAATGATAAGAATGTGTCCAATGGGATCAAATATGCAGTTCTGAATATTTACTTTGGTGACGGGTGGGATAGGATATGAAATGGCCTGAATTTAAAATTGCTTTTGTATTGCTTCTAGCCCTGGCCTTATGTGTAACCCCGGTCTCTGCAGGCAGTGCGGAAAGGAGTCTTCCCTCTTCAGTTAACACCAATGGAGAGTTTCAGGTAACGATTAAAGTAGCTGATTACGGGGCTGCCGGCCAGGTTCTTGAAAAAATTCCAGAAGGTTTCACCTTTATCAGCTCAACACTTCCAGAAAAAGCGATATCTGTAAATGGCAACAAGGTCTCCTTCCTGCTAATGAATGAAAAGAGCTTCAGTTATACTCTTAAAGCTCCTGCTTCAGTCGGAACATACCAATTTACTGGAATTTTAAGAGATATAAACAAAAATGAGTTTCCAATCCTTCCTGCCACTTCTTCGATTAAGGTAAGTACACCTTCAAGTGGTGGAGGCTCCGGCGGTAGTTCAGGTGGAAGTTCAGGTAGCGGCGCAGCTGGAGGCTCTCCTGAACCCCAGAGCAATGTAGAAGCTAAAGAAATTTCCCAGGAATTCGTGACTGTTGGAACACATGTATCTTTCAAATTTCCACAGAATGCAACCTGCATAAAGTATGTGGAATTTGATGCCAAGAAAACTCTCGGAAAAATTACCACTATTGTCGAAATGCTGAAGGGGCAATCAAAGCTCGTTTCAAGCCTGCCTGAAGGCACGGTTTATAAGAATGTAAACATCTGGGTAGGTTCTGGAGGAATAGTAAATTCCGATAGTATTGAAAACTCAGTGGTAGGATTCAGTGTTGAAAAAGCGTGGCTCGATAAAAATGGAGTAGATACATCGGCTTTAGCTCTCTGGAACTACGATAAAGTCTGGAATAAACTTAAAACTCAAAAAGTTAGTGAAGATGACAAGTATGTTTACTTTGAGGCAAAAACACCAGGTTTCGGTAACTTTGTAATTGTCGCAAGTAAAGAGGAGGAATCTTCCAGTTCTGTAGACATAAAACCAAAAGCCTCTGAAGATTCGAAATCGAACCTATCTTCGGATTCTGAAAAACCTTCCAAAGGATTCTGGCAATCTCTGCCAGGATTTGAATCTGCAGCAACCATTGGAATCTTTGGAGCTGTATACTGCGTCCTGAGAAGAAAGCTCTAAATGCCGAATAAACTTTTAAGCAGCAAGAAAAGCTGCTTATTTTTCTCTTTTTTCATTTTTTCGTGGGATCCTGTTCTCACATATCTACTCAAAGAAATTCAGTATTTTTAACCGATCTAGAGTATCAATTAAGTCGAAGCGTATTTTTCGTGTTCTTCGAATTTTATGTCTCCCAGTTCTCTCTTTTAGCATCTATCTCTTCCTCAAGCTCAGGATCTCTATAAAAAAGTAATGTAACAATCTTTCATAAGAATAGACCTTGACCACTACTCAAAAAATAGAATCCTCAAACAAATATTGATTTTTAGATAAACTCAGTATGCAAGTAAGACAACTCCAAAGTAATTAACTTTAAAAAGTATATATCGAGAATGTTTCAGAAAATTTTATATCAGTTACGGTGCAATTTTAGTTATATAATCTTTACATAGTGATAAATAGACTTATCCTGTTCAGAGATCAAATTTGTGCTTTTTGGAATTTTCCTTAGACAGACTTGCTCTTTGTGACAGACCTGTTCTTTGTATTAATAGAAACAGGCGAACACACAGAACCATTTAAGAAATGTTGTTAAAAAAACGGACGGTTGATACATTACTCTCAGGTATGCAGCGACGTCAATAAAGCCTATATCTGGTAAATTTAGTAAGAATTACAGTATTTATTCTAAAAAGAGTTTAAAAGAGAGGGGGTTCTCTTGTTAAAAACTCTTAATGAATTTTGATCGATTTGACGTAAAAAGAGTGGTGGCAAGGATGATCCTTTATTGGAATTAGCTGTCAAACAGTTTTATTAGATTTTAATTATTGAGGCCAGATTTATTCATCTTTTAGTTTTTATTAAATTGAATAACCCATTGAGATCTACAAACAGATTAACGTTATAATATTATTCAATATAAATTATATTTAATAGATTAAACGGAGCAAAATTTGAAATTTGCTAAATTTAGGTGCAAAACATGAAACGAAAATTAGTGCCATTTAGCATGCTATTAGTTATATTCCTTTTAACAGGGACGGCAAGTACACATACTGATGATATTGCAGATATTAGCAGCATCAGAGAAGGAAATCTTACAGATGGAATTATTTCAGAATCAAATGCTTATGAGAATATATCAGAAGATGATGATTCTGAAGAAATGTTAGGAGAGAGAAGTATAGAAGAAGAAAATTGGGAAGAAGAGTTTTTTGAAGAAGATACTTTAGAGGGAGTTTCAGAAGGAGATACTTTAGAAGAGGGTTCTGAAGAAGATACTTATGGAGAGAATATTGCAGCAGGTATGCCTGAAGAGGATATTATAGAAGAAGAGCCTTTTGAAGAACAAACTACAGAAGAAAATTCAGAGGAAGGAAGTACAGGAGAAATATATGAGGAAGAAATTATAGAAGACTATACTATAGAAGATATTTTTGAAGAAGATACTAATAGAATTATTGAGATGTCCTACAACAAATCAGGTCCTTTCAAGATGGAAGATGTTGTGGCTATTACTGCAAGCTTCGATAAACCTGTCCTTTTTGCAACTTTGACGATTAATAATGAATATTCTTCCCCTATTGACACATTTTCTTCCCCCATTGAAATGATCAGGGTAAATAACTCTGTCTGGTATTGTGAGTACGTGATTCCGGGAGATTTTAGTGGCCCGGTGGATGTAACCGTATCTGCGGTTGACAGAGAAGAAAACGCTATCGATGAAACCGATACTGCGGCTTTTGTGATTGACAATACAATCCCGGAATTTACGGTAATTGAACCAGTGTCAAACTTCGCTGGCACAAATTCCGTGCTTTTCAATTTCACTGCTTTAGATGAATTTGATGATAATATCACCTATACTCTTTATATCAACAATACGGAGAAAAGCACAGGGTCCATAGTTACAGACGAATATAAAATAGTAGAAGTTGATCTGGCGGAAGGCCACTACATATGGGAAGTAAAACTCAAAGATGATGCAGGAAATGAAGGGTCCAGTGAACCCATTGATCTGTATGTAGATACTGAAGCTCCGAAAGTAACACTTATTTCTCCTGAAGATTGCATAGTCAACACAGAAGGTCCTCTTAATTTTAGTTTTACCGCAAGAGATGATTTTACAGCTCAATATGAAGATCTTGAACTTCATTACGATCTATGCATTGACGGAGCACCTCTTGAAGAACTGGGTTCCGGAAACATGCGTCCTAGAGAGTATATGGAAATTCAATACGAGAATCTTTCCGAAGGCGCTCACACCTGGTCCGTGATTATTGAGGATGGGGCAGGAAACAACATTACAAGTGAAGATCGGAATTTCTATATTAACCAGGAAGGGCTTAGAGTCTTGCTTATTTCCCCTGATAATGGGTGCGTTGCCGAAAATACGACATTTAAATTTCGTGTTTCAGGGGGATCGGGGCTGCCTTTCGATTACAAACTGCTTATTAACGGCAAAGAAGTAGAAAGTACAGTTTGCGAAGAGGAGGAAGAAGAGGAAGAAGAAGAGGAAGAAGATAATAGCAATTTAGAGGATGAGGAAGAAGAAAGCAGTATTTCAGAAGAAGGAGATGAAAACAGTATCTCCGAAGAAGGGGAAGATTATATCTACCAGAAAGAAGGGAATCGCGCTTTAGAAGGAGATGATGAAGAGGATATCATTTTTGAGGAAAGCGAAAATACACTCTTCGTGGGTGAAGAGCCGGTTAATTACTACTCCTTAAACGCTGAAGTAGCTGATGGAGAGGACATAACCTGGACAGTATTTATTACTGACTGTGCAGGAAATATCTATAAACCAGAAACATTGCTTTTCTCCCTTGATACTGTGGCTCCTGCACGTGTGACAAACCTGAAAGTTATGGATGCGGCAGATGGAGCCGAACAGGCCTATACATATGATTATCCCAGACTTTACATTAGCTGGGACGAAAATACCGAGGACGATCTTGCTCCGATGCCTTATGAGGTGTATGTTAGCGATTTTGAGCCTTCCTCTCTCGAAGATATGGAAAAAGCAGGATACGCATCCGGTTCGAGCTTCTACGTTGAAGAATATAAAGGAGAATCCCTCATTTATGATAAAAACTACTGGATAGCTGTAATAGCCCGGGATAAAGTAGGAAATTACAATGATTGCTTTATTGCTATCTGGGGTCCTATTCAGACCCTTGGAAGCACGAACCCCAAGAACTTAAAAAGTTCAGCATCGAAAGTAAATTCAGAACCTATGACAGAGACAAAACCTTTGGCAGGAACTGAAAAATCAAGGGATCTGGAAAATCTAAATTTAAGTACGGATCCTGAGTCTTTAACAAAAGTTGAAAACAGGGAAAGTTTAAATGATACTGAAATAAAAAGAAAAGACTCAGCTTCAAATATGAGTTTCGGATTTTTGGCAGGAAATGAGAAATATGGAAAATTGGAAGAAAAGCCCAGGTCTGAATTTATTATAAATTTGATTCCTGAAATGGATAAAACTGGTATTAGACTTGCAAACGCTGATTTGCTGGATAAACAGGCAGCGGGATCTTCCAAAAGTGATACTGAAATAAAAAGTTCTCCGGGTTTACACATTATTTATGCAGTTGCGGGACTCTTTCTGCTGGCCTTCAGATCAACTCTCAGGAAAAAACCGGGAAAAAAGATTTAATGAGCTATTTCGGCCATTATAGGAATTCCTTGAGCTGTAAGTGAACATTCCGTGAGAGATTGTGAGAGCATAAATCCATTTCTTGTAAGCTCCAAGATGAATTTCTTAAAAGCAGTATAAAAACTGCTTATCTTCTCTTTTTTAATTTTAACATTTTTATTTTACATTCTTTTGTCTCATACTTTAGAGCCTACTTTCCGCCCTATTTTTTCACACATAATATTTTTCGTATTTTTCTCCTCTCCATTCCGCAGTATTTTTTTGAAAACTAATAGTTTTCTTGATAGCGTTTTCAGCACTTATTTAAATAATAGAAAATTTAAACAAAAATTGGTGAAATTGAATGCTATCATTTTTTGACCCATAACTTCACCATCTATCTGTTTTGAACTCCTAAATGGAAACCCAATAAATTCATGTTAAATTGGAAATCGATAGCAGGAAAAATTGTGAATATACGAAATTTTACTGCGGAAAGTGGGTTATCTTTTTAGTTTTACACTTTTTAGTTACGTATTTTTAAGTTTGGCATTTCTAATCTTCAAATTTTTTAATTATATATTATTCAATACTTATGAGATTAAATTTCAATAAATTTGAGCACCTTTTCACCTTCACTTACCCGCCTGAGGAAATCTTCTCTGTCAGTGTACGGAATTCCTGCAATGACTGAATCAGCAGTTTTTCTGCCAAGTCCGGGCAGCTCCCTGACAAGGGAAGGAGAAGCCTTATTTATAGACAGAGGGTAGGGGATACCGGTAATCGAGCGCATCCCATGTCCTGTGATTGTAACATCAGTAAATTGATGCAGGGGGAGAAGAGCGGGAATTCCTACCAGCAGAGGGTATGAACCAAGCTGTCTTCCAAAAGTAATTCCTTTTTCGTGCATTTCACACATAACATTTTTCAGTACCGTACCTTCAGGCACAACGTGTTTCAGCATTGGAAGGTCAATAGTTTTCCGAACCTTTTCTTTGTAATCCAGAAAGAGTTTTTTGTGTTTCCGGGCAGCTTCGTCCTTTCCGTACATAGGAGTACCAGGAAAAGCCATTACCTGGCGGATATTTATCCTGCGAAGAAGTAAACCCGAATCAAGCACGTGCTTCAGGAAATCATAGTTGAGCTGGAAAGTTTTTTTAGATTCACCCATCAAGCCGTGCACAAAATTGATGCCAGGAAGAATTTCAGGCAGCCCATTTGTCCCTTGAACAGCTCCGAACCTGTTTACCAGTTTTATTGCCGCAAAGACTTCCTCAGGACTTGCCTTGAGGTAATTTGCTTCTATTACCCGGGGGTCAGCACTTTCCATTCCAAAAGCAGTTACATCCCCTGCGGTGTGATATTTGATTATTATTTTGAGAATTTGCTCTGACTCCTCAGGATAAGTTGCAAGCGTTATCGGGTTTGCATTATCCATATGGAGCACGGAAAGATCCGGGGCAAAATTCCGAATCCCTCTGTAGAGCCTTTCAATTTCATCAGGATTCGGCTTTAGAACAGGTCCTCCGATATCTTTTCCGTGGTAGGAGAAGAGATCAGGCTGCCTGCCTATCCTGAAATATCGGGCTCCAAAGGAATAAAGAGCAGAAGTTTCGAAAACAACGTCTTCTACAGGCCGGTAATCAGAAGCTCCGTAAAAGGGCTCTGTGCAGAAAGAACAATGAACCTGCCTGCCGCACCCTCTGTAGGTTTCAAGCTCACACATAGAGTAAGGATAATCAGGGTGCTGTCTGATCAAGAAAGCTCCTTTAGGCCCCCAGCGCCCTATTTCGGCTGTTGTCCTGAAGCGGTGTTCTACAGACTCAGGGGCTTTCAGCCCGAAAGGCGAATTTCCGCTACCTCCAGTATCTTCCTCAAAAAGATCGTAAATAAAAGCCTCAATGTCCATTCTGGCAAGCACTGCATCTTCAAGGCTTATTCCACCATCTGTACCCTTTGCAGCCTTTCCCCCCTCACTACTGAAACCAAGTCTAATGGGGCCACCTATCACTTTTGTGCCTTTTCCAGCCCGAAAGATTGTTTCTATTTCTCCGGGAGTTATAGGAGAAGCCCGCAGGTATTTACCTGGCACGGTCATGCCTGCAACAACTATCAAAAGGTCTGCTTTTTCTATAAGTTGTCCTGCATAAAGTGTGTTCTCCCTCACTGTGTCGATGGTAAGGTAATGAATCTCTTTTTCAGAAAATCCTCGCTCTCTAAGAGCGCCTGCTATGTATCGAGGATAAGGGGAAAAGTACGGGGGAACCCCAAGGCAGGCAGGTTCGTCCACGTAGCCGTCTATAATAAGTGCTTTCATGTAAGTTCTCGTTTCCATTTGCTTGATAATTGAGATAGAAATATACAGCCAGTCAGATATTAAATTGAAGGTAATTGAAACGTCATAAACATACAACTTCTGGCATAAAAGTCCTAAAAATGAAGAGTAATATAAATAGGATAATAGGCAAGCGAGGGCAAATCAAGAGAATAATGAGTCAGAGAGTAATAGAGTAAAAAGACAAGAAGTCAGGAGAGTAACAAGTCAAAAGAAATAAAAAATTTAAAAAGAATTAGGGCCGGGACCGAGAATCGAACTCGGGTCGTAGCCTCCACAGGGCCACAGGATGGACCTCTACCCTACCCCGGCCACAGGGTCTGGTACTTCAGACTTGAAGCAACCTATAGAAGGAGTTTTTTTATATAAAGTTTTTGCCGGGAAGAAGAGAGAACCTTCCTTAACGGAAGGAAGGTTTCTGTTTTCCAGCACAATCAATGCGTTAAATTCGGTTTGAAATGTTTCCTGAACTGGTATATCAAAGTTTTTTGAGCCTGTTAAAGGCAAGTTTTGCAGCTTTTTCGCCAGATAGGAGCATTCCTCCAAAGACAGGACCCATCCTCGGGGCACGGGTTGCGGCATTTGCAGCCATGCCCGCAACGATCAGGCCGGGATAAATTTCCTGCGTTGCGTCAACAGCCAGGCGTTCTCCAAGCTCTGACCACATGGGTTTTTCCCCAAGCATGCCTAATTCCCCTATTTTTGCATTCGGGATCTTCCTAAGAATTGTGTTGCAAACAACCGCATCGTGTCCTGTCCCATCGATTACGAGTTTTGTGCGAATCATTAGAGGGTCCACATGAAGCCTCTGAGTTGTGACCGGCCCCCAGTTAATGACGATTCCGGTTACTTTGTCATTCTCCCTTATCATAACGTCTTCAAAACTCACAAGGTTAAAGACCTCAGCCCCGGCTGAAGTTGCCCCTGCAATCAGCTTTCCCACAGACTCTACAGAATTTGCTACATAGTACCCAGGCTGATATTCCTTATATCTGATCCCGAAGTCTTCCAGAATATGGCAAGCCGCCTCCTGCACAACAATACGTGGGAACATCATCCCTCCGGCCCACATCCCACCTCCGAGGGATAACTTCTGCTCATAAATAGCAACCTTTGCCCCGGCCTCTGCCAGATACTTCGCAGCCACCAGATTTGCAGGCCCTCCCCCTACAAGTGCCACATCTATGTCCGTATACTCAAGGAAGGTTTTAGAATACTCCTCAAAAATTGCCCTTGTGATTATAACTTCGTCGAGTTCCATTTTAATCTCTCATAAAACTTCTATGGTTTGAAAGCCCGGGAAAACTCCCAGAATCTTTTAGAAATAAATCAGGGAATTGTTAACCCTGATTTCAAGCACTGAAATTCACATTTTGATAATAGGCATTCCTCTTAAAGTTGTTGGAGTTGATGAGGTAAGAAGTGTGAAAAAAGAATTAACAAAATGTTTCACGCTATAAACTCCAGTTTTTCAAATTTGGTTTTTACAGCAAAATAAAAGCTAATTTGGACATTTAGCAAGTGATTCTAAATAGCAAAAACAAAAAGAAGATATTAAAATGCCCCAACAAAGACATCATCTACCCTCAGCCTGCCTTTTTCACCGATCAAAAGCTCGGACCTGCCCGAAATAAAGAAATGATAGAGAGGCTTTTAACGTATAGATTTTAGTGTATTTTTCAGTTTTTAACATCAACGAACTTCAATACCTATTTTTACTTATATTATATAAAGGAAAAACCTCACTGCGTACGTAACAAGCTCCGTTAAAAACGCTAATAATGTTTCTCCAGATCATTTAAATCCATCAAATAAGAATGGGCTGATGCCCAAAAAACGTACATGATATTCTTCGAAATAACATGCCCAAAAAATGAAAGTACTTCAAAGCATTTTCATGCCAAATATGTTATGAATCTTCGCCAAAAATTAGTCCTCTTGAGCGGAGCAAAGCGGAGCGAAAAGGACCCCGTGCTCCCGATGCGGAAATCGGGTAGCGCAACTCGGGTAGCGCAACTCGGGGTGAAAATAGATAGAGAGGCTCTGAATTTGAGCCTCTGCGAAACCATTTTAAAAATTAAACTTACTGTGCAGCCTGTCCACCATTGTTAAAGAACATGGTGTCGCCCTCGCTGGAATACAGGACAAGCTGGCCATCCTTAATAGTTGCTGATTTTACACCTGTTATAAGTGCCGTATATTCGGGGTCCATTGAGTCGGGCCCGCATGCCACAAGTGTCATAGTAGCTGTGTTAAGAGTCAGATTGGTGCCTTCCAGGACATAGCTTCCACTGCCGCTGTTGCAGTCTGTTTTGAGATAGTATGTATCGTCAGGGAAGAGGGAAAGAGTGTACTGCTCTGGGTTAGGTACCTGAACGTTTTCTCCAGCGTGTTTATAGCCAGCCCATAGCCATTTGATACCAACAATACTGTCAGCAGAAACCGGTTCAATTTGCTGGGAACTATCGTCAGAAAGAGTAGACTCAGAGGAGCTTTCATCTGAGGAAGCAGCTTCAGAAGAGCTATCATCAGAAGAACTGGAAGAGGAGCTGTCGTCAGAAGAGACAGATTCAGAAGAGCTGTCCTTAGAGGAGCCAGACCCAGACGAACTTCCGGAAGAGACGACTTTAGAGGAGCTATCGTCGGAAGAGACAACCTGAGAAGAAACATTTTCTACGGACTCAGATTGATTGGAAACGTTATCCAGAGATTCGAGCTGTTGAGAAGTATTTACTGCTGGTTCGGGCTGTTGAGATATATTTGCTACAGGTGTAGAAACATTCTGTTCCTGTTCGGTACAGCCAAGTGAAAAAGAAACTATGGTTATAATTCCTATAGTAAGGAGTAAAACCAGACTTATTGACCTATTTTTAACTTTCATATTAATTCCTCTTACATTCATTGGGTAATGGAATGAATTGTTTTAATGTATTTTTTTGTTTAAACTGCAATTTGAGTTGCAATCATTGGATCAGCTTTTATTTTACAAGAACTTTTCAAGCAGTTTTTAGATCCCCCTTAAAAGAATTTTATTGGCCTCCCTTTCAAGGTCAGATAATAAAAACAAAACTATAAATTTCTTCTGTTTTTCGTCTTATTCGATTCTGACGTATATTACAATCCTGATTCCCACTCTTCTCACCGGATATACCCCAATATTCACTTAAGTTTCATTTTTAATGGAAAATTGACTCAGGATTCTTCTTTGATGGAAAAGAGCTTTTTGAAGCTCCAATCCCTTTTTCAGGATGGAAAAGCCTGCATATCAAAGCTATAACTTAAATTTTATAATAAAGGATTTCAGTTAAGGAAGCAAGATTCCTATGTTTCTATAATTGACAAAACTAACCTTAGTGATAACAAAGTAAATACCCAGGAAGATGAAAATGAAAATAAGCGCACGCAATGTCCTGAAAGGAAAAGTCAAAAGAATAGTCCACGGGGCTGTCAATTCGGAAGTAATAGTTGAACTTCCGGGAGGTGTGGAGATTACTTCCATTATCACAAAAAATTCGGCAGAAAATATGAATTTAAGAGAAGGGCATGAGGTATATGCAGTAATTAAAGCTACCAGCGTGATGTTAGCTTCGGAATGATGTGCCCGATTTAGACTCTGTTTTGCAGAATGTAAAATAGATAGTCCTAACTATGGACAATTATTCTAGCTATAAACGAGTCTAAACAGAAAAGATTCTAAACAGAAAAAAATCTCAGTAAATTTTTTTTAATCACGTAATTGAAAAGGAGGAGTTATTTTGCCAAAAGAAGACAGAGGACAATCTTTTCAGCCCGAGCCAATACCTGAGCCGGAGCCGGAACCGCTTCCTTCGCCTGAACCTATACCTGAGCCGGAACCTGAACCGGAATATAAGCATAAATCAAAAGGGACAAAGTAATTGCAACAAAATGCAATAAAACACGAAAGACATGATCACAAAAGTCTACATCGTTCACTGTGAGCAGGACGAGCCGCTTGCTCAGGAACTGGCCCGTACTCTCTGGGCCGTTGAACTGGAGAGTTTTTCCTCCATATACAGGAAGGCTCTAATCATTTCCTTTGCCGAAAGAGTGCGTTTTGGGATCCGCCAGTCAGATTGTGTCATACCAATCCTCACAAAAAAAGGAGTAAAGTCTCCTGATGTTAATCAGGAAATTGGCCTTGCAGTAGGAACTGACCAGTTTATAATTCCACTGGTAGAGACAGGAGTGGAACTCCCTGTCCTGATACGCCATCTCCAGCCAGTAAGCTTTTCTGTGGATGCTTACGAAGACGCCCTGGGAAAACTGATACACAACATAAGGCAGCTCACAAGGCTTGACTGGCTAAAAATAAAGTGTCCTTACTGCGGCGAGGAAATGACACAATATATCTCTCCTGAAGAAGAGATAGAGAAGGCTTTGCTTGCAGGAAAAAACCTTGAAACACGATGCAGTTACTGCCAGAGAAATATATCTCTTGACCCAAGAACCTTCAGGCCTGTAATCTGAAGATTGATTAGCAGATGTGTGATTGGCAGATGTGTATAGAAGAAGTTGGAAAGTAAAAAAGGTCGAACTGATAAAAGAGGTTGAACTGATGGGAAGAGAAGTAACAAGAGAAATAAAAGACGAATCAGGAAAACCAATCGTAGCTAAATCGAAAATGGGTGAAGCTACAGTAAGTGCATTAGAAGTTAAAGGAATAGAAAACCTCACAAAAACAGAAAAGAAACACCTGCTATTGCAACTTGCCCGCGACCGAGTCAGTAACCCGTCTGCAGGCCCATGGGAAGTAATTGATGTCAGAAGGGAAGAATGGAGAACTGTTAAATCTACATTGACCCAGCCAATAGAAATAGATGTAAAAGATAAAGGAAGAAATTCTCTTTTTGAGGTTTTACTTGATATAACACAATTAGAAAGAGATCTTGAAGCAGAAGAGGCAGAAGCAGAAGAACTTGACAAGGAGAAACGAAAAGCTGCGCCAAAAGAGTAATCTGAAACATAGAATGAAAGAAGTCAATAGTAGAAATTAATAGTAAAAGTCAATAGTAGAAATTAATAGTAAAAGTCAATAGTAGAAGTTAACATTAAGAAATGTTAAGAAACAAAAGATGTTAAGAAACAAAATATGAATAAAAATGGTACAGAATACATTAATACCCATCTGATCAGTACTTAAGTAAAAAACGCACATGATATTCTGGAATAACATGCCCAAAAGATGAAAGTCCTTCT
>CAZLNG010000072.1:0-20543 GCA_964560735.1 uncultured Methanosarcinales archaeon | reverse complement strand
GAACCCGGGTTTTGGGCTTGGAAGGCCCAAGTCATAGCCACTAGACCATCAACGCGAACTGCAACACATCTAGAGGTATTTGTTATATATATTATTTTCGCTCCCGTGTTTCGCTTCGGGATTACAAAAAATCGGAGATTTTCTGGGAGTTTCACTGCAAGTGAAACAGCACGAAGTCCTCTTCACTCGCTTTGCTAGCTCAAGCCGATTAATTTTTGGCGAAGATTCATACCTTATTTTTGATTTTCTGTAGTATAATCCTTTAGATAAGTGAGCTGTTTTGAACAGGAGCAACATCATTATCGTTTTTAACGGAGACGGTCACGCACGCAGTGCGGCTTTATCATAAAGGATGAAAAAAGAAGTAGTCTCAGTGTTCTGCTTTTTCAAAAAATGGAAATATTTGTTAGTTGTAAGTAAAACAGCCTATCAAATTCTGTTTTTTCGATGGCTGAGCCTCCTAATAAACCTTTAAATATCGCTTCCATAATTTTCTCGCTATCCTCCCTCTATTTTCTTATTTTTGCTTCAAGTTCGTCTCCCCTAATTGCGCCTCTGGATTCCGCAGTCCTTCCAGAGTTCCGCTTCGGGATCGTAGAAAATCTGAGATTTTCTGGAAGTTTCACTGCAAGTGAAACAGCACAAAGTCGTTTTTCTCTCTTTGCTTCGCTCAAGAGGATTAATTTGCAGTTTAGATTTTTTTGTTTCCCTCATTGCGGGTCCGATTGAATCTTATTTGAGCATTGTTTCCTCGGCTATACAGATTCGATGAGTTAGGCTAGATTATTAACTTTCAAGTTACGGAATAGTCTTTACGAATTGTTTTAACGAAATTGAAATGTGGTAACCTCGCAATTAGTCTGGACTTACAGACTTGCCAATCAAATCTGTGATATGCATTGAGTCCGGATAAATCAAGACAGGAAGTTTGCGTAGAAGCTCAAAATAAGCACTTGATAAAAAATGGTTTAAAACCGAAAAGTTGTAAAGGATATCGTCAATATAATCATTGTCAAACCGGTAATCATTGTAAGACCATTAATCATTGTCAAACCGGTTGCTGGTTAACTGGTTTCTTAATGCACATAATCAGTTTATTTCTATGTATTATATACATTAATTTTATGAATTGTGTTGTATCTTATTGTCAACCATTGTGTTATATGGCACTAATTTTCATTACATATATTTATGAATATAATAGTTTCAATCTATTTTTTATAATATTATTTTTTTATTTTGTCAAAGATAGTTTTTTTGTAAAATCTTATATTTTTTATTACTTTTTCAAAAGAAATAATCAATTTTTGTATATCTCTTTCTAAATATTATTTTTTTATTTTTTAAGAAACAGCACTTACTAAATGTCTAACGAATTCTCTCCTCTTGAGTGAAGAACTATCATTATTCTTTTCACTGGTTATTCTCTTTTAAAATCCTATCTGAAATCCTATCTTCTGATGGTAATTTATTTCTTAAATATGATATACTTACTCTTATATAGGGCTAGAAATAAGTTCTCAAAACAGATTTCTTCTTTTATGCTGCCCTGGCTTCTAAAGGGCCTGAAGAGAATGTCTGATCTGGAGATATAGTCAAAATGGAACCTTTTATTATGGCACTTGGAATTAGCTGGCTCCTTATTTTTGCGTATCTTCTTTTGTTATTAAGAACACACTCAGAGCTTAACAAAAAGTTATTCAATGATCGTATTATACGAGGTGTTAAATGAATAAAAAAAAGAAAATATTTCTCTCACTTACTTTCATTGCTGGAGTGTTCTTTACAGGGATATATGGTATTGATTCTTCGGACAGCTATTTTACAGTGTCTGAACTTCTGTCTGATTCCAATGCCCATATCGGGCAAAATGTAAATGTAATGGGAATTGTAGAATACGGAAGCCTTGAGGTGGCTCCCGGGATGACAGCTTTTAAACTAAAAGACGAAAACAATGAAAACTTAAAAGTTAATGTAGAATATACAGGTAACCTTTCCTCCAACCTTGCAGAAGGAAAAAAGGTGAGTATCAGCGGAACTATGATTTCTGAATCTATGTTTAAGGCAAATAAAATTGTTACCGGATGCCCATCTAAGTACACGGAGTAATATTAATGAATATTGAAGACTGGGAAGAATACAGATATGTTGAGTCCGGAATAAGTAACTTCGTAGCTCAAATTGAAGATTCCGGCCTAAAATACATGGTTAAACATGTCTGTAACACAGGAGGAAAACGAATCAGGCCAGTTATCCTCCTTCTAGCCAGTGAGATCTGTTCAGGTTCGTATTCACAGAGCCTTGGCGCAGCCCTTGCTGTTGAAATGATGCATTCAGCTTCCCTTGTCCATGACGATCTGGTGGACCAGGGGCTTCTCAGAAGAAATCTTCCTTCTGCACCTGAAAAGTTTGGCCCCTCAAAGGCACTTCTCTGTGGGGATTATCTTATTGCAAAATCCATTGAGTTCATTTCTCCCTATGGAGAGAAGGTAATTCGGGATTTTGGAATTGCCGGAATGAATCTGGCTGAAGGAGAAGTTCTTGATTTGAGACTGGATGAGAAGAACTTTGAAGAAAGTGATTACTTCGAGTGTATTTACAAGAAAACAGCTTCTCTGTTTGCCATCAGTGCGTCTATCGGGGCTTACACAGGAGGAGCAGATGAGGAGTTGGCGGCACTTTTTAGTTTCTTTGGAACTTCTCTTGGAACTGCGTATCAGATTGTGGATGATATCCTTGAGTTTCTGAACGTAGTTGAAGGTAAGGAGTCAAAATGCACATCTGAAACTTTGCCGCACGTTTACATGAAGAGCATGTCAAAAGAAGAAGCTGTACAGAAGTCTATAGATTCTGTAAAGTTGTACGTTAATGCCGCAAAAGAAACTCTTGAGACCTTCAAAGCATGTCCGGCAAGAGATAAACTTTTCCAGATTACCGATTATATGACTGTTGACATGCTTGGAAATATCTGATTTACTCAATTCTCCCTGGATAACAGGTTGGAATTCTATTGAATCCTTTATGTATTATATTTAGCATATTATCTTTTAGTTTTTATTTAATTCCCTCAAGGTCTCTAACTTTTACCACTAACTTTACTAGGTGTGTTCATGCGAGTTTATGATAGTCCCGTGATTAAGGTAAATGCCAGTACAGAAAACGAAAAAATGGTTCTCGATGCTGAAGGCCCTCTTTCCCAGCTTGCAAAACCTTTCCTGAAGCGTATAAATAGCATTTTTGCGGAAGAAAAACCCATAATGATGGGGGAGGAGGAAATTATCTTTTCGACATGGATCCCCCCTATTCCGGGACCTGTATTCAGCCGTGTAATTAGTGCTGAGATTTCCGCTATCAGGAAGAAAAGAGTGCCTGATCAGTTCTCAATAGGAATTACTGCTCGCTGCCCAAACCGCTGTATACACTGCGGAGCAGCCGATATTAAGCCCGAAAAAGAACTTACTCAGGATGAAATCTGTAATGCTATAGACCAGAGCCTGGATCTTGGCACATACCTTGTTTCCTTTGACGGCGGAGAGACAATGCTCCGAAATGATCTTGTCGAGATGGTTGCCAGAGTAGATAAGTCAAGGGCAATTGCCACCTGTTTTACTTCAGGATTCAAGCTTTCCGAAGAACGGGCAAAGGAGCTTAAAGCTGCAGGGCTGTATGCCGCAAGGATCAGTCTTGACAGCCCCTTTGAGGCCGAACACGATCGTATTCGGGGAAGAAATGGCGCATACATAGATGCAATTTCTGGAATAAAGAATGCAGGTGAAGCAGGAATTCTTACTGATATGTTTGTCGTGGTTTCTCCTCATAACATTGATAATCTTGAGGAATTCTACAATCTTGCAGCTGACCTTGGCATGCATGAAGTTTCTATTTACGAAATAATAGCAGTTGGCCGCTGGCTTGATCATGAAGATGAAGTAATAAGTGAAAAAGATGTGTCCAGGCTTGAGAAGTTCCAGAAAGCTATGAATTGTAAACCTGAAGGCCCTAGAGTCACCGCCTTTCCGTATTTTATGGGCCCTTCTCTTTTCGGATGCTTTGCAGGAAGGCGCTGGTTGCATGTTGCTTCTGACGGAGAAGTGATGCCCTGTGCCTACACTCCTCTCTCCTTTGGAAACATATGCGAAGAGCCTCTTGAAGATATCTGGAAGCGTATGGGTAAACATAGTGCTTACAAAAAGGATACTCCCTATTGTATGATGCGCAATCCTGATTTTCGGAAGGAGTACATTCATACAATTCCCCAGGGTTCAAAAATCCCTTACAGACTTAAGTAACAACTTTTATGCTCTTTTTTCTTTTACTTTTTTAATTGGTGCCCTGGAGAAAACTCTTGATTTGAGATTTTTCTTCCTAAATCCTCTCCATTTTTGCTGGAAATTTTCCATGATTCAAATTGAATATTTCACACTAAGGTCTGCATACCGAGCTTGAATTCTATTGAAGAATGGATAAAATTTCGTTTTAAAAAATCTCTTTTTCTGAAAGGCTAAATCTCTTAAAACTGAGCAATATATTAAAAAAATTTATTATGTACATGCAAATTCTTACATTTTGTTTATCTACACAAAGTTTCTTAAAAACCCTATTTTTGAGAATAGATAATTATTATTCTTTTTTTCAAAAAGTATTTTTCATAATCTTTTATGTTAATTCTTGGGGATGTTAAGCTATTTTGTAAACTTTCGGTCAGGATAGTTATGGTTACGCTTTTCACTTATTCCATACCAGTATATTTTGAATGTTTCTGCAACTTAATTATATTCTACAGTTTGTATTTAATTATTTTTTACTGTCTTATTTAATCTTTTGGATTTTCTCCTTATATTTTGCTATTTATATTTTTTATTTTCTTAAAAAATTCTTATATCTTCAATATGTAATGATTTTTCATTATATTTGTCCTGCTCTTATTTGATAAAACCGAAGCTGTTATATAGTTCTTTCACGAAGGATTTGTTAACTACCTCCATTGGAGTAGGGATTTTTAATTATTAATTTATATATTAAATTTTGAGAGACGGAGATTCACATGGCTAAAAATGAAATCTTATCTGAAATCAAAAAAGCTGAAGGGAGCGCTAAATCAATGGTTGACGATGCCATTGACGCAAAAAACAAGCGTATCTCCGATGCTCGGGCCGAATCCAGGGAAATCCTGAAGCAGGCCGAAATCGATGCACATAAAGCTGCACAAGACTCTTTTAAAGAGGGTGAAAAAAAGATCCTGGAGGAAAGAGATAAGATCATCAACGATGGTGAAAAAAACGCATTAGCCATGTCCCAAAAAGCTCAAGCTAACATCGACAAATCCGTCAATTACCTTGTACAGGAGTTTGAGAGGGCGGTCCTTAATGAGTAGACCTAAAGAGATGACAAGGGCCGTTATTGTCGGACACAAAAGCATTCTAAAACAAACCATCGATGCATTGCATGATACGAATCTCTTTCATATTGAAGACTTTGTTGAAGACGAGTCTGGTTTTAAGATCAGCAAGCCATTTAATAACGCAGAAGATGTCTCGAAAAAGCTTGTGAAGATCCGTTCTATCGCCAATTATTTGGGGATTGAAAGCAAAAAACCGGTAGTTCAGAAATCTGATTCTGTTCTCCGCGACCTCGACTCGAAGCTGAATGAACTGGATAGGGCAATTTCGGCCAAAACAGAAACAATTTCACAGCTTGAAATTGAATTAAAAGATCTGGAATCCCAGAAAAAAGAAATTCTGCCTTATCTGTCCATTAATCTCGACTTCGATTATTTCCGTGGATACGAGAGCCTTAAGGTTTTCGCGGGAACTATTAAAGGTAGCCTGGACGGAAGTCAGGTTTCAAGCATCACAAAAGCGTACGAACTGTTCTTTGACGCTCAATCAAAAACCGTCGTACTGTTTGTAGCCAAAAATGATGCTGACAAAGTCTATGAATTACTTCAGGAAATTGGATTCAAAGAACTCAGAGTTCCGGAAAGAGGTGGTGTCCCAAGCGAACTGTTAAGATTTATCGAACAGAGACAAGCCGAAGTCACCAAGAGGATCGAATCCTTAAAGGCTGAGATCGACTCCTTGAAAGCCAAGTATGCCGATTTTATCCTTGCCAGCGACGAAGTCCTGAGTATCGAGAGTCAGAAAGCAGAACTGCCTCTAAGAATAGCTACATCTGCAAACGCATTCATAATCGACGGCTGGACTCCCACCGAGGATTTTGATAAGGTTGTAAGTGTAGTTAACAGTGCCACTAATGGCAAGGCATACGTAACAAGCCTCGAAGTTCATCATGAGGAAGAAGACCATGCCCCTGTCGAATACAACAACTCTAAAGTAGTGGCACCGCTTCAGCAGATCATGGACCTATATTCCAGGCCCAAGTATACTGAAATCGATCCATCCTCAGCGATCTTCATTACTTTCCCGCTGATATACGGGATGATTCTCGGAGACATCGGATATGCATTAATACTGGGGGCAATGGCTCTGGCTATCAGAACAGCAGTAAAGTCAGATGCAGTGAAGCCTCTCATGGATATTCTCATTTATTGTCAGATATGGTCAATTATTTTTGGAGTTATTTACGGTGAGTTCCTTGGATTCTCGCTTGCAAGTTTGCATACCGCACATGGGGTATTGCCAGGCTTGATTCCAGGTTGGGAAACTAAGATACTCTTTGAGAGTATCGGTGGCGAGGAATTTACATTCCCGATCCACAGGTCTCACATGGTAATGACTATGATTGCAATAAGTGTCTTTGTAGGACTGATTCATCTAAACTTTGGTTTCCTGTTCGGATTTTCAAACATCGCCAGGCACCATGGAATGAAACATGCGGTCCTTGAAAAAGGCAGTTGGATCATTATCGAGCTTGGTGTGCTCGTTGCAGTTCTCGGCTATTTTGGCGGCAATTCAGTGCTCACCTATGTTGGCGCTGGTATTCTTGTTCTCGGTGTTGTGATGCTCACCATGGGTGAAGGTATCAAAGGTCCGATCGAGTTGCCATCTCTTATGGGTAATGCACTTTCGTATGCTCGTATTATCGCAGTCGGTCTGTCTTCGATTTACATCGCAGGTACGGTAAATGATATTGCTTTCAAAATGATCTGGCCTGATCATTCTCAGATCGGCTTCGCAGCAGTAGCTGCAATAATCGTGTTTATACTCGGACATGGTCTTAACACTGTCTTGAGTATTATCGCTCCCGGACTGCACGCACTCAGGTTGCAGTACGTAGAATTCTTCGGAAAATTCTATGAAGGCGGGGGCAGAAAATTCAACCCATTCGGATACATAAGAAAATACACGGAGGAATAAAAACATGGTAGACGGAGCAACAGCAGGTTTACTTATTGACGCAGCAGGAATGAAGGCACTCGGTGCATCAATTGCAATCGCAGTTACTGGGCTTGCATCTGCAATCGCTGAAAAGGATATCGGTACCGCAGCAATCGGTGCAATGGCAGAAAACGAAGGATTATTCGGTAAGGGTCTTATCCTTACTGTCATTCCAGAAACCATCGTTATCTTCGGTCTTGTCGTTGCATTGCTTATCAATTCTGCTTAAATTTAAGAGCTCTTGCTCTTAAATTTCTTAGAGCATTGCTTTAAGCTTACCTGGGCTTTTTTCACTACCAGGAAGCTTGGAGCATTCATAATGCTCTAAGTTTCCCCTTAGGTATCGTTGCACTCTAAGCAGCTTAGAGTTTTTGCTCTAAGCCTTTAGAGCACTTTTTTGCTCTAAATTTATTTGGAGGTGTAAGCATGGGACTAGAGATCGTTGTAAAAGACATCCAAGAGGGTGCAAAAGCTGAGGTTTCCCGTATAAAAGCCGAAGGCGATGCAAAGGCCTCCGAGATCATAAATGAAGCTAAAGAAATACAGAAGAAGATGCTCGGAGACAGCCTTGCCAAGGCGGAAGAGGACCTCCAAAATCTGCACCAGCAGGTTATATCAAGTGCAAACCTGGAAGTTAAGAGAATCACGCTTAACAAGCGCAAGGAACTTCTAGATAAAGTTTATTCCCAGACAATTGAAGCTATCAAGTCAATGCCGGCATCCAAAAAAGAAGATCTATTGAAGAACACAATCAGCAAATACCAAGCTAGCGGTGCTAGAGTTTATTCTTCTAAGGAATCACAGGAGATTGTCAAGAAATTGACCTCGTTAACTTATGCTGGTAACATTGATTCCATTGGCGGCGTTGTTCTGGAGAATGAGGACAGGACACTCAGGTTAGATTTCACATACGATTCAATCCTGAAAAACGTGTATGAGCGTTCATTGAAGCAGATATCTGATATTTTATACGGGTGATGTTCGATGCCGCTTTTGGAGAGACTCTGGGGAACAAAACCCTCACGAAAACCTGATAAGAAGAAAAAAGGCAGTTCTAATTATCCTTATGCTGTAACCCGTGTCCGTGCGATGAAGAGTAAGCTGCTTCCAAAAGAGTCGTATCCCCGGCTTCTCAACATGGGGATTGATGAAATTACCCGCTTTATCCAAGAGTCTGAATACAAAAACGACGTTGACGAACTGGCAATGAAATACAGTGGTGGCGATCTGGCAGAACATGCATTGAACAGGAATCTTGCGCTTACCTATGATAAGTTAGCAAGAATCACTGCAGGAGAACTTAATTATCTGGTTGTTCAGTACCTCAAAAGGTATGATATCTGGAACATAAAGACACTCCTCAGAGGTAAAATTTTCAACGCATCTGCTGAAGATATCCAGGAGTCACTCATTGCGGCTGGGGAGTTTACTTACACTTCTATGTCAGAACTTGCAGCCAAGTCCACATATCAGGAAGTCATTGAGGCTCTGAAATATACCGAGTATTATCCCTTGCTGCAGCAGTTTGATGGAACTAACCTGGCACAGATAGAAAACGAACTTGACAAGATGTACTATACAAACCTGTTTGGAGCAATTGGAAAGCCGAGATCTAAAGATCGCAAGCTCTTTCTCAATGTTCTCAGACTGGAAGTTGACGTTAAGAATCTGATTAACCTTTTCAGACTTAAAAAAGCAGGAGTTGAGAAGGCTGACGAAATCATGCCCTTCATGATTGACGGCGGTCTTGAGCTTAAACCCGAAAAACTTGCATCTCTTCCATATGATGGATTTGTCAGTGAGCTTCAAAGGACTCAATACTGGGATGCAATTTCAGGTGTTACCGGTTCGGATATGACTTCTCTAACCACTCTTGAAAGCAGGCTCATAAGATATTATCTTGAATCCTCAACCATGCTTTCGCATGTGTCTCCGATCTCAGTTGTACCTATTATGGACTATATTATCCATAAAAATAATGAGACCAATAACCTCAGGATTATCTTCAGAGGTAAAGAGGCTGGCCTCAGCGATGAGTTAATCAAAGACCAGTTGGTGGTTATCTAATGGAATTAGCAGTGATCGGAAAGAGTGATTTTGTTACTGGATTCAGGCTGGCTGGTATCAGAAAAGTATACGAAACTGTCGATGCAGCTAGTACTGAATCCACAGTAAAATCTGTGCTTGGGGATAAAAGTATAGGGATTCTTGTAATGCATAATGATGATATTAGTAATCTGCCGGAAATTTTAAAGAAAAACTTGAATGAGTCGGTCCAGCCTACAGTGGTAGCCCTGGGAGGCAGCGGAGAAGGCTCAATGAGTTTAAGAGAAAAAATAAAACAAGCGGTAGGTGTTGATCTGTGGAAGTAAAAGGTGAAATTTATCGTGTGTCTGGGCCTGTCGTCACCGCCATCGGCTTGGATGCAAAGATGTATGACCTTTGCAAAGTCGGTAATCAAGGGCTGATGGGCGAAGTCATCCAGATAGTAGGGGAAAAGACCATCATCCAGGTGTACGAAGAAACAGGAGGAGTTAGGCCTGGGGAGCCCGTTATAACTACAGGCATGTCTCTTGCGGTGGAGCTTGGTCCCGGGCTTCTTTCAAGTATTTATGATGGAGTTCAGAGGCCACTTCACGTCCTGCTAGAACAGTCAGGAGGTTTCATTGGCAGAGGTATCACTGCAGATGGGCTTGATCACAAAAAAATCTGGGAATTCAAGCCTGTTGTTAAAAAAGGAGATCATGTGAATGGCGGAGATGTGATCGGAGTTGTTCAGGAAACAGTAAACATTGAACATAAGATCATGGTGCCCCCGGATATCTCGGGTACAGTTGCCGATATTAAGAGTGGAAACTTTACTGTTGTTGATACTGTCTGTACCTTAACTGACGGCACAGAGCTGCAAATGATGCAGAAATGGCCTGTCAGGAGACCAAGACCTGTAAGGAAGAAACTTACTCCCAGTAGGCCCCTTGTCACAGGGCAGAGAATCCTTGACGGACTTTTCCCTGTAGCAAAAGGCGGAACCGCTGCAATCCCAGGACCTTTCGGATCGGGCAAGACCGTTACCCAGCAGCAGCTCTCAAAGTGGAGTGACACTGAGATTGTGGTCTATGTCGGTTGTGGAGAACGCGGAAACGAAATGGCAGATGTTCTGTGGGAGTTCCCTGAACTTGAAGACCCTCAGACCGGAAGGCCACTCATGGAGCGTACCATCCTTGTAGCTAACACTTCAAACATGCCTGTGGCTGCAAGAGAAGCATCTGTGTACACAGGAATGACACTTGCAGAGTACTTCCGTGACATGGGATATGACGTCTCCCTGATGGCAGACTCCACCTCAAGATGGGCAGAAGCCATGAGAGAAATCTCCTCCCGTCTAGAAGAAATGCCTGGTGAAGAAGGTTATCCGGCATATCTGTCTGCAAGGCTTGCAGAGTTCTACGAGCGTGCCGGTGTTGCCGTGACTCTCTGTGGTGAGGAAGGTTCAATTACTGCTATCGGTGCAGTATCTCCACCGGGCGGTGACTTCTCAGAGCCTGTAACTCAGAACACTCTCCGTATCGTGAAGGTTTTCTGGGCTCTGGATGCAAAGCTGTCCCAGAGGCGTCACTTCCCTGCCATTAACTGGTTGACCAGCTACAGCCTGTATAAAGAAATCCTTGATCCATGGTTTGATGCTAACGTGGCTCCCGACTTCGTCACTATGAGGGAAAGGGCAATGGATATGCTCCAGGTCGAATCCGAACTGCAGGAAATCGTGCAGCTTGTCGGTTCAGACTCTCTTCCGGACGAACAGCAGCTCCTGCTTGAAGTTACCCGTATGGTAAGGGAAGTCTTCCTGCAGCAGAATGCATTCCACCCAATAGACACCTACAGCCCGTTCGCAAAACAGTACGCTTTGATGAAGGCCATAATGAAGTATGCAGATATGGCAAATGATGCCTTGAAATCAGGTGCACTTGTTTCACAACTTATCAAGTTGGAATCCAAGAGCGACCTTCCCAAAATCAGGTTCGAAGATAACTTCGAAGCTAATATGGCTGGTGTCCTCGCAAAAATGGACAAGGAATTCGCAGCTCTGGGAGGTAAATAACCATGGCAAAAGAGTACAAGACAATTAACCAGATTGCAGGACCTCTTCTCTTCGTCGAGAAAACCGAGCCTGTAGGTTACAAGGAAATCGTCAATATTAAAATGCCCAATGGGACCGTTCGCAGAGGCGAGGTGCTTGATACTTCAAAGAACGTTGTGGTTGTCCAGGTTTTCGAGGGTACAGGTGGACTTGACAAGGATTGCGGTGTAATCTTCACTGGAGAAACCCTTAAGCTGCCTGCGTCTATTGACCTCCTCGGCAGGATCCTGTCAGGTTCCGGAGAACCTCTGGACGGAGGGCCCAGGATTGTGCCCGACCAGATGCTGGACATCAACGGGGCTGCAATGAACCCGTATGCAAGGCTGCCTCCAAAGGACTTCATCCAGACAGGCATCTCCACAATTGATGGAACAAACACACTCGTCCGTGGACAGAAGCTGCCTATTTTCTCAGCATCAGGTCTTCCGCACAATGAAATTGCTCTGCAGATTGCCAGGCAGGCTTCTGTGCCAGGATCTGAATCTGCTTTCGCAGTGGTTTTCGCAGCAATGGGTATCACGAATGAAGAAGCACAGTACTTCATGAGCGACTTCGAGAAGACAGGCGCTCTGGAAAGAGCTGTCGTGTTCCTGAATCTTGCAGATGACCCTGCAGTCGAGCGTCTGATTACTCCGCGTATGGCTCTCACAGCAGCCGAGTATCTGGCATATGAACACGGTATGCACGTGCTTGTCATCCTGACTGACATTACCAACTATGCAGAAGCTATGCGTCAGATGGGTGCTGCTCGTAACGAAGTTCCTGGCCGCCGTGGGTATCCCGGTTACATGTACACTGACCTTGCTACTCTCTACGAGCGCGCAGGAATTGTCAAAGGTGCCAAAGGATCAGTTACGCAGATTCCAATTCTCTCAATGCCTGGTGACGATATTACTCACCCGATTCCTGACCTTTCAGGGTATATTACCGAAGGCCAGATCCTGGTTGCCAGAGAACTGCACAGGAAAGGTATCTATCCCCCAATCAATGTGCTGCCATCTCTTTCCAGGCTGATGAACTCGGGTATAGGCGCAGGGAAGACAAGGGAAGACCACAAAGCTGTTTCTGACCAGTTGTTTGCAGGTTATGCAGAAGGGCGTGACCTGAGAGGTCTCGTGGCAATCGTCGGTAAGGAAGCCCTGTCCGAAAGAGACGTCAAATTCCTCGAGTTTGCCGACCTTTTCGAAAAGAACTTTGTTACTCAGGGAAGAAACGAAAACAGGACCATTGTAGATACTCTGGAAATTGGCTGGAAGATTATTGCCCACCTCCCTGAATCAGCATTGGGTAGGATTGACAACAAGTACATCCAGAAATATCATCCTGCACACAAGGCTAAGTGATAGTCATGGCTCTGGACGTAAAACCAACTCGGTCGGAGCTGATCCAGCTCAAGAAAAGAATCCAGCTATCTGAACGTGGGCATAAGCTCCTTAAGATGAAAAGAGACGGTCTTATTCTTGAGTTCTTCAAGATCCTTAACGAAGCAAGGAACGTTAGAACCGAGCTGGATGCTGCCTATTTAAGAGCTGAAGAAGTGATCAATCTTGCCTCTGCAGTGAACGGAATGGTTACAGTCAAGTCAGTAGCTTTCACAGCTAAAGAATCCCCCGAAATCAGTCTTTCAGGGAAAAATATAATGGGTGTCGTGGTGCCAAAGATTAGCTCTACAGGCGTCAAAAAAACCCTTCTCGAAAGGGGTTACGGTATCATCGGTACTAACTCGTATATCGATGAAGCTGCTGATGCCTATGAGGACCTGGTCGAAAAAATTATCACGGCAGCAGAGCTGGAAACTACAATGAAAAGGCTCCTTGATGAAATCGAGAAGACCAAGAGGCGTGTAAACGCTCTCGAATTCAAGGTCATTCCCGAGCTCGTTGCAGCCATGAAATTCATCCGCTTCGCTCTTGAGGAGATGGAGAGGGAAAATACTTTCAGGTTGAAGAGAATCAAGGCAAGAACCAAAAGTTAATCTCATGGCAGAGTGTGAAGATCAACCGAATCTGATTGAAAGAGCAGTATTTAAACTGGCTGAACCCCAGAACCAGGCTCGTCTATTGCAGGCAGCCTGGATGATTTCCTTAATGATGATGTTTATGGGGTTCATAATTATCTTAAAGACAGTTTATCCAAGCTTTTTGTGACCTGAACTTCAGGATACCTTTTATTTTTTACTTCAGGCACTGATCTTTGGCTAAAACTGCCTCTTTTCAATCCTTTTAAATTTTATCCTTTTAAATTTTAGATTGATATCGCTTTTTGAGCTTTTTCTTTTGATTCGAGATGCATTAAATTTAAATTAGAAATCTATTTTAACGACCAGTATCAATCCTAATTTCTATGCAAAACGAAGCAAAGCTCCTACATGTGACAGGGACTGTGCAGGGTGTTGGTTTTCGTCCCTTCATATACCAGCTTGCAAAAGCACATGGCTTGTTCGGATATGTAAAAAATCTCGGAAACCATGTGGAGATTCTTATAGAGGGGGATCTTGAATCCATTAAGGGTTTTCTTGAAGACCTGCCTGAAAAAAAACCTCCTCTTGCTAAAATTAACGAAATCAGAACAAAAAATGTTCCTTTTTCAGGTTATTCAAAATTTATTATTGTACATAGCGAATCCGGAGTTTTTGAAAATTCTATAATTCCCCCGGATACTGCCATTTGCGAACAGTGCAGGTCAGAGATTTTTGACCCTTCTTCCCGATATTATCACTATCCTTTTACTGTCTGCACAAATTGCGGTCCTCGTTATACTACAGTCCGGGCTCTTCCTTATGACCGGGGAAATACAACAATGGCAGATTTTCCTCTTTGCCCGGAGTGTGAAACAGAATATACCGACCCTCTAAATCGAAGATATCACGCTCAGCCTGTCTGCTGCCCAAAATGCGGCCCAGAGCTCCGGCTTTTAGATCTGGACGGAAATATACTGGCAAAGGGCTACGATGCAGTTGCTAAAGCTTCTGACCTTCTTCAGCAGGGTTCGATCTTTTCTATCAAAGGATTCGGAGGTTTTCATATTGCCTGCAATGCCCTGGAGGATGAACCAGTTAAGGAGCTTAGAGAACGGTTGAGGCGTCCTGAGCAGCCTTTTGCGGTTATGGCAAAAAATGTTGACGTAGTAGAATCTTTTGCGGAGCTTGAGGGTCCAGGCAGAGAATACCTTACATCCTATCGCCGCCCGATCACCGTACTTCCCAAGTCTGAAAAATTTAATCTGGCAGAATCCGTTTCTCCTGATCTACATAATATAGGAGTTATGCTTCCATATACAGGCACCCAAAATCTACTTTTCGACCGTGTGCCTGACGCTGTGTATGTTCTGACTTCGGCAAATCTTCCAGGAAGGCCTATGGTTATTGAAAACACGGAAGCGATTGAAAGACTCAAAGGAATCGTGGATTTTCATCTGCTGCATAACAGAGTTATTGCAAATAGGAATGATGATACTGTCATCAGGATTGTGAACGGAAGAGCAGCTTTTATCCGGCGTTCAAGAGGTTTTGTACCTGAGCCTATAGAATTACCTTTCGGAGTCGAAGCTTCTATAGGGGTAGGGGCTGAAATGAACTCAACCGTGACCCTGGCAAAAGGAAAGCTTGCCTACATTTCTCAATACATAGGAAACACCAGCCACCTGGAAACTTTCAGGTACCATTCCGAAGTAGTCCGGCACCTGATTCAGCTTACGGGAATAGAGCCTCTTCGATGGGGCTGTGATCTGCACCCCTCATTTAATACAACTCGTTTTGCAATGGAAAGAGGAGGCGAAAGTACACTCAGAGTCCAGCATCATTACGCCCACTGCCTGGCGCTTATGGCTGACAACTCTCTCCCAATAGACTCTCGAATTCTGGGAATTTCTCTTGACGGGGTCGGATATGGCGGTGACGGTACAATCTGGGGAGGGGAACTTTTCGAAGCTTCCTATTTCGGGCATGAACGAATTGGACATCTACTTCCTCAACTTATGCCCGGTGGGGACATTGCATCCAGGGTACCCTCAAGAATGGTACTGGGCATCCTCTTCGAGAAACTTGGAATAGAAGAACTAAAAAAACTTCCTCTAAATTTCCCTAATGGAGAGCTGGAATTTTCGGCAGTTCTGAAACAGCTTGAGAGAGGAATAAATGTTATTCCGAGCAGCAGTACAGGTAGAGTTCTCGATGCAGCGGCATCAATGCTTGGAATCTGCGGAACAAGGACATATGATGGTGAACCTGCAATGAAACTTGAATCTGCCGCAAAAAAGAGTACTCATCTGGTTGATCTTCCTCTGGTTTTTAGGGAAGACAGAGGTACAGGATTGCCAGTGCTTGACACAACTGAACTCCTTCTGGGTGTTTATGAACTTTTCGGGAAGTACTCTTCTGATGATCTGGCTTTTGCGGTTGAAGCCCATCTTGCAAAAGGAGTCTCTGAGCTCGCGGTTTCCCTTGCCGCACAAAGGGGCCTTGAAATTATAGGCTTGAGTGGAGGAGTTGCATATAATGATCATATCACTTCATGTGTTGCAAACTCTATCAGTGAAGCAGGCTTTGAATTTCTAGTCCACCGTCAGATTCCCTGTGGTGATGGGTGTATTTCCCTGGGGCAGGCTGTCGCAGCAGGCCTTGGAAAAAATTCCGACAGGAATTTTTAAATTACTATCACGCCACTTCTTTATAATTTATGTTTATATTATTTCTTTAAAGCATATGTTTACAACTAATTCAGTATCCGAAGATATATTTTTCTTTTTTTACATCTTCTTGACTATTAATATTTGATTATACTGAAATTTGATCAGAAAGACTGTAATACAAAATTAAATAAATGATCCGTGCTTAGATAGAAATGGGAGAATAAATGGGGCCAGGTAGTATACGCATCAGAGTTATAAAAAGCAGGGAGGAGATTCTCGGCATGAGAATCGAGGAAAAGGCTGTGCATCTTGCTTTCAGGCCTTCAGACCGGGACTTTTTTAGTCTGGTCAAGACATGCCCTGGAATAGAATTAATTCAACTTCCTGCTTCTTCTTACGAGGGACTATCTAAATTTATCAAGATGTACCTTGCTTCCTCAGGTATTCATCTGGTAAAAGGAGATGTCAGCGGGCACTGGCATGACCTTAACAACTATTTTGTAGTTCCTGCCTATGTGCTTGATAAGATAAAAGAATTAGAAATTCAGGGAAGAACGGAAGAAGAAATAATTGGAGAGATTACAAATATCAGGAAAATTAGTCCTGATCTGATCCTTCATCTGCTTCACAGTTCTTTTATGGCTTCTGGTCCTGAGGAGCCAGGATTGAGTAATATTTAAAGAAAAGTTTTCTTTTGTTTAATTCACAAGCGTTTCCACCATTTTCTTGAGGCCTTCTGTTCTTCTATCTGCCTTAATCCTTCAGACTCCATTTTCTGCTGCCTCTTAAACTTTCTATTCTCTTCACTCAGCCTGGAAAATTCCTCTTCCTTACTTGCAAGTGTGCCTTTTAATTGTTTTATCAGTTCCTCTTTTTCTCTAAGCTGAATTGCAAGATTTTCTTCTCCTTTGTAACCTGAAAGCTGCTTCTCAAGCGTCTTCACTTTTTCTTCACTTGTAACAAGCATAACTTCCATGGTGTTTATTTTTCTCTCTTTTACCGTAAGTTTTTCTTCAATTTTCCTGACCTCCCCAACTTTTGCCAGCACTTCTCCGGCCAGAGTTTTAAGGTCCCTATCTTTTATTGAAATGCTTTCTTTTAGTTTCTCTATTTCTTCTTCGTTTTCCGAAAGCTTTCCTTCAAGGGCTCTTATATTCTCTCCCCTTTCTTTGAGATCTGTATTGAGCCTGTTTTTCTCTTTTTTCTGTTCCGTAAGCTCGGATTCAAGCTTTTCGACTTCAACTATTTTAACTGCAAGTTCTTCCTGGAGATCCCTTACTTCAGAATCTTTTCCAATAATTGTTGTCTCAAAGATCTTTATCGCATTCTCTTTTTCATTCAATTGAGTTTTTAATACTTCTGTATAATCATTCTTTTGAATTATCTGGGCTTCAAGGTTTTGAGTTGTTTCCCCCATCAAAACAATCTGATCTTTAAGATTTTTTATTGTTTCTTCTTTCTGAAATAGCTGGTTTTCAAAGCCATTTATTTTCTCTTCTATCTGATTAAGCTCAGTCTCAAGGCTTTTTATCGCTTCCTCTTTCTTAGAGGTTTGATTCTCAAGGGTTTTTATTTCTTCTTCTCTTTGAACAAGGCAAGTCTCCAGGGCTTCTATTTTTCCTTCCTTTTCAACTATCTCTTGCTCAAATTCCCTCAGTTTCCTTTCTTTTTCAGAGATAAGCTTTTCAGTATTCTCAAATTCTTTATTGTTTCCTGCGAGTTTTTCCTCAAGGTTTCTGACGATTTCTCTGGAATCAGAAAGCTGCTTTTCAAGTATACACGTATTTTCGGTTATAGTCTTAAGTTCTTCTTTTAATCTGCTAATCTCTTCTAAATTGTTTATCTCTTCATGTCCACTTTCAAGCTGACTTTCTAGCTGATTCTCAAGCTCTTTTATCCTTTCCAGGTTTTTTGAAAGCTGAATTTTCAAGTTTTCCAGCTCTATGTCCTTGTTTTTGAGCTGGAAGGAAAAGGAACTTTCCTCAGGGCTTTTTTTGTCTTTTTCAATACTTGATGCCAGAGAAATTTCTACTTTTCCTTTTAGAAACTGAAGTTCCTCTTTTACAGAAAGAAGATAAATTTGTCCCCTTTTATTTTCACAAATTTCAGCCCACGCAAGAATAGAAGATATTGGTGTCATTCTCTTAAACACTATATCTCCTGTTTTACAGCCGTATACTTTACTTGCGATATATCCTTCCATTGTATTCAGATCGAGATTAGCATCTCCCAGCCTGGAATTTGTTGCATTTCCCTTTTTGACCTGTCCTCCATTTTCCTTTAGACAACTAATTGCTTCGGAAAATATTTTCCAGGGGAGAAATGGTTGATTTTTCAGGTTGTCAACGTAAATTCCGTCTTCTTCCAATCGGGCTTCGAAAAATTGTTTCCCATTCATAAGCGGAATCTTTGCCGGATTTCCGATTTGATTGAATTTATCTTTTATTTTTGTGACAACTGGTTCTTCCATACGGGGGCCTCACGACAGTCTTAGTTTCTGAAATATAATGAGTATAACGTTTAATAAAAGTTATGTGATTCCGCAGATTTTTTCTTTTATGCTATAGTCCGTTAATAGACAGGTACATTAAAGAATAAATCTCAAATCTCAGGAAAGATTTCAAAAGCTAGAATCCTAACCTCTTGAATAGAAGCGATCTTATTTTTTTCTTACAATGTGACCGGGGGATCTTATCTTTTCCCTGTAAGGAGCATGCAGGGAGCTTTTCAAGAATTTAAATATATATATTTTATGTTTTGTTATTGAATAGATATCTTTATAATTAATAATATTATTAATTTAATGCTAATGTAAGATAGTTGGGAAGTCTTTATTACGGAGGATTTCCTCTACTATAAATCGCCTTGAAATAAACAGTAATATATTTATTCTTTTGATAAATATACGACACTGTTAATTTTTCACAATATTAAACGATATATAGAAGTCTAAACTATAGTATTTATAATCTTAAAAATGCCCTGACCTGAGATAAATCAAATAGTTTCTAACAAAATTCTAATATTTTTGTGAATTTTGGGGGCCATTCTTTTTGAAAATTATACCAGATATTTTTATATGTTCCCTCTAAAATGATGCACTAAATACTGTTTTATCATCATTTTCATTCTAATCCTCCGAAAATAATAAAATACAGTAATCTTCAGTTCTTCCTAAATAATTCCGATAATTATAGAAAAATATTTAACGAAGAATTTTTTAGTATCATATGAAAAAAATAAGTAGATCGGGAGGATAAACTTTGAAAATAAGGGTTGTGAGTTCAAGAGAAGAAATCTTTACACTGAATCCAAATGAAAGAATAGTGCATCTGGCCTTCAGGCCTTCAAACAAGGATATTTTTTCACTGGTTGAGAACTGTCCAAAGATTGAGGTCATACAGCTTCCGAAATCTTACCGGCGCACGGTCTCGAAATCAATAGAAATGTTCCTTGAAATGCAGAGAATCCAGCTCATCGAAGGAGATGTCTGGGGACACAGGAAGGACATAAACGAGTACTACCGTATCCCTTCATCAATCATTGAGGAAATAAAAGAGCTGAAAATTGAAGGTAAATCCACTGAAGCTATCGAGGAAAAAGTTTCCAGGGAAAGCAAGCTTAACCCTGAGATGGTTGCCTACATCCTGAGAAAGGATGTTACTGCCTGAAGCTTTGAAACTTTAGTTTCAAATTTTTTCTATTTTTTTGTTTTGTTTTCTTTTTATCATATTTACGGTTTATCTGTGACTTTTTGATCTCTGACATTTCTTAACTTCTATACATATTAATTTTTATTCCATTTTTATTTTCAATACTCCTAAATTTTTATTAATTTCTTATTTATCATACTCTTCTATTTTCTCTGGTGAAGCTTTTCAAGCTTTTATAGACGTTTCTGGTATAAACTAAATCAAATTCAGTTAACTCTTATACTGACACTTCCAAAAAAAGAGAATCTAAATTTTTAAATTTAAAAGTGAGAATCTTCTTTATTATTAAGTCTAAAAAAAATAAAACATATCTATAATTTCGTCATTCTTCTAAATTTTCATTCTTCTAAATTTTCATCCATAGCACTAAACCAGATAATGAATATGCTTTAGTAACAGATGAGCTTAAAGCAAAAGGACTGAGAATTAAAAACGTTGACGAAGGTCCTGATGTCCTGATTACAGGGAGTATTGTAGTGGAGAAACTTAATGGAATCAATTCAGTTGCCGAAGTGGATATAATCGAGTATAATCGAAGCCTTTAAGCCTGAGAATTAACTTTATCCATTTCACTAAGAAGAAACAAAGGAATGAGAATGAATTTTGAGGGCTCAAAGGCTCATTTAGTTTTTAATTTCTGAAACTTCTTTTTCTGTTTCTCTGTTTTTCTGTTTTTCCGTTTTTCCGTTTTTCCGTTTTTCCGTTTTTCCGTTTTTCCGTTTTTCC
>CAZLNG010000071.1:0-21093 GCA_964560735.1 uncultured Methanosarcinales archaeon | reverse complement strand
ATATAACCGGTTGTTTAATGCAGATTATTTAGCTTACATCACTCTTTAGAACATTATACTTTTCTTCTTTCAAACTTTCTTCTTTATTTTCCCTGCATACTTATTATCTGCTTCACTTTCAATTACATAGCTTTTTTGTAGATTTTTTTTGTAATGTCGATGACTTAAAACCTCTTATAAAAGGTTTGAGCTCTTCTTGGTGATTGTGAAGGAATTTTGTAGCTGTATTCCATAAGTCTTTTAAACAAAACTGGTTTTACCTTATCCATATGAATGAGCAGGGTCTTTCTGAAGAAGAGATATTTTCCTATCTGGAAAATGTAAAGTCAGAAGATACGGACTATTATCGGGTTTTAAGTTCAATGTGTACTCACCCTCATAAAATAGCAGTTGAGGCTCACAGGCTCTTCATTGAGGCTAACCTGGGAGACCTGGGACTCTTTGCAGGAGCTCACAAGCTGGAAAAAGAAGTTATTAGTATGCTTGGAGAACTCCTCCATGCTCCTTCTGTCGAAACTCCTTCGGGAGAGTACTGTGAAAGTTCAGTTTGCGGCTACCTTACAACGGGGGGCACTGAATCCAATATCCAGGCTGTCAGGGGCATGAAAAACCTTGTAATTGCTGGCAAAAAAGAACTAGATTCAACTCCAAATATCGTAATTCCCGAATCAGCTCATTTTTCCTTTGATAAAGTCGCCAATATGATGGGGATTGAAGTTAGACGAGCTTTTCTGGATTCAGAGTTCAAGGTAGATCCTGCTTCTGTTGAAAGCTTAATAGATTCAAATACCGTAGGAATTGTCGGCATCGCGGGAACTACAGAATTTGGCCAGATAGATCCTATAGAGGAGCTCTCAAAGTTGGCTCTTGAAAATGAACTTTTCCTTCATGTTGATGCAGCCTTCGGAGGTTTTGTCATCCCATTTCTGGAAAATCAATATTCTTTTGATTTTAAAGTTCCAGGCGTCACCTCTATTGCAATAGATCCCCACAAAATGGGGCTTTCAACCATCCCATCCGGCGCTCTCCTGCTGAGGTCTCCCTCTTTCCTCGATTCCCTCAAAGTTAATACTCCATACCTCACCACAAAGTCCCAGTTCACTCTCACAGGTACCCGAAGTGGGGCTTCAGCTGCCGCGACTTTTGCTGTCATGAAACACCTCGGCCGTAAAGGTTACACGAAAAATGTGCAATACTGCATGCAGCTCACGTCAAAGCTGGTTAAAGAAGCTAGAATAATAGGCTTTGAGCCTTTTATTGAACCTGTAATGAACGTGGTCGCTCTTAAAGTTCCGGACCCCGATCGCGTCCGGGAGCAGCTTCTCAGAAAATTTGGCTGGAACGTTTCAATTACCCGCAATCCCAGATCTCTCCGTCTGGTGCTCATGCCTCACAACACAGCTAAGGACATTGAAGAGTTTCTTCAAGATCTTAAAAAAGTGACATCAGAATTCTAAAAAAGTGACATCAGAGTTCTAAAACAGAATTCTACCATCATTAATTTTTTAATTTTTATTATGTTTTTTAATCTGATGTCTATCTGATATGTTGGAAATCCACTAAATATTTGCTGCACTTAATATTTGCCGATATTTATCAGCTTCTCTCCTTCCTTGGTCCATATTTCTTTCATTATCTTTTTGATTCAGTTTTTTAAGCAATCTCTTTTATTGAGCACGTACAGGCAAGTATCATATAGTGCCATCGCCAAATAGTAACTTGGGAGAATAGCCTTCTTGTAAGGAAATTTATTGATTTACAGAATATTGATTTATTATTAATTCTGTTTTCAGGTTAAGTTTTATAACTAAAAAGTTCATAACTTAATAAAGATATAATAATTTAGAAATCTTTTGGAATTTGAAATTACTTTTTATCCTATTTATATTAGAAACGAAAATGGGGGTATTTTATTTATGAAATCTTCATTGGAAATCGGAAGTATAATGGGTATACCTATTAAACTGCATATTACTTTCCTTCTGGTCCTTCCCATGTTTGCCTATGTGTTTGCTATTAATCCGCAACCTTTTGGTTTTGAGGGAGTTGAACCCCCCATAACTAGGTATACGCTTTCAGTTTTGACTGCCATCCTGCTTTTTGCCTCAATTCTTTTACATGAGCTTGCGCACTCATATATGGCGATGCGTTACGGCGTTAATATTGACAGTATTACTCTCTTCCTCTTTGGAGGCGTGTCTGCTATGGAAGAGATACCCAGGAAACCTGGACAGGAAGCAAAGATGGCTTTTGTAGGGCCTTTTACTAGCCTTGTTGTAGGTTCAATATGTCTGTTTATATACAGGTACTTTATTTTCTCTAACTCTGCACTTGTTCAAAACCCAATATATCATATTGTCTGGATTCTTGGAACTATGAATTTAGTTCTTGGAGTTTTCAATCTACTGCCCGCTTTTCCCATGGATGGAGGTAGAGTACTCCGTGCATTCTATGCCAGAAAAATGTCCTATGTGAAAGCTACCCAGAGTGCAGCCTCTGTAGGAAAGTTTTTTGCAATTCTTATGGCGATTTTTGGGATTCTTGTCGGAAACCTCTGGTTTCCTCTAATCGCCTTATTTATCTACGTAGGTGCTTCTGAAGAGGAACGTTCAACTCAGGTAGAAGCAAGTCTCGAAAACATTCTGGTTAGAGATATTATGTCAAAGGACGTGGTCTCTGTTCAACCTGCCATGAGCGTGGAGGATCTTGTCCAGTTTATGTTTGAGAAAAAGCATATGGGTTACCCTGTAATTGAAGGAGGCAGCTTGAAAGGTGTTGTAACTTTTACTGACATAGAGCGTGTTCCTTATATTGACCGTCCTGTAGCTCGAGTCTCGGATATTATGACCAGAAATGTCATATCCGTTCCTTCAGATGCACGGGCCAGTGACGTTCTGAAACTGGTAACATCTAAAAATATCGGAAGAGTTATGGTGATTGATAATGGATCGCTTGTAGGAATACTTTCGAGAACCGATCTTGTACACGTTTTGAGACTTAGATCAGAGTAATTTCAAAAGGAATTCTTTGTCAAAGGAATTCTTTATCAAAAGAAAATTGATTTGAGCTAAGACTAATTTAAACTAAGAATTGATTTAAACAAAAATAAAGTTGCTAAAAGTAAAATATATAATAATAAAATCTATATATTATCAAAAAAATAGTATAGAAACATAAAAAAATGAAAACCCCAAGGTAGCAAGATATAAATTCCTAGCAGGTAATTACAACACGTAATTATTGCCTGTAACTAGGTTCTTTTATATCTAGATTATTTCATATGAAGAGCTTAATTATTCATGTGATAAAATGCAATCTTTCAAGTAATGTATTCTCATCCATTACTTCTAATTCGTAGCAGCAGAGAGATTGATAATGGACAAACCTGAAATTACAAATTCTCAGGACAAGGACCCTGATTACAATTTTCATAGTTCATCTCAGGAGTCAATATATTCTATGGACAAACTTGTGACCGAATCCGCAGAAAATTCTATTTCTGTCGGGAAGTCTAAACTTTCTGATTCTTCTATTAATACATCAGAGGAAGATAAGGTTTCTATGCCTGCTTCCACAGTAGAATCCAGCGAAATCGAAAGCAAACTGGACATTAGTTCTGAATTTGTTGCAGAACCTCTGCCTGATTCCGCTTCGGAAGTTTCAATTTCTTCACCTACCCTGTCTGCCGATGGGCTCCAGGCCGAACATCAACCTTCAAAAATCGTGCTTATAGGTACAGCTCATGTTTCTGAAAAGAGCGTGGCCGAAGTTAAAACTGCTATCAGGAACTTAAAACCCGATATTGTTGCTGTCGAGCTTTGCAGGGGACGTTATGAATCTCTGAAAGGAAATGTGCAGGAAAGCCAGGTCCCTATCAAGGAAATTCTCTCCGAAGGGAAGATTAATTATTACATTGTCCACTGGCTTCTTGCCTATGTGCAGAAAAAGATCGGGGACGACATGGGGGTAAAACCTGGAGCTGAGATGCTTGCCGCAATAGAGGAAGCCGAATCTTCAGGAGCCAAAGTTGCCTTAATTGACCGGGACATCCAGGTGACTCTTCAGCGCTTCTGGGGAAAAATGAAATTCATGGAAAAGATCAGAATGATTGGTTCCCTTATAGGCGGCCTTGTAGGGATCGGAAAAGGAACAGAAATCGATATTGATCAAATTACAGAACACGATGTTGTGACTGCTCTTGTAAGTGAACTCAGAGGTTTTGCCCCTACTGCAGCTGAGGTTTTGATTGATGAACGTGATGCTTATCTTGCAGGAAGTATCGCTAATGTTGCTGTAGGCGGAAATAAAAATATTGTCGCGGTAATAGGAGCAGGACATAAGCCCGGAGTAATTAACTATTTAAAAAATCCGAAGACAATCCCTCCCCTTAATTCTCTTATGGAGATTCCAAAGAAAAGATTTGGCATAGGCAAATTTATAGCGTTTGCTTTTGTTGCTCTTATTGCTGGCTTTTTCTTACTATTATTCCTTTCAGGAGTCCCTCTGAAGATGCTTTTGATAGCCTTTGGATGGTGGTTCATTATTACCGGGACTCTCAGTGCGATTGGTACTCTGCTTGCAGGCGGTCATCCTTACTCAATTCTGACTGCCTTTTCGGTTGCCTGGCTAACCACTTTACACCCGTTGATTGCGGCAGGCTGGTTTGCCGGACTTGTGGAAGCAAAACAGCGAAATCCTACCACTGCAGATATAAAGGCTCTGGCAGGGATAGAAACTTTCAGGGAGTTGTTCAAAAACAAGTTCATGAGAGTTCTCCTCGTTGCCAGTTTCGCAAATATCGGAAGCGCAACAGGAACTTTAGTTGCAGCTTCTGTCATGATGCATGTTACTGGCCTTGACCCAAGGGTTATTCTGCAATCCGGTTTCAGCGCTCTTGGACTCTAAATACTGATGAGTGAGTGCTTTCCTACATTTTTCCCTTTTTCTCTTTTTCCTTCATTTATTTTTTCCTTCATCTCTCTTTTCTTTATTGTAAAAAGATATTTAGATGATTGTGAGAGAATTTTGGATAAATGCAAAGAAAAAGTTTGGATAAGTTTGAGAAAATATTGAGAAATAAAAGCATGTAATTACAATATATGACGGCATATATTAGGGAATAAATTGTCCAAAAAGTAAAAAAATTATTGAGCTCAGAAGAGCTCATGAAGTCTGAACTGGTATTTTCCGAGTTTTCCACCGTAATTTCCGGCTGAGATTTTCTTAATTCCGGGAACAGTTACAGCAGCTTTAATTCCTGCTTTCATGGCAGCTTTTATGCTTTCTTCATCAAGCCCATTGATAACTATTTCATAGACAGCATTGACATCTGCCGGAATTTCAGTGTCCTCAACTTTATCCTTTATGGAGGGACAGAACTTTTCGTTAGCAGTAGCTTTCAGGAATTTATACTTATTTGCTCCGGATTTTGACCCACTCGCTACAATGCCGCCAGGGAAGGGAGTAATTGTACCTTCAAGTTCTGCAATTGCATCAACAGCAACTTCGGCTGCAGTCAGGGCGCTCATCTGGGAGTCTCCGAAAATGAAGAAGTTTCCGCCTGCAATTCCAGCTACCGCTCCAATGTTGTCTTCGGTCAGGAAGTCTCCCTCCATAATTGGGATTTTATACACTTTGCGACCTGCAATCTGGGTTTCTGACTCCATGCCATCTGCGAAGAATTTAAGTTTAAAACCCACATTAAATTGTTTTTCAGCTTCAGGAAGCCCGTTGAAGACTGCAGTTGTAGGGGCGGTGAGGACGCACTGTCCAATCCTTTCAAGCAGCTGCTCTTCCAGAGCTTCATATTTGAAAGTACATATCTGAATATAAACTCCAGGCCTTCCATCAGGAGTTTCACTAGGACTTACCAATCTTTCGATGCCTGCTTCTGCAGGACACATTATGACTGATGTTGCAAAACCCGTAGCTTCGGTGGCTGCCACTAAAGCCCATCTCTTAGTAGCTGCTGTTATGAGCACCCTTGCAATCTTGATCGGAAACGCTTCTGCATATGTATCTTCAATTTCTACTCCATTGATTTCTATAAAAATCCCCTCCTCTGCTTTTGGTATTAGTTTACATTGTGCTTATAATTTAAAGGTAGTTACATTAGTTTTCAGTTAATTTTCAGCTATTTTGGGGTATTTCGGTTTAATAATTTCTGTTTTTTTAGAGCTGTTAATCTGTCCGTTTTTATTACCAAACTTCAGATGCTCTATTTAATGCTTTTTCGACTTTTCTTGCCGTACAGACTATTTACTTAATCAAAATGTTTAATTAAAGTGTTTAATCAAAGTGTTACTTAATCTCAGACATACACTTAAAGTTTTATGTTACTTTCATTTTTTTTATTTATTAATGGGGTTAATTAATGTCAATTATAATATTTATATCAAATATATAATTTTTCGGGGAAAAGATGAGGAATCCAAATAAGATAAATAACAAACTCAAAATATTTTCACTACAACTCAATAAGAATTAACAATAACACTAAGAATTAACAACAATAGTAGAGCCTGTTGCGTAAACAGTAGATAATCAATATAAAATCAGCTTCAGGTAAAAAAATCTTGAATAAATAGTAAAAATAAGTTTTACCCTTTATTTTTGAGTTACTTCATTATTCCTGGTTTGTCTTCAGAGCTTTTATCTATTCTCTTAAACTTTTGAAGTTCCTGATCCTTCCTATGACTTTCCTCTGAAGTTTCTCTCATGTAAAGGCGTTCTCTTGAATTATAAGGCTTAAAAAGGCAGGATGCAGTTCCAAGCAATGTTTCTGCTTTCCCTATTGCAAAAAATCCCCCTTTTTCCAGTGCCTGATAAAAACCAAGCTGTAATCGTTCCTGAATTTCTTTTTTAAAGTATATCATTACGTTTCTACAGACGATAATATCAAAATTACTTACTTTAGGGTCAGATATCAGATCATGACGTTTGAAATGAGTTATATTTTTTAATTGATCAATTACCTGATATTCTTCTCCTTTTTTTAAGAAATAATATTCTTTTATGCTCATGTCGACATTTTTAAGTGAATTTTCATTATAGAGCCCTTTTCTTGCTTTTTCAAGACTCTCAGCATCAATATCTGTACCAGTTATTATTATTCTATATTTATTAAAATCTTTCTTCAGAACTCTATGTAGAAGAATGGCAAGAGAATAGACTTCTTCTCCTGTTGCACAACCAGCACTCCATATTCTAATTGACTTTATCAGCGACTTTGATTTACATTTGATAATAGAAGGAATAATTTCTTTCTCAATTATTCTGAAGGTTTCCGGATTTCGAAAAAACTCACTGACATTTACAGTAAGGGTTTCAACCAGAAGCTCGTATTCTCCAGGATCTTTTTTTAAGAGCTTGAGGTAAGCTTCGTAGCTATTGGAATTGGTAGCCCTGACACGCACGTTTATTCTGCGTCTGAAATGAGCCTCCTTATAGTACTCACAGTTAAAGCCGGTGTTATCAGTAATATTTTTCTTTAATATTTCAAATCCCAAATCTTCCTCCAGGATTCTATCTGCTTTTATTTCTTCATCAGTTGCTTTTTGAGCAAAACCCCTGCCCATTGAATTATTTCTCATTTCTTCACCGGCAACAATCTTCCATCTTTGCAACTATTTTATCTTCAATAAAATAATTCCTTACAGTCTAAATGAGAGAATTAAACTTATTAAATAAGTGAATTAATATCTATTATTAAAATAACATCTCCATCTCCCAGAATTGTTGCTCCTGCAAAACCTCTTGTACTATCAAGGAGCCTACTCTTAAAATTTTTCACAATTACTTCCTGCTTTCCAATTAGTTCATCAACAATAATTCCAATTTCCTGTCCAGCTCTTTCTATTATAACTACAGGAATATTTTCTTTTTTCTGAATTGTTCTTCCCGAGATGTCTTTTTTCTGGGCAGGCAGTTGAAACAGTTCATGCAATCTCAGGAGTGGAACAACTTTTTTGTTTATTATAATAGCCTCTTCTCGATTGATATATCTGATTTCTTCCGCATTAATTTCAATATTTTTTACTATATTTGTGAAAGGAATTGCATATCTTTCTTTTCCAACTTTTATTAACATAGCTTGATAAAGAGCAATAGTTAAGGGCAGCTTCAGTTCGAAGCTAGATCCAGATCCGGGTTTTGATTCTACTTTTACGGTTCCTCCAAGGCGTTCGATTCGATCTTTTACAACATCCATTCCAACGCCCCTTCCCGATATATCGGTTACCGTGTTTGTCGTACTTAATCCGAGAGCAAAAATTAACTGCATCAATTCCCTTTCCTGAAGTTGTTCAGCTTCTTCTCTTGAAATCATTCCCTTTTCTAATGCAATTTTTCGGATTTCTTTTGTATTTATTCCACTGCCATCATCTTCTATTTTTATAAGGGCGAAGTTCTCCTGTCTTGAAGCTGCAATAGTTATTGTGCCTGCTGCTTCTTTTCCAAGTTCTGCTCGCGTCTCTGGGAGTTCGATTCCGTGATCAACAGCATTTCTTAACAGGTGTACAAGAGAATCTCCAATTTCTTCCAGAATAGTCCTGTCGAGCTTGATTTCTTTTCCTTTAATTATAAAATTAATTTTTTTATTTTGTATTCGTGCAAGATCTCTTATCATTCTGGGGTAAACATGTGTGATATGGTCCAGAGGAAGCATTCTTGCCTCTATTACCTCTTCCTGGAGCTCTCTTATTAGTTTGTAGGATTCGGAAAGTGCAAGATCAAGCTCTTTAGAGTTTAAGCTCCCTACAAGCTCATTTACTCTGCTCCTGTTTATTGCAAGTTCACCCACAAGATTCAGCAATTTATCAAGTTTTTCTGTGCTAATTCTTGAACTCTGAATGTTCTTTATTTTAAAATTAGATTTTAGAGAAGCATAGACATTTCCTTCTTTTCCAACTTCAAAAACTTTCTTTTCAGTTTCGTAGGCTTCTTCTGAAATTGCCCTGACAATTTCAGCTTCCCTATGATTTTCTGGATTTTTTCCATCCTTATCGCCGTTTTCCTGATAATCTTTTATTTCTGCGGATAGGCGATAAACTTCATTTTTTTGAGAGCAATTTTTTTTGGGAATTTCGTTTAAGGCCTTTAAAGCCTTCAATACCTCACAGGCATCTGGAGAAGACTCGTACATTTCATTTGCATATATTTTACTTTCTTGTGACCCATTTCCCTTATCCTTGCAGGCATTATCTACAAGCCCCTCGAGAGCATCAAGACATTTGAAAAGAATGTCAATTAAAGAAGAATTTAGTGTAAGTTCTCGCGCACGAAGTCTATCTATCAGGTTTTCCATTTCATGAGTTAATTCGACAATTTCTCTAAACCCCATTGTGGAAGCCATGCCTTTGAAGGTATGAGCTGCACGAAATATTATATTCATCTGTTCGGTACTCTCAGGGTCTTTCTCAAGTGCCAGCAGGGAATCGCTCAGTTCTTTAATATATTTTTCAGATTCTGCCCTGAAAATACCAATATATTTTGACATATCCATAACTTTTCCTGCCTTCTAGTCCCAAAAATCAGTCTACTATTTTCATAATTTCTCCAGCAATTTTATCCAGAGGGAGTATAAAATATGTTACTTCTTGCCTCAATTTTCTCGGGAATTCTGTAAATTATATGTGAACTCATGGCCTCAGCTATCATTTTCTCTCCCGTCTTTAATTACTTTAAATCATTTTCTATGTCCAGTCCGTTATGTTGTGGATAAGGTCATTTATTCTGGGCATAAATCTGAACAACAAGTCTGAAATAAATCCAAGAGAAAGTAAGAGAAATTAAGAGAAATAAGATCAATAAGAGAATATTTGCCGAAGATCTTTATCCAGGCTTTTTTGGATTATGTGGCAAATGAAATACCTCTCTTTCAAGATTAATTATATTCTGTACAATTGATATACGATATTTTCGGGGCTTTAAGGCAATTTCTTCCTTTAATATATCTATTCATGTCTCTTTTACCCCTGAGGTAATCTTGTATTTAGCTTCTAGAAAGTAAAAATCCGCAGGAGTTTATTATATCAACAGGACTAAGGACTTAATTAACAGTAGCAGACAAACTTATTATTTTCTCAGGATTTCGAATCTTCAATAATATTTCTATTGCAAACACTGATTCATACATAGTCCTGGATTCCTTTTTTAATAAGACTCATATTTTAATTAATCTTCATTTTATAGAATCTATGTTCATTTTTTACTTTAAATGGTTTTATTAGCCTTAACTTTTTTAATTTGGCTCAGCAATTTTTCTTATTACTTCCAGCATTCCCTCAGGCTCAAAAGGTTTTACTATAAAACCCATAGCGCCTATCTTCATTGACTCTGTTATCACTGCCTGCTGTCCTAGAGAAGAACACATGACTACTTTCGCTTCAGGATCCATAACAAGAATTTTTTTTAATGCCTCTTTTCCATCCATATCTGGCATAATTATATCCATTAACACAATATCTGGTTTTATCTCAATATATGTCTGAAGTGCTTCTTCCCCGTCTCCCACTTCAGCAACCACTTCGTGCCCATGAATTAAAAGAATGTCCCTAATTATCATTCGCATAAATTCGGCATCGTCAACGATCATTATTCTGGCCATATTTCCTACCTCGTGCAATTATTTGACAAGTCGTATACAGGATTATGTTTATGTTCCTGTCTTCTGGAATATCCCGAATCCTCATTTTATCCATGCCGAACAGCGCCTCTGTCGATTCTTCATAAATTCATGCTTGAATTTAAGAAATTAAGGTTCAAAGATTATATTGAAAGATAATAGGTTAACGTACAAAAATAAATCAAGTTTTCTTGTTAATGCACCTCTATCTTAAGTATGTAAAAAATTATACGTTAAATCTGATGATTAATCTTTTTAATTATTTTTGACAAATTGGGTTGTTTCGAATCGGTTAAATTGTTTATAGATAAGTGACAAGTTAACAATCTATTTATAAAAGTATACTGATTTGTTCTCGTTTTTCAACCCAGGTTTTCATTTATTCATCAGGCTGGAAAGTAAATTATTAAACAGTTAGTAAGATTTAACCAAAAACCCTAACTGTGATTTTTGTCTTTAAAATAATAATATTTCAGTTCAAAGCCTCTTTTTATCTTCTATTTATATATTAAAAATATGAGGTATATAGTTAATAAATAAGTTTATAATCTCTTGATCTTTATAGATTACTTAGTAGGTTGGGGAATTTACCCAGTGAAAATCAGTTACTTATCCACAGGACTGACTGGAAAAAGAACTGATTTTCTTATAAGCCTAAAATCATGTTTATTTGACTCGAAAATGATTTAGCAGTAAAGTTATTGAGCAGTAAGTATTGAATTATTGACAGGGTGGCAGGTCTGCATATATATTCAAAACATATGAAAAGAGTTTATTAAAGCTCTTATTTCATTTTTCGCACAATTCCACTCTTTTAATACCATAAAAATAATCTCACTTACAGATATTTTCTGTTCAACCCTCTAGGAGTTGTTTTAAGTGCCTGAAATCCTGATTGTTGAAGATAATTTGCTTAATCTTCTTGTTGAAGCAGATTTACTTGAATCTTTTGGATATGAGCCGAAAAAAGCAAAAGATGGTTTCGAAGCTCTTGAGGTTCTGAGTGGAATGAAGATCGATCTTGTGTTGCTTGATATGGAACTTCCGAAGATGAATGGACTTGAATTGCTTCAAAGGATTAAACACAATCCTGAGACCAGAAACATAAGAATAATCGCAGTTACGGGATATTGTGATCCTGAAAGTGAACAGAAGTTTCTTGAGGCAGGATGTCATGCTGTTCTTGCCAAACCTATAAATTTTAGTATCTTCAGATCACAGGTTGAAGAATTTCTCACATAACACACCTTTTCCATTAAAGATATAGGAATTATTTTCTACAGAAGAATCCTGTATAACTAACGTACAATAGACGTTTATACACGTTTATACACGTTTCTTTGATTCTGCTCTTTAAACAAATCAGAAAATTTATCAATTCTCAAATAATCTGTATTGAGTAATTAATTAGAAGATCTGATAATTTTTTTACAGAGACAATTAAGGTACTTTTGCCACTTACATTTATCATGTGCATTTGATAGGCTAAATGTTCAATTACAGACAGAAAAGATGCATGGGAAGAAGCTGGAAGCACAGGTGGAAAGATGTATAAAAACACAAAAATAGGGCATGTAGTGATAGGCTTTGTTCTTCTTCTAATTTTAATTTTCTTTGTTGGCTATACAGGCTATCAAGGTATGAACGAGGTTGAAAAGAAAAGCCGAGCTATTCAAAACATGACCTTCATTGTGAATAATATGCAGGGGGCTCTGGAAGCTGAAGAAAGCTACGTTATTCATGGTGATCCCATTTACAGGAAAGACGTTTATAAGCATCTTAACCTGGTGCCCACACAGGCAACAATATCCAAGAAAATATATCTGGGCTATCTCGATCCTGTAAATCAGAATCGAATGGATTCTATTCTTGAAAACTCCAGCGATTTTAAAGACGCCTTTGACAGGTATGTTAAAGCAGATGACGAAGAGATAGTTCTGAGAAAAGAAATTGTCTTAAATGGCGAACTTTTGTTGCAGAAGTCTGATGAGATTTATAGAGACCAGATGACTCAATATCAGCAATATATAGTAAATGGCTCTTCAGGCAACGTTCTCCAGCTTAAATTATCCAATGCTCAGGAAGCCCAGAGAATAAGTATACTCGCTATGGAAGCTCGGAATGAATATCAGAATTATATAATCTCTCCTGAAAATCAATCTGCAGAGGAATTTGGCCGGCTCATGGTGGATGTAATCAACGTTACTGAAAGCCTCGATGAACAAATGGTAAAGCCTGAGAATATTGAACGTGGAAAGATAATCGTCGCCAGTGCTAGAGAAATCCAGTCAGATTTTGACCGTCTGAAAGCTCTTAAGGAAAGAAAAGCTGTTGAAGTGACTAATATGGCGATTATAGCCGCACAGGTTGGTGAGGTCGCTACAGCTGCCAGTACTGATCAGAAAGATAAACTGAACTCTCTGATTGTAAGTTCTGTAAATAAAATTCTTCTGGTTACTCTTCTTTCAATTCTTATAGGGGCTTTACTCGTTTTTGTGATTTTGAATGTGTACAGAAAACCAATGTATGAATTGCTTGAAGCGGCCGACAGAATCTCTGAAGGAGATTTAAGTGTCAAGATTAAGGGAGATTCAAGAAGTGAGATCTCCCAACTCTCAGACGCCTTTAAGTCGATGGTAGAGAACCTTCGCAGCTTAATTAAGGAAATTCAGGAAAGTTCACTTCACCTCTCTACACTTTCTGAAGAAATGTCTGCTTCGTCTGAGGAAGTGGCTTCCGCTTCCAGGAAAATTTCCGACAATGCGGCTGAAATCTCAAATGGAACAGAGGTTCAGAACACAAAAATAGTCGATATAACTCATGCAATGCAGGATATGACGCATAATATCCAGGAAGTTGCGGAAAATACCCAGAAAGTTTCCAGAAACACTAACCTTGTCAATCGCACTGTTGGGGATATAGGGAGTGCTTCGAGAGAAGTCCTGTTGAAAATGGATCTTATTCGTTCTTCTGTTGATGGGACTGAGGAAGTAATCAGGGATCTGGATTCCAAATCCCAGCAAATCAATGATATTATCACTCTTATCACCAGGATAGCAGATCAGACAAATATGCTCGCGTTGAACGCTGCAATTGAGGCTGCACGGGCAGGTGAACACGGCAGAGGTTTCTCTGTTGTAGCTGATGAAGTCCGTAAACTTGCTGAAGAATCAGGCCGTGCTGCCAAAGACATCTCGAAGTTAATCGATGAGATTAGAGACGGCATTAGCGAGACTGTGGAAAGTATAGAATCAAGTAAAAAAGAAGTGCAGATTGGAACATTGTCGGTTAACTCAGCAGTTGAAATGGTTTCAGGGATTGTTTCTACAATTAATGAAATAACTAATATGATAGAAGACGTTGCAGCAGCTACAGAGGAACAGTCTGCATCTATTGAAGAGATAACTTCCACCCTGGAAGACATTTCCTCCATATCGGAACAATCTGCTGCGGGAATCCAGGAAACTGCCGCAGCTCTCGAAGAACAGAGTGCTTCAATGTCAGAGCTAGCCAGTATGGCCAGTGACCTTGCTCTTCGTGGAGAAAAGATGAGAAAAGCCACTGAGAAATTCAGGCTTGATAACTCAAGAAAAGGATCAGAAAATACTATTGACTGAATCTGACAGAACACTACTGATTGAATTTGCGAGAAAGCACTATTGATTAAATCTGTCCGAAAACACCATTGATTCTAAGCTATTTAATTAGTTCTGAGGCGTTAAAATGTTTGAAGAGACAGCCAGCGAGAGTTCAACATTTTCAGAAAAGAATCTTCAATTAGTAATCTTTGAACTTTCAGGCGAGGAGTTCGGAGTCGAAATCATGCAGGTCTCCGAAATTATCCCGGTTTCCAGGATTACTTCCATTCCTCAGGCTCCTGAATGTATAAAGGGACTCATTAACCTTCGCGGAAAAATAGTTGTTGTAATAGATCTCAACAAACGTCTTGGCTTTAGTTCAAAAGAAACAGACAGTCTCTCAAAAATCATTATACTGGAAGTTAGAGGCACAGTAATTGGAATGCTTGTAAATTCTGTAACTGAGATCCTGAGACTACCTCTTTCTTCTATTGAACCAACTCCCGAAATAATCAAATCAAAAATTAATGCAGAATATTTAAAAGGCGTTGGAAAGGTAGGAAACAGAATTATTGTTCTCCTGAACCTTGCCAGGGTACTTGGAGAAGAAGAAATTGACGAACTCAATGATTTAACTTCTCATGATAAGAATATTTAAGAAAATAATAGTAGTACTTAAGTAAACATAAGTACATTTTGTAAGATATGCATCCTGTTTTTATTTTCCTTTTTGCCCTTTTATGTATCCTGTTTTTTACAACTGTACTCAGGTTACACCCCTTTCTCAGTCTTATCTTTGTATCTATTCTCACAGGAATTCTTGCAGGAGAACCTCTGGCTACAGTTAAAGCAGTGACTGAAGGTCTTGGCAAGGTTTTTTCAAGTTTTGCCATAATCATCACATGCGGAAGCATTATCGGACTTCTACTACAGGCGAATGGAGGAATGTCCTTAATAGCTTCTGATATTGTACGTTTTTTCAGAAATCCTCTGCTTGCCCTGAACCTCCTTGGTTTTCTTTTCTCTGTGCCCATGATGTGTTATATTCTGGCCTATGTTATCTTCATTCCAATAGCCAGAGAGTTGGCTTCCAAACTCGATAACCCCTCTATTTCCACTGCAACTTCCCTGGCTCTTGGTGCTGTTGCCTCATTTAATCTAGTATACCCTTCGCCTGTGATCATTTCGGCAGCAGAAGAGCTTTCAGCTAACACAGATAGGCTTATTATTTTGGGATTTTTAATCGCGATTCCTACTTCCATTGCAGGTTACCTTTATGCCAGAAGGCTGGAAAAAATAAAAACAACATATGTAACCAGTGTGCAGGAAGAGATGATAGAAATAAAGGAAGAAGAAACTGTAATTCAGAAAAATAGTACAGATCTATATAAAAATAGTTCACTGAAACTCGGAAGACTTGAAGCTTACTCTCCTATATTTCTTCCTTTAATTCTTATCTTCCTTAATACAGGTTTTGATCATTCTCACCCTGTATTTGTTTTTCTGGGAAACCCGAATATTGCGCTTCTTATAGGTGTTGTTCTGTCTCTTCTTTCTGGCAGATCGCTTGGGTTTGTCGAACTAAGAACTCTCGTTGAAAAAGCAGTGAGAAGAAGTGGAGTTGTACTTCTCGACCTTTGCGGAGGTGGAGCCCTTGGTGCAACTCTTGCCATGACAGGAGCAGGGGAATCTCTAGGTCTTTTTTTCTTGCAGTTAAACCTTCCTCATATCCTTGTGCCCTTTCTTGTTGCTGCAGCCTTTCAAACTGTTCAGGGATCAAGGGTTGTGACCATGCTCGTCGCACCCTCGCTTCTCTTGCCTCTGGTACCGGAACTTGGGCTTCCTCCGGAAATCCTGATCCTCTCAATGGCTTCAGGTACTTTCTTGATTTCTCACGTCAATGATCCTTTCTTCTGGATTTTCGGGGAACTGGCAGAACTGAGACCCTCTGAGGTTTTCAGGTCAAATACGCTTGGAGGTGTCCTGATGGGTATTGTGAGTTTTTTCCTGGTTTCCGGAGTGTATATTCTTTTCTATTGAGCTTTTTCTTCCAATGATTCTCTCCTGCTATTGAACCTTTTATTCGCAGATATTTTGATAATTTTCTCAATTTATCTATCTTTTGATATAGTAAAAACATTACTTTAAAAATTGGTGTATGGCAAACAATAAATAGCTGTTATTTGTATTTTTCTTTATGAATGAGCAGAGTTATCCTGAGTTTACGGGCCTTGAACTCTCTCCGAGAAAGGTAGATTATCTTAAATTCATTCTTGAAAGAGGAGGCACTGTAAAAACCACAGAAATATCTTCCGTTTTGCAAGTGGACCCTTCTACAACGAGTAAAACCTTAAACGAACTTGCAGCAGCTGGATACCTTAACCATGTTCCCTACAGGGGTGTGCATTTGACGGAAATGGGTGAAATATACGCTGAATTTCTTGTCCGGAGACACAGGATTATGAGTCTTCTCTTAACTCATTACGGGCTCTCGTCAGAGGAAGCGTGTGATGAAGTTTCACGCTTTGAATCTTTTATTTCCAGAGATGCTGTAAACAAAATATGTAAATCCATGGGCCATCCGATGTTTGGAGTATGCGGCGAAATAAGTCACGAGAAGTGCTTACATGAAGAACATCACCATTGAGAATCGGAATAAATTCAACTTTAAATAGGTCTCTGATGTAATTTAGGGATGAATTTGATGAAATTTTCTGAACATAAATTTGGGGAATAACCAAAGAATTTTCCTAATACTTTGACTTTTTTGGGTATACTCCAAATTTTCTCTATAATTTCTCTATAATATTTAACTCGTCTTCTAAACAAGTACCTTTCAGAAACGAAAAAGATGAAGAAACTAAGTAAAAATGAAACTGAAGAGAAAAGGATCTTAATTATGAAGCTGAAAATTATACTTTTATTGGTTTTTTTGATTTTAGGGCTGAGCCTGTTTGTCAGTGGCTGTGCGGATTCAGGTGACTCTCAGGTTAATAAAAGCACAGGACAGAAAGTTGAAACAACAGCAACAAGCGAGCCCGTAACAGTAGCTGTTAGCCTTCTTCCCCAGGCAGAATTTGTAGAAAAAGTGGGAGGAGAAAAAGTAAAAACTGTTGTCGTAATTCCTCCAGGAGCTGACCCTCATACGTATGAACCCTCTCCAAGGGAGCTGGGTGAAGTGAGTGAAGCCCTTATGTATGTTACAGTCGGGACCGGCATGCCTTTTGAGGAAGTCTGGATCGAAAGGTTCGAATCAATCAACAGTGGGACTCTAATTGTAAACTCTTCAAATGGAATAGAACTTAAGGAACTTGCTGCCCACGACCACGAAGGGGAAGGAGAAGAACAAGCAGTGGAGCCTGAATCTGAACATGAAAAAGAACGTGATGGAGATCAGGAAGAAACAGAACTTGATCCACATATCTGGACATCTCCTGCAAATGCAAAGGTCATGGTCGAAAATATTTATGAGGGGCTTGTGGAAATCGATCCTGGAAATGAAACTTACTATGCCCAGAACAGGGATGCTTACCTGAAAGAACTGGATGCTCTGGATTCGAGGATCCGGGAGAAACTTGAAGGGCAAAAGGAAAGAAATTTCATGGTTTTCCACCCATCCTGGGGATATTTTGCAGTTGATTACAACCTTACCATGCTTCCAGTTGAGATTGAAGGAAAAGAGCCGAGTGCTCAGGACCTGGCCAAACTTGTGGATCTTGCAAAGGAAAAGCAGGTAAAAGTAATCTTTATCCAGCCCCAGTTCAGTACGCGGAGTGCTGAGGCTATAGCTGACGAGATTGGCGGTGAAGTAGTCGCAGTTGATCCTCTTGCAAAAAATTATGTTGAAAATATGGATAATGTCTCTGACATTTTTGCTAAAAACCTTGTGTAAAATTAATGTTTGGGTTCTATATCTAAATATAAAAAGAGCAATATGCGAGATAAGATAAAAACGGATAGTCTGAAGGGAAAGTAATGGAGAAGGTTATAGAGCTGGAGGATGTCTGGGTTCGCTATGGAAACCAGACAATTCTTGAAGCAGTGAATCTGGAATTAAAAGAGCCCAACGGGTTGCTCGGAATTATTGGACCTAATGGTGGCGGAAAGACCACATTTCTCAAAGTGCTTCTGGGGCTTTTAAAGCCGTATAGAGGTGGTGTTAAGCTCTTTGGAAAGCCTCCTGAAAAGAGCAGAGACCTTGTGGGATATGTACCACAGTACAGAGGATTTGATTTTGATTTCCCTATCAGTGTTTGGGAAGTGGTCCTGACGGGCAGGATAAGCCATACTGGTTTTCTGAAAAAATATACAAAGGAAGACAGGATCGCGGCTGAAGAAGCTCTAAAAACGGTGGAGATGTTACAGTTTAAAGACCGACAAATAGGTCAGCTTTCAGGCGGGCAGCGGCAGAGAGTCTTTATTGCCCGGGCTCTTGCCACAAAACCCAAACTTCTGCTTCTAGACGAACCCAATTCCGGGCTTGATCCTCACATGCAGGATGAGCTTTATCGCCTTCTGGACAGGCTCAAGAAGGAAATGGCAATTATTATGGTTACCCATGACCTCAGTGCAGTTTCTGTCTATGTCGATAGGATAGCTTGCCTGAACCGCACACTACATTATCATAACTCCAGGGAAATTCCTGTTGAGGATTTGGAAGCTACTTACCAGTGTCCTATCGAACTGATTGCTCATGGAGTACCTCACAGAGTGCTGGAAATACACAAGAGGAATTCCTGAAGATTGAAATTGGTTCAAAAAACAGATTGACGGAGAAATAAAATGTTTGATCTTCTTCAGTATAGCTTCATCCAGAACGCCCTTGCTGCTGCAATCCTTGCAAGCATAGCCTGCGGGATTATAGGTGTTTATGTTGTTGTCAAAAAAATTGTCTTTATCAGTGGCGGAATCGCCCACGCTTCCTTTGGGGGAGTTGGGCTGGGTTATTTCCTCGGGATTAATCCCATGCTTGGTGTTCTTCCTTTCAGCCTGATTTCGGCCCTGGTGATGGGAGTAGTGAGCAAGAAATCAAAAATCCCGGAAGATAGTGCAATAGGTATTCTCTGGTCTCTTGGAATGGCTCTTGGAATTATATTTGTCTACCTGACTCCAGGTTATGCTCCTGACCTTATGACCTACTTGTTCGGAAACATTCTGACGGTTCCTCGTTCCGATCTCTACTTGATGCTGGTTCTTGACCTGGTCATTTTAAGTGCTGTCTATTTACTGTATAAAGAGTTCCTCGCCCTTAGTTTTGACGAAGAGTTCACAACTGTTCAGGGTCTTCCTACAGAGAAACTTTATCTTTTCCTCCTGTGTATTATTGCCCTGACAATTGTAGTTCTTATTAAAGTTGTAGGCATCATCCTTGTAATTGCTCTTCTGACAATTCCTGCTTCCCTGAGCCGTAAATTTACACACAACCTGAAGCATATGATGTTAATTTCCATAGTCTTCGGTACTGTGATTAGTGTTGCAGGAATAGGTCTTTCATATTTACTGGATGTCCCATCTGGTGCAACAATTATACTTGTGCTGAGTCTTGTATATGGTTTTGTGGCCCTAGGGATGGAAATCCTTGAAGGTAGAAAGGTTCCAGGGAATTTAAAAGAATAAGGGGACATAAAGAACCCTTTACTCTATTTTACAATGGGTACCTTGCTTATTTTTTATTTCGAACCTTTGCATCTATAGCTTATCTTCATTTATCTCTGGCTTATTCCCAGTTTTTGATTCAAAAATACTAGTTTCCAGAACTTAATTATAATATTTCATGCTCAGGTATATATTCTAGCACTGAAGTATATTATTTGTTTAATTAGGGATTTTTACAGTGACGAGTGAAGATTCCTTATAAATTATATTTATATTGTTTTATTAAGACATAATTTTATATATAGTGAGATGCAAGAGCCTAAGAGTTTAATCGAATTTATTTTATAGAACTGAATTAGCCCTTCCGGGCTGGATTTGTGAAGGAAAAACGGAATCTTAAGCATTGAAATATGCCTGCAACCGCTTCGAGTGGGGAAGCGATGGACTACAGCAGTACTCGATTGATGCACCTACAGCCACCCTAAACGTGTAAGTGTATCCGTAAGCCACCTCAAAGAACAAACGAAAATGATTGAGTTCGTTACATAAAGCAGAACTGCCAAATCATTAATTGAAAAGGAACGCCTCACCAGGGTGATAAAATGGATCATGATACAACCCGGGATCAAAACATAGAAGAAAACGAAACCTTCGATGGTGAATATCTAAATCTTCCGGATATACCCCTTCCGGAAACAGATAACGTGCTATATTCAATCCTGAACTCCTTAAACCAGAATATCGCAGACTTTTATACATTTGTGAAATTCAACAGTTTTCTTTCCGAAGACCACCTGAACGTCGAGTTGCTTAAAAGGAGTATGGGCATTCACAGGGACTTTACAGCCCTGTTCCTGCACACCAAAGAAGAACTGGTATTTACTTACCCCGAATTTATAGAGAAAACCGAAAAGATGTTATTCAAAGGGGAAGTTGGTGCCAACTGTATGAAATACACTCACAAGCTCTGCAGCGTGATAAGTGATTATAAAATAGCTCTGCACAGAGAAGGATATCTGCCAGACCTCAGAAGACAGTTGCCGTTAATTGACATGTAACCATTTGGCAACTTCCTTTTTTCTATAAAGTTTCCTTTTTTGTTAGAAAGGATTTTAGATTTTCCACTTTTTGTATAATTTACAGTACTTCTAAAATTATATATCTAATTTTCAGTACATCCGTAGTCTTATATTTGCGAAAAGACATTAGGCGTTCAAGGCATCTGTGAAAAAACGGTATCCTAAAAAACGGTATCTTAAAAAACGGTATCTTAAAAAACGGTATCTTAAAAAACGG
>CAZLNG010000070.1:0-21451 GCA_964560735.1 uncultured Methanosarcinales archaeon | reverse complement strand
GCCTGGAAAAATTATAGTATAAAAAGAGGAATTAATTAGGAATCGATGCACTAGTTTCTGATTCAGCAAATTACACTTTTTGTTTGTGAATGGAATGTTTCCATCCATTTCTTTGCAAATGATAATGATTTCTCGATTCTCATAGATTCGTTTTTGAAAATATTTCTCAAATGTTCTTTTGATTGAATAAATCTTACAGATACTTCCCTTTTTATTGTTTTCTATAAAAATACTTCAATAGTACTTGTGCATGGAAAATAAGGGATAGACATATCTTTACTTGTTGTGTTACATGTCTAAAAATTCCCACTTATATGGCTTCCCAGATCTGGGAGATATAAAGAACCTTAGAAGAGTATTTACGATTGGCTGCGTGGCTTCCAGTAATAAGTATATAGAATAAGGGCAACTAGGAGCTAATTCCATTTATATGATTATATATGGAAAACTCGACTAGATAACATAGCCTTTAATTTAATATTGGATTCTTATTTATATTTCTCTAGTTATTATATTTCATGATTACAATCTTCTGGTGATACAATTTGAAATGCTTTCACTGGCATATAGAATAATTATATAATTCACCATCAGTATCCTTCTAGATATAAATATGGATGATTAAATGGGACAATAGTGACAAATTTTTATTGTTCAGTACTTCCACTGACTGAAAGTGGAATAAAAAACTAGCAGTTCTAGCAGTTTAAAATTGTATCAAATTAGGTAAAATATTGGCCAGTAGGCACACGGTAAATAAAACCAAAGTAAAGGGGAGAAAACAAATGCAACAAGCAAGTTCTACTGAAATTGAGAGTGGATTACAGAAGGCTGTACAAGCTTTTCAAGAGATTAAATACCCTGTAAAGAAGAATCAACTTGTCGATAAAGCTAAAAGTCTCAATGCCCGTAGTGAAGTAATTCAAGCTATTGAGACCATTCCAGACAAGGAATACCACAGCGCCTCCGAAGTCCTACAGGAATTCAAAGGCATTCAGAATCTTGTACAGGCTTTCCATGATGTGAAATTCCCTGCAACAAAGATGCAGCTTGTCCAAGAAGCTAAAAAACTCAATGCTCGAAACGAAGTAATACAAACTCTTGAGGCTTGTCCGGACAGGGAATACAATAACTTCTCTGATGTTATCAAGGAATGCAAGAAGAGATCGTCGAATTGGTAAAACAATATTTTGGCTTTTAATTACCATCGGCTTTTATTGTTTCTAATTTATATCCTTACTATTTTTTATTCATTGAGCTCATCCCAATACTCAAAACCACTTAACCTTATCTTAAATTTGGAATAATCAATCAAACCTCTGATCATGAAAACAGTTATAAAGCTCTCATTGATGTGGAAATAGAGTTGGTTTTGGGATAAGCTCATTTAATATTAACCTGTTCTGAGTCATCGAGGAAACATAGTCTGAAGGATTTTAAGAAATGCTGACACGATGACTATAGTACCCGTTTTAATTGCATTGTGGATTCTTCCGGGATATATTTGTCCGGTTGGCTACGATCGATAGTCTTGGCCTTTGTACGTGGCTTCCAGGTATATGTACGTGGCTTCCAGGTATATGTGCGTGGGTTAAGATAGGTATCCATAGCTGGTGAAAGTATTATCCCAGAAGCCTGATTTTTAATGTTGAAGTTCCATATCTGGAACTTCGAAGAGAATACCCATACGTTCTGACACGAAGTAATCACTTTAGTTTTGTATTGCGTCAGCTTCAATACTCGAAGAGAATTATACTAATGCGCTAAGCAAATATTTAGGGCATGATAAAGGAAAAAGATATTGAAAACAAAAAAGAGATGTGAAAATGTTATCCCAAACTTATGCAGCAAATGTTGAAAATCTAAGACAATCATACCCAAACGCAGAGTTCGTTGCTGTTATGCGTGACAAACCGTTATGCAAATACAGTTACCGCGAGTATTCTTTAGTCCCAAGCAAGAAACTAATTGCCAACTACAACAAGAGTCAACGGACAAAAGATGACTGGGAGAAATTCACACTTCAATTCATGGAGGAAATGCAACCGCACGTCCCCAGCGTGGCAATCCTTCGAACAGCCAAAAGAGCACAATCAAATGACATTTTTCTTGTGAGTCACGAAGGTCCTGAATGTGGAGAACATTGTCACCGTTTTTTATTATTGGATTTGATGAGCAATGCTGCAAAAGAGAATGGTTTTGAAATCGAGGTCAAACGGTGAAAAGTCTGTCCCATACTTACTCTTTTTCACTTCACGTGTAGCGACTGGGATATATTTATTCAGTCTGGATACGAGCGATAGCCCTGGCCTTTGTACGTGGCTTCTAGTGCATCGATTCCAAAGTATGTTCACAAACCTGAGATTTTGAATCTATCCATAGATCAACGAATTTCCCTCCAAAAAAGGGATTTGTCTGGGAATAAATGCTTAGATTTGCGATTGACATATATACAATAAACTCAATAACGCTCTTAGTTCTTAAAAAATTAAATATTTCAGTAAATCTAATTGTATTCTCATATGAGTTGGACGATGGTCTGGATGAACCTTTTGTATCATCGAATAGCATTAATCTAGCGTGGTTACTATGTCTAAAATGGAAGAGGATCAGAGAAGAAGAAAGGAAGACGAAGAATCTGTAATATTCCACCGTAAATTGCCTCATAAAGATCATGTTAAAAATGATAAGACATGTAAGTTGTGCAAGCATTGTGGAGAAAAGAAGTTAGATAAATATGATACTCACTGCTCTACCTATTGTGTTGTACATGGAAAAGAAATATCAGATCTAAATTTGACTTGTGATGGTTTCGAGCCAAAGCTATAATTTTCAAGTTGAGTGTCTGTTTCGTAAATAGGTCAACAGGATCTTTCTCGTAAACCTCTTCGTTCTTAGGATCTGTTTTAAGTTCATTAGGCTCTTTTTGATAATGATATGTTCAATTATAATGTACTCAATATTTTCAAAACAGGGCTTGAATATTCATTTTATGTGCCCATTTTTACTGCTGGTTTGAAAAGAGGTGGAAAGACTGGTCTTGGTACAAGTGCCAGGACTATCACCGTGTTACCCGCTCATTAAACTATATATAAAAGAGATGGCTTAATACACACCACATACTTCTAAACTTCTTGTACTGAATAATGCCCTACTGTATTATATAGTTTAGGCACTTAGCCTATTTATGACATCTAATATTATTAAAATTATCAAAATCATTGTAATGCGCCAACAGGCCCCCAATATATAAGATTGAACTATATATTGGTTATAAACTATATTAATATTCTTTTTTAAACTTATATACTTTTATATATAATGTACTGTATATTTTGGGTAGGAGGTAGATTTTTGATTAAAAAAGCATTGCAGCCTACCGAAAAAACATTCTGTATGAGTGAAGAAGAGTATAATACTATTTCCGAAGGTAACAAAAAAATAGCACATAGATATATTGATTCACTGTCGAGTGGTGCAAAAAAGCTTAGCGTGTCTACTATAAATTATAATATTAGAATCATTGGATTTGCTTTAAGGCATATAAAAAATGATTTAAACAGTTTGACTGTTGATGACATTGACGATTTTATATATGCTGTCAGTCATTGGACTCGTGAGAAAGACGGAAAATCAATAGATGTAGCCGATTCTACAAAAAAGCAATATTATATTGGGTTCAAAAGATTCCTGTATTGGTATGGGAAGCGAAACAAGGGTAAGAAAGCCGATTATCAGGACCTGGCTGATCTTATTGAGATTAGTGGGAAAGCGAAACCTAAGAATGTTAACGATATGTTGACCGATGCCGAAATTAAGCAAATGCTCTTAGCGACAGAGAAATTTAGAGAACATCACCGGAATAAAGCTTTGATAGCAGTCCTTGCCGAGAGTGGATGTAGATTAGGTGAAGTGGCTTCGTGTAGAATAAAGGACCTGGTGGAAGTAAATAAAGATCTGTATAGACTGACATTCCCAGAAGGAAAAACAGGAATGAGAACAGTTATATTGTGTACCTCAAAGCCATATTTGAGGGAGTATTTGCGACATGGACACCCAGATCCAACCAACCCCGAATCACCACTCTGGGTGACGAAACTTGGCCACGAATTCAGACAGATGGGTAGTGCTACAGTTTATACTGTTATAAGGATGACAGCATCAGCAGCAGGGATAAATAAACGGGTTCATCCACATCTTTTCAGGCACACGGCAGCAACCCGATTGATAGGTAGTGGTCTTAGCGAGCCGAGAGTAAAAAACATGCTTGGGTGGGCCCCCAATAGTAATATGACGGCTACATATGTCCATTTGGACGACGCTGATAAGGTTGCTGCTGTGTCAGAGCTGAACGGACTTGTAGATAAGACAGTAAATGCAAAAGGTTTAGAAGTGGGGAAGTGTCCTCATTGTTGGGAAACAGTACCTTCCACGTCTACGTTTTGTTTCAATTGTGGTAGTCCTTTAACAAACGATGCTACACAAACAGACAATACACTAATAGAGACATTGACAACTTACTTTGCACAAAACCCAGAAGCCCAAAGTAGTCTCATGAAAAATATACTCAATCTAGCTTCAAAGTAATTTTTTTTCCTCATTCTGTGACTAAACACTTTTAATTCTGGGATATTTTAGTTAAGGGAACTCTATATTGATTAATGAAGCCACTTAGAGCTTCATAGGCCATCGAATAGACCTTCTATAAGGTATTATGATTACCTGTTTTACATTCAAGTTGATGATTTTGACTCGTGAAGTTTAATCTTATAAATATGTATTGAATTTAAAGTCTTATTAATATCTCTTATACTAAACAAAGGTTTTTTAGGGCCTTTACAACCTAGAGAGTATAAACACTAATAATTTGGCTTTGTAGAAAACTTATTTAATTCAACTGCAAGAAGCTGAAATAAGATCAATAAAAGTGTATTAGATAATTCAGTTCAAATTAATGGAGATTCGTTATTTCAAAGGATTTCTATAGAGCCATTAAAACATGGGCATAATATACATTTATGTCAGAATGGCAGAGTCGCTATGCTTCCGGCTGCAACCCGGAATTATATGAGTTCGATTCTCACTTCTGACTTAGAAAAACAACAAAAGAGTTCAGTAAAAAGAAGAAAGTGCAATCATCAAGATAACCTATGGTGCCAACATCGAATGCTGGTTTTTTACAATCAATCTTCACCCAAACAAGATTTTTAGACTCAGCCACAAATATCCTTATCTTCTTGTTTTAATAGATAACTTCTTTACTTGTTCCTAAAAGAGCGTGAACGGTTAAAACTAATTAAGACATATAACCTATAGTAACGCAGAGGTTATATGCCTTAACATAGCTAGGAAAGAAGCTTTCACGCCAGCGTAAACCTATCTTTATCCCAGACAATACCCCTAACCTTTTATATCTTCTCCTTATCAGACTGCATCCCTGACTTTTTCAACGACCTTTTTGTTATACGAATTTACGATGTCACTCCTGGTGATAAGGCCAAGAAGCTTAGTTTTGTCTTCTCTATCAACAACTGGGAGCCTACCTATTTGCTTTGAAGCGAAACGTTTGAGGACAGCATCAAGGGTTTCATCACGGTAGGCAACCTCTAGATTTTTGGTAGCAATATCCCCTATTTTTTTGTCTACTTCTCCTGACTTTACTTTACTTCGGAGGTCTGAGAGAGTTACTATGCCTGAAAGTTTACCTTTAGAATCAAGGACTGGAAAGCCCATATGTCGACTTGACTGCATGAGGGCAGTCAGCGTTTCAACACTTTTTTCCTCAGAAACAGTCTGTACATGTGTGATCATGGCATCTTTTACATACATAGAGCTCATGATGTCAACCTCCTTGCCTTTTCGGATTTTATAACCTTTTCTGCGGAGACTTTCCGTGAAAATGGACTCAGGATAGAGGGCATTTGATGTCACATTACTTAGAACGCAGGCAAACATGAGCGGAAGAATCATATTGTAGTCTCGTGTAATCTCAAAAAGTATGAGAATTGCGGTCAAAGGAGCTCTTGCAGTGCCAGCAAAGACTGCACCCATACCAACTAAAGCATAAGCTCCAGATTCTGCAATCATCCCTGGGAAAAAAAGGTTTGCAACTGTTCCAAAGGCCCCTCCAAGCATTGAGCCAACAAAAAGAGAAGGAACAATCGACCCTCCTGATCCTCCTGAACCAAGACTAAGGGAAAAGGCAAGAATTTTCAGGAAGAGCAGAATTATCATGAGCTTAAAGGTAAACTGGTTGCTAATAGCATCCGTAATCGCACCATAACCTAACCCGAGAACCCGCGGGTAGAAAAGGCCAATTAAACCTACTGCCAGCCCTCCAAGAGCAGGTTTAAAAATAGGGTGGAGAGGGATTCTTGAAAAAAAATCTTTTGTGTAGTAAAGAGTTCTAATAAATGTTGTTGAGACTATACCTGCAAGAAGTCCGAGGATAAGATAAAGTACAAATTCTTTGTAGGGACTTATCAGAATATAGGAAGGAATCTGAAGAGTTGATACCCCAAAAACAGTGCTTGAAACAAGGGTTGCAAAGACAGAAGAAATAACTAAAGGAATGAAAGTGTTTGTTTCGAGTTCTCCATAAATTACCTCCACAACAAAAACCACACCTGCAAGTGGGGCATTGAACGCTGCAGCTATTCCACCAGCTGCCCCACAACCAAGAAGAATCTGGAGTTGCCTTTCAGGACTTTTCAACACTCGTCCTATTAAAGCTCCTGTTCCTGCCCCAGCAAGAACTCCAGGAGCCTCTTTTCCCAGAGAACCTCCAGAACTGATAGTAATTATTGAAGCAAATACTTCTAAAAAAGAGTCGCGGAGATTGAGATGCGCTCCGCGAAGGGCTACCGTTTCTATAAGTCCGTCAACTCCATAGCGCTTTTTTATCAAGAAATAAGAGATAATCCCAACAATCAACCCTCCGAGAGCTGGCATAAATATTACATAATAGTGTGGAAACTCGTGTACAGAAAACCCACGCTGCATTCCAAAAAGAGCATTGAAGTAGTCTAAGATGCGCTCGTATATTCCAATTACCAAGCCTGTAAGAAGACCAATTAAAATAGCGACTGAGTTAATTTTTGAGGAATCGGTATCAAATGCTCGGGTGATATATTCTTTTATTCTACAATACTCAAATAAATCATTGAATCTTATTTTGTGTTTTTCATTAACTTCCAAATGCTTGCGCCTCTTTGAACCCTTCTTTAATAACTTACTTCAAAATTTACGATATACTCAGTACTAATTTTCAGATTACTATAAGAACTTGATCACAGAGAAGTTCTCACTAAAGTAAGACTATCGATTAAATTAGATTTAACATCCTTTAGTGACTTTTTGAGTATTTACCGTAAAGCTTTGTAAAATAAGTTGCAGTTATTCCGTGAAGCACAATTGAAGTACATATTACGAGACTGACAAAAGGCCAAATCTTCTCTATTCCTGTTTGTATCATTGAGAACTGGGCATAATAAAAGGCTGCTACTCCAACAGGACCAAACCAGCCTGCAAAAAGGACATCCAGATTACTTTCAATATTAGGTACAAGAGGCTTAATCAAAAAAAGAATAGGTATCCTATGCAACAATAATATTAGAAAAGCGACTAGCAAACCTTCCCATCCAAGATTCATCCACTCCTTCCATGGTGCGATTAGGCCTAGAAGGGTAAATATAGGAACTGTAAAGAAAAGATCTACACCTTCTACAACACGATTTTCATCAAGTCTCTCTTCCACTGTCGATATAATGCTGAAGGTCGTTCCTGCAACAAAAACAGCAAGAATCCCATCAGCTCCCAACAATTTTACGATTGAAAGCACAATCAAAGCCAAAGCCAATGTATAGGTAGTATAAGAAGATTCATCAATAGTCTTTTTACTCAAAGCTATTTTCAATAGATATCCAGCAAGGTATCCGATTATAGCTCCAAGGAGTACAGCACCAATAACCTCCCAGAGAACAGTGTGTATAAGCCAGTGGTTCAGGGCTTCTCTAGGCTCATATGTCATCAAGAGAATAGGAAGTATTACAAAAGGATAACCTAAGCCATCATTAGAAGCTGATTCTATTGAAATTAGATTCCTCAATTTTTCAGGTATGTTATTTTTGGCCAATTTCCCACTCAGAATGGAGGCTGAAAGAATCGGATCTGTAGGCGTCATTATTGCACCTATGAGAAGGGCTACTATAGAACTGAAGCCTAAAATCCAATAAACGAGTAAACTGTTCATTATCCACATAAAAAACATGACAATAGTAAGCATGGGGGCTATGGACCGCCAATTTTTGAAAGTATAAGTGTAAGGAATTTTTAATGCGACTCCCATCACACCGATTGCGATGGATATTCTGGCAGCTTCTTGCAGTATATAGTGATTCCAGAAACCGGAATTAAAAATAGAGGATTCCAGCAGGCTCAGCAAAAAGCCCAATATCAAAGCTATTAAAGGCTGTGAGAAGTTCCATTTTCTAATAAGCTTGGAGATTGCTCCAAGAAAAAGAACCAGTGAACCTACAACTAAAAGGATAATATTTAGAGTAGTTTCTGTCAATTGCATGACCCCTCAAGTTTGAAACTTATTATAAAGGACAGAAATGCTTCGATGTAGAATAATATAGAATAGATTTACGGCGAAATAAAAAGAGCCTAATCTAAAATACAAAAACTGTTCTATTGAATGTGACAAGGGCAGTCTTAAAAAGAGTAGACGATAGCCTGTAAAAAGAAAGTTTATTTCCTGGAAAGAGAAACATAAGTAATATGTAAAAAGGGGACTGTGTTTAAATGGGGATTGAAAACGGGCAGGGCATCTACTCTGAGAAATGTCTTTGAGATAGAAAAGGTTTCTTTCGAGGAGGTAGCAAAGAAGAAAAGCTTGAAATCCCTGGAGAGGGTAAAAATTGTCAGATACTCACAAAGATTCTTCAAGTTTCTCTTTCCCAAACGATAAGACAGAAGGGAGAGTTGAGAGTTGCCTCTGGATGACAGTAAAAGATATTATGACCACAGAGATCTCAACAGTACAGGAAGAGACATCTATGAAAGAAATCCTTTCGCTATTTGGAAAACACGTTCACCATATTTTTCCTGTAGTGAATAGAATGAATGAACTTATGGGCATTATTGATCTTGATGTTATTTTTGAAATTCTGCTTTTGTGCTTAGTTCCCAGGGAAAAACATACGCATTTTACGGCTGTTAGATCTCTCGGGACAAAAGCAAAAGAGATTATGACTACTTATCCAATAACAATTTCTCTGAATTCGACGCTTAAAGATGCTTCAGAACTGATGATGAAATACAGACTTGATCATATATGTGTTGTTGAAAACAGAAAACTCGTAGGAATTGTGTCGAAAAAGAACATTATAAAAGAAATTTACAGACAAAAGGAAAATGAGGATATTGAAGAGAAAACGAAAGTGTAAGAGAGAGTGAAGGTTAAGAGAGAAAATAAATTAAAAACTCTTAACACTTTGAAAGGGGAGGGGCAAATATAAAAGAAACAAGACCTGGAGGCCTTCAGCATTGAGTGCACTACTTCAACTGCTGTTCTTAATCTTCAGCGTTAAAATCCTTGGTGAAATCGCAGAACGAATAAGTATCCCCTCTGTAATTGGGGAAATTCTAGCCGGCTTCTCATTGGGATTAATTTTCCATAACGTCGAAACGCAAATAATAACCTTCTTTGCTGAATTAGGATCTATTTTTTTGCTCTTCGTTGCTGGATATAAGGAAGTGAGCTTTAGTGATCTCAAATCTGAACCAGTAACAGCACTCGTCCCTACAATCTTCCAAATAGTTTTTGCTTTTATCTTTAGTTTCTCATTTGGAAAGATATTTGACTTTAGTTTTCTTGAAAGCTTTTTTATAGGAGTGGCACTTATCCCAACAAGTATAACAGTTACACTTGCAAAACTCATAGAATTAAATTATCTTTCCAGCCGACCTGGAACAGCAATACTCTCTTCTGCAGTGTTGGACGACATTACAGGGCTTTTTCTTCTTACTATTATTGTTAACTTTGCCAATTTTAACCATATACCTTCGTCTCTAGCAGTTTTTTTAATTGTAGGAAAAATTCTGTCTTTTTTGCTGATCATGTACATCCTGGGAAAATATATATTTCCAAGTATCTTTATCTATGCCCAAAAAATGTATGCAAAAGAAGCTGTTTTTTCTCTTGTGGTTATAGTTGCCCTCTTTTCTGCATACCTTTCAGAGCTTTTGGACTTGCGCGCTTCAATAGGAGCTTTTATAGGAGGTGTATCAATTTCGCAAATTCCTCTCGCCAAGCTTCAGAATATTCAAAATAAAGTAGATGGCCTGGCTCACGGAATTTTGATCCCTCTTTTTTTTGCATTCATAGGATTCCTAATTGATCTGCCTACTCTGAAAAGTGAGGTTAGTTTTACTCTCATAATTATTCTTATGGCTATTTTCGAAAAAATTATGGGAGGTTTTATAGGATCGAAAATAGTAGGATTCGATTTTTTTGAAAGCTTAATTTTTGGAATAGGGATCATGCCAAGAGCAGGAGTTGAGCTTGTGATACTCATTACAGGAAGAGAGTTGGGAATCATTAACCAAGAATTATTCTCAGCAATGGTACTGATGGTGGTTGTATCTATTCTTATCTCACCTGGATGTCTTAAGCTTGCAGTTCAAGCCATGAGACGAAATCAAAAGTAATCAACAAAAATCATCTTAAAAATCAATCCTTTCCTACATTTGGGTAATGGGGAATTATTGAATTTAAATCAAAGATAAAATTTTCCTAAATTATATACAAGTTATCTTATAGTGAAATATTTTATCTTGACTCTTGAGTTAAATATAATTTTGAGACAGCTTAGATAATAAAGATAAAGCTCTTTTGGGTTTAACGTTCTTAGTTCTATGTCTCTTTCACTTTACTTGGCTTCAAAACTTCTATGCACTTTTGGAAAGATACTCTCATAGATTTCTAAGTAAAATAGGTTCTATGATTAAGGTCAAAAAAGCCATAAGGGTATGAAAACCTCTCAGAATCTCCATACTCAATTAAAAATATCTTCTTTATTTTTGGCTATGTAGAAAATCTCTGAAACAATAAATATCAATTAATTTTAACTGAACCACAGAATACACTTTTATTTAGAAAATTTCAGCTTTTTGCAGTTGAATTTAGTACTTTTTCTACAGAGCCTTAATATGTATTGTTTATATTGTTTATATTGTTTATATTCGGGATAAGAAAATATCCAGCGTCTAATATTGATTATTAAAGCCACGTAGAGCTTCTTAGCCCATCGATCCTACCTTATCTAAGGTATTAAGATTATCTGTTTTTATTATGGTCCTCGATTTTTTGACCCGTGAAGTTTAATCCTATTTATATGTGTTGTTTTTAAAGCATTATTAACACTTCTTTTCTAAAACAAGGGATATTAGAACCTCAACGAACTCATCTTACATAAACAATGAATCATTATTAATTATTGAAATGGTAAACTCAAAAAAAGCAGCCATTGAATTTATACGAAGTCAAGGAATACAAAACGTTCTGCGCATAGCTAAGTTCGCTGATCAGCCTTACAGGGCTATGGCTATTACATTATTAGAGATTGCAGGGGAGGAGGTTTCTACCTAATGGTAAGACCTATAGTTACTGCCGACAAAAAAATTGTCGGCATTTCAATTTCCCTTCCCCCTGAGTCGATTAGAATAATAGATTATGGCAGAGGGCAAAAATCTCGATCTGCTTTCATAAATGATCTCATAAAAGATAGGGTGATGGAATGAGTCTAAAGGTCATCACCGTCACAAAATGCAGGTTTTGCCAGCATGATTTGATGGAAAATCGTGGTTGTCTGCCCTCTAAATTCTCAACAAGGACTGGCGTAGAATTCGACCCAATTCGATACGGTGGCGAGCGTTCTATCTGGCGTAACTCTTACTATTGTCCAGATTGTGGAGCAGGAATGGGAGAATTTCATCATCCTTACTGTGATGTAGAAGAATGTCCTGTTTGCAGGAGACCGTTAAGATCCTGTAACTGTATCGCTATGCGGTTCTTTGAGGGGGAGTGATAGTATGGATAATGTCATACTGGCGCCGAATGATCAGGATCAGGAACTATCTCAAAAAATTCATGAAACAGCATCACAACAAAACATTTCCGCATCCATCCTCCAAAGAAACATTTTGTGTGAGATTTTCAATGTCCCGAAAGATCAAACTGCATCAACCCAATATCACCTACTACATGAAATAGCATATAAGCAAAGCATCGAGCAAAATACCCCTGTAAAAAGCATTGTTAGAAGTCATCTTCGGGATTATTTTGACATGCCAGTGAGGTCAAAACTACAATACGAGAAAAAGGGCTGGCCGCTACAAAAGCGCGAAAAGCGGTTTCAAGTTCTCGGTTTTCTCGTGACAGTCGATGCAGCTACACGGCAGGAAATAGCGGATCAGTTGAAAACAACAAAGAAAAGCGTAGACGGTGTGCTTAGCTTCAATTCTCACTATTTCGAATCTTTTCGTATTCCCTACGACAAGCAACATCGGTGGAAGGTAACCGAGCTAGGGAAGAAAGATTATTTTGCTATTGTGAAAAAGGAGCAAACAGTTAATGAGTTGAAATTAGAAAAAGCTAAAGTCAAAGAAGCTAAAGTCGAAGAAGCAGAGAAACCTAATAGAAGACATACTAAACCAACTGAAGAAGCTGAGGCTAAAACCGGGATAGAGAAATACTTCACACCTGATCCTACCAATCCTCTAGATGCTGAAATTGTTCGGAGATTGAACGCGCTTGGGCGTGGTGTCGGTAGCCAAGAGGAGCGATTCTGCAAAAGCATACTCTCGAAACGGCTTGCACTCCGAGCAAGCTCTAATTTTCGTGGTGTCGATGAGCTAATAGAGAAGAAATTGCTAGAACGGTGCAAGAAAAAAGGTAAAAAGAGAAATGATTTCGTGAGAGAACTGTTTTGCGTGCATTTCAACATCAAAACGGATGAGGTCGGGTTAGTATGAAACTAAATTCAAAATTTGTTATGTAGACAGTTAAAAATAGAGATAGAGGCTATTTAAGCCTCTTTAACATATCCCGAGTTTGCACCTATCATTGCCAGAGCATTTAGATAGCATTTGATTTGTACAGATTTGGTGACGTTTGGGTCAGCCATTCTAGCATCATATATCCCAGTAGTCTCGATTATAGCCTGTTTTAGTGAAATATCAATATCCATTCTATCTACTTCATCAAGAATAATCCCAAACATATTAGCAGACCGCCGATCGTTCTTGTTATATTGGTCTAAAAACTGTTTTTCGGCTGTTTTCACATCGCCGCTTAATACGTCACGAAGTATTTTCCTAGTAGATAGCTCATCCAAGTAGATCGTATCGATGTGAACGTTTTTTAGTGCTACATGTTTATGTCGGTCAATCGAGCTTGTAATGGATATTATTGCCTTTCTTAATGAACCATGCGACTGTTTTGCGATTTCTTCAAGTGCGCCAGGCTCATATGTTATACCCTCTTTTCCACATATATATTGCAGCCGCTGCACTATAAGATCTTCTGGTATTAGGTTGAACTGGAATACAGCAAACCTATCCTGCACCACCCCTGTAAGTTTTTCGGGATAATTGCAAGCAAAGATAAATTTTGTCGTCTTAGTGTGTTCTTGTATTATGTGCCTCAAAATGTTTTGTGCATCTTGTGTCAATGCATCAGCTTCGTCAAGAAAAATAATCTGAAACGCCGCACCCATTGGCATAGTCATTGCTAATGGTTTTATCATGTCTCGAATGAAATTGATACCACGGAAATCAGAAGCGTTATAGATGTGTATATTGTACTCCCACTCTTTTCCGTACAAATCTTTTGCCAGCGCTATTGCTGTGGATGTTTTTCCTACGCCAGGTGGTCCCGAAAAAAACATGTGAGGCAGCGGCACATCTGTTTGATTAATGAGATCAATCAACGTCCTTTGTACTGTGGGCTGCCCTATTAGTTCAGTAAGCTCTTCGGGCCTGTATTTTTCATCTAGGTTTGCATATGCCATAGTATCATTTCTATTAATAGAAATACTTGAATAAATATGTTACTAGTTAACTATAAATATACAAACTGTGCTATATATCGACAAAGTAGGAAATATTATGGACAAAGAAAAAGATGAAAACCAACCTCAGATAACGGAAGAAGCAGAAGTCAATCACCGAATCAAATTCATAAAAACGATATCGGTTAATCCCGACGAGCTAAAACAACATCCGGTAAACGATGCGCTATATGATGATGGTCAATCAGTCGATCTCGCTTTGGTTGAAAACATTCGAAAAAAGGGTTTAGTCGAGCCACTGATAATCAAAGAGGACAATACAATCATCAGCGGGCACCGCCGCTGGCGTGCTCTTAAACACATTAATGAGAAGCAGCTCGGTAGAATCGTAGTTAATAGCAAGGATGAAATAGTTGACGAAATGCCTTTTGTTCTACGGTTGGCTACATGTCACGTAGCCGAGTTCAAAAGCGTTGAGGAAGAGCAACTCGCCATTGTGGAGTACAACCGTAGACGCGCAAAGCGGATGTCACAAATGTACAACGAAATCGAAATGCTTCACGATATTTTTGACGGTGTTGCTGCAAGCAACTCTAAGAAAAATCTAAAACAGAACACCGATCCACAAATAATTGTGCGTCGGTTAAAGGAAGCAGTTAAGAATGGGGAAATAGACGGGCAAGAAATTGATTGGAGTCTCACACCTTCAGAGATTGCCTGTCACTACGGACATTTGGTCGGCGGTCCGAAATTCACCGATAAAGAAGAGTACAACAAATCGATGGCCGAGACAAATACCAAGATTGGAAAAATTCTCGGCGGAATATCCCGTGGTACCGTAGCGAATCTCACAGAGGTTGGGCGGCTCGCTAAGAACTTTGATGATCCGTGCGCCAAAAAAGCTATGGAATTGATGGATCGAGGTATTTGGAGAATCGGTTCGGGATATAAATATGTCTGGCTTAGGAAGAAAGTGCTCACTAGAAACGAACCTGGTGCCACTATTGCAAAGGATCTAATTCGGGATATTGATGAGGGTATCAAAATCAAGGAGAAGAAAGAAAAAGGGACCATATTATCACCTGCCGCTGCTGTAGAAGAGTTCAAGAAGCTAGTGTACGAGGAAGAAGAACTCACTCCCAGCGACCTGTACAGTGGTCCTGTAAAGTGTACATACAATATTCTTTATTTTGATTTTCCTTCTATTGAGAGAGACAATATCACCGATGAAAACGTGTATGAGCTACCCAACGAGCTAAAAGAGGTTTATACGCCGACGTCTAACAATTCTGCAATATTTATAGCCGCTAATAGTATAAATCTCACACAAGCATCGCTCTATCTCACACGGTGGGGATACAAGCTAAGATCCTACGTTCCGTTAGGCACAAATGAAATACTGCTGATAGCTACATCAGGCACAAGGGTAATGCCAAAACCCGAAAATATGCCCAAAGAGATAATTCGGGAAAAGAGCATAATCCCTCAACTGATTCGAGCTATGTATCCTGAAGAAGAGAGCTTCTGGGAAATTAATCTCGACAAGAATCATAAACAACCCGAAGGGTGGGGAAAATCACTTGAAACATTGAAAGCTGAACAGATAGAAGCTGAGAAAGCTGAAGTTAAAAATAGGGATGACGAAGAGCACAGCGGCGCACCAGCTGCTGCTGGCGGTTGGTAATAACTGCTAATAGGGTTTTAATAGCCGTTATTAATCGTTCGGGATATGTTTGGACATTATACATATCCCGAATAAATAAGTTTAGAATTTTTGATATAGCCCAAGGCTGAAGCTCATATTGCTATCTTCAGTGCTCAATGCTTTTTTGTCGTTCACTAGGTTGCTATTTATCATCAGTTCCTTGCAGGTGCCACTACATTTGTAAAACAGCTGTGGGTTGCACCTTAGTGCTTCAGTATCCAGCAGTTTCATTATAATTGTGAAGCTGCGGTACGACATGTTGTTGCTCATCTCGCGTGCCAACCGCTTTTGAAATTTGGACTCTTCACCGCTCTCGGCCATTTTTTTCTCCTCACACTCTGCTACACGCCGGCAGTATTGTCCCAACATGAAAAACGCTCTTTTTGCACTTGTGTCGCTGCCTTCATTGAAAAACTTTTGATTTGCGAAATACTCATCAACTTTGCTCTGTTCTTTGTTATTCTGTGTTGTTTCTATCTTCGTTGCCATTGCTAAATTCTCCAAATTTAGTCAAATTTGCTAATTTATCGACAAAATAAAAATTACGACTATTCGTATTTATACCTATTGTTGATAACTGTGCCAACCGACAATGTTTGTGTCAAAAACAGAATAAATTCTATGCGTTGCTCAGTCTATCTGTTGAGAAGACAGGAATGAAAAGAGGTCAAAGTAGATTCGCTTCCTAATTTATTCTGAACATTTAGTTTAAATCTAAAAAATTTAGGCGAGTATCTAAGGAGCAGTATACTATATAACAAATATAATTATAGTCCTTTTACAGTAATCTCTGCCGAAAAAGTGTATTTGAGAAGATTCTGTTTATGAATTGTATCCGATAAAAAAGATATAAAGTTAAGATATTAACCTTTCTTGACCATTAAGATTAGTGTATTTTCATTAACAAAGATATCTGGGTAGAGGGAAAATGAAACGAATGGAAAAATTTCCTGAACAGAATCCAAACCCAGTGCTGAGCGCGGGAAAGGATGGGACAATTCTTTATTCAAATGTGGCAGGTGAGCCCTTGTTACATAGTTGGGGGGTGAGAGTTGGAGAAATATTGCCTTCAAATGTCAGAGATTTTGTTCAAATGGTAATTTCGAGTAATAGCCCTAAGAAAATTGAAGTTAGAGTAGATAAAAGAGTCTATATTGTATCTTTTCACCCCTTGTCTGAAGAAGAATGTGTAAACATTTATGGGTTTGATATAAGTGATCAAAAGGAGCTTGAAGAAAGGCTTCGTGAGAGTGAGGAACGGCTTCGTCTCTTAGACGACAACCTGCCAGATAGTGCGGTCTATCAATATACCCATGAATCCGATGGAAGTGTCCGTTTCCTGTACTGCAGTGCAGGTATTAAGAAGCTTAACGGTGTTAGCCCTCTAGATGTACTGCGAGATCCGGGTATACTGCATCGACAAATACTACCAGATTATTTCGAAAAGCTCGTTGAAGCCGAGGCACGCAGTGCACACGAACTTTCTGATTTTGAGATTGATCTGCCGATGAGGCGTCCAGATGGTCAGATACGCTGGATGCGATTACGCTCCCACCCTCGTAGGCTATCAGACGGTCGAACGATCTGGGATGGCGTGCAAATTGATATTACAGAGCGTAAGAAATCAGAGGAAGCGCTTAAAGAAAGCGAAGAGCGTGAAAGGGCTCATTCTAATGAATTGACAGTGTTACTGGATGCAGTCCCTGCAGCCGTGTGGATAACACATGATCCTAAAGCCCTTCATATAACTGGGAATCGGCTATCCTATGAATGGCTCAGAATTCCTGAAGGTGCAAACGCATCCAAATCTGCCCCAGAAGGGGAGAGACCTGAGACATTTGAAATGTTAAGAGATGGGGTTGAGCTCCAACCTGAAGAGTTGCCTGTTCAATTATCTGCAGCAGGCAAAGAAATACGCAACTATGAATTTGATATCTTATATCCTGATGGCACGATACGACATATATTGGGAAACGCCAGTCCTCTGCTTGACGAATATGGCAATTCAACCGGCTCAATTTCAGCATTTATCGATATAACGGAGCGCAAAAAAGTAGAAAATGCCCTTAAAATAGCATATGATAGCTTGGAAGAAAAAGTTAAAGAACGAACAGAAGAGCTTGAGAAGGCTTATAAATCTTTGAAAGAAAGCGAAGAGGGTCTTGCTGAAGCTCAAAAAATGGCTCATATTGGAAATTGGGATTGGGATATTGCTACTGATAAAGCATACTGGTCAGAAGAACTGTATCGTATTTTCGGACGCGATCCTGAAAAATTAGCACCATCTTATAATGAATATTTAAGTTATGTACACCCCGATGATCGAGACTACGCGGATAATGCCCATAAAGAAGCTCTAAATGGAAAAACTTTCAGCATTGATCATCGGATTGTCTTAGCTAATGGGGAAGAACGTATAGTCCATATACAATCTGAAACTATTTTTAATGATGAAAATATTCCTATTCGACTAAAGGGAATAGTTCAGGATATTACTGAACGTAAAAGATCAGAAGAGAAAATTCAGAACTTAGCGAATATTGTGGAATCATCAAATGATGCTATTATAACCAAGTCTTTTGAGGGCATTATTACCAGTTGGAACAAAGGCGCAGAACAAATTTATGGTTATTCAACTAAGGAAATTCTAGGAAAAAATGTATCAATACTCGAACCGGACAATCTCAAAGGAGAGATAAAACAGTTAGGAGAAATGATTAGGCAGGGAGAAAAAATTCGAGATTATGAGACTTCACGGTTAAGAAAGGATGGTACAATAATAGACGTTTCAATAACTCTTTCTCCGGTTTTTGATGTATCTGGGGAGCTTATGGCTATCTCAGCTATTGCTAGAGATATTACAGAGCATAAAAAAGCTGAAGTAGCCCTCGCAAATCTAGAAGTTGTCCGTCAGAAGGAAATTCATCACAGGATTAAAAACAACCTGCAGGTTATTTCCTCCCTTATGGACCTTCAAGCTGAAAAGTTCAGCAATAGAGAGTGCATTAAGAACTCAGAAGTCCTTGAAGCTTTCAGAGAAAGCCAGGACAGAATAACATCAATTGCTCTTATCCATGAGGAACTGCATGAAGGTGAAGGAGGAGAAGCACTGAATTTCTCACTATACCTTGAAAGACTTGTCGAGAACCTTCTTCACACATACAGTCTTGGAAATACAGCTGTTAGCTTAAACATTGACCTGGAAGAGAATGTTTTCTTTGATATAGATATTGCAGTCCCGTTAGGGATGATTGTTAACGAGCTTGTCTCTAACTCCCTAAAATATGCATTTCCAAATAGGGAAACCGGAGAAGTTCAAATTAAACTCTTCAGTGAAGAACTTGCAGGAAAAGGTACTAGATATATTCTCATAGTCTCAGATAACGGTGTTGGTATTCCCGAAGAAACAGATTTTGAAAATCCAGAAACCCTTGGTCTACAGCTTGTAAACATCCTTGTTGATCAATTAGATGGTGAAATTGAGCTAAAAAGGGATAAAGGTACTGAATTTGTCATAGGATTCAGTGTAGAAGAAAAGTTATAAAACTTTAAGTTTCGCATTTATACCTTCTAATAGCGGCGCCATCAGGTCAGGGAGCTTCATAGCCGGGCTTATAGGAGAAAATAATACAATTGGATGGGTACAACTTTGCAGGGCTTTAATATTAAGTTCTTCGAGAAAATAAGCTTAAACAGAGTCAATTTTTTCTCTTTTCTTTTCCTTCTCATCTTCAGGCTCTTTCTCTACTAGAGTCTTTAGTTTCTCAATAATTTTTAATTCCTTTTCATCTATTGTTTTCGTATTCTTATCCATATTCTTGACCTCCGATTTTGTTAGGACTGCAAAATCAATGAAGAAGCGATCCACATCCCCATGATGAACAATACCTTTTAGCTTAAAACTCTTATCTCTAGGATGCATTTATTACTTCAGCTATTTACTACTTAAAAACTATAGCTTTGGTGTTGCTATGCATAAAACCTTCAGGGAATTTAACGGTAAAACCTACATGCTAGATGAGTTTAGCTATTTCGGACTTAGAACCTATCCAAAAAATCGATTCATAAAAAATAAGATATTTTAAGATCTTTGTTATTTAACATATAAAATACAACAGTCCACATCTTTGTTTATATTTAAATGGAGACATCAGTAGTATGAAAAGAATTATGAAAAAAGCTTGGTTTCGCAAAAAGATTTTTGGATATGGTTACCGTCCTGTCAGCTTAGAGGGATGGCTTGTAATTGTTGTATTTGTAATTGTTATTTTTGCTACCTTTGCTTATTTCCATAGAACTTTAATTAGTTATGTCATTCTTGCTATAATTTTGATAATCCTTTGGATTGTTGCTTGGCTAACAAGCGAAGAACATTTGGATCAAGATAAAATAACTGATGAAAAATGAGTTTTCTGATAGGCTCTTAGCAAGCCAGTTGCCGAGAATATTTGGCGAGGCTGTCACGATTGGCTATGAAGCTGCTGGACCTGTGAAACAGAGGAAAAACATGAAACAAGTACGTCACCAGGCACAAAGCGCGAAGATATACGAGATGTCTGCAAGAAAAGTAATATGTTATGGTTTTTGAATACTTTCTATCTTTTCTACGTGCGGGATATATGAGATATGTTATTCATTTTATCCGTTAAGAAGAGACAAGCAAGCTTATTGTATATGATTATGAAAGATATAAGTATATACAGATTTTAGTAGACTCTATAAGAAATTTGTTTGTGATATATAAATAACTTATAAGCATATACAAAATATAGTTCAAATTCATTTTTATAACCCTCCTAGTCATCGAACTCATGGAGCTGAAGGTTGTCATTAAAAACGAGAACTGAAAGACCTTTTCTACTGGAAAAAAGTATTAATACTTTGCACAATAATTTAATATTGCGGTTGAATTTTACTTGAATACCATTGGGCTGCCCAGAAAAGCCATTCAAACCACTCTTGCTGTGTGGCAGCCCATATCACCAAACATTAAGCTATTTTTACCATCTTAAGAGTGCCACATCTCATGGAGTTCTCGCATCATTAGATAGTTGCCGGCGGCTTTCACCAGCTCGGTTAAGAGACGAGCAAGTTCGTCTGCTTCATTCCCATCCTCAATAAAATATTACATCCTTAATTGGCCTATTACCAGCTAAGCTGTCACCATCTACAAAGTAGCAGATACTGCTTGTTTACAACGATCACATAAAAATATCAAATGCAAAATAAGTATAAGAAACACATAAGCACTTTTCCCGGTGTTTGTAGATCTCGATTTATAAGTGTTATTAGATGGAAAATAAAAGCCTTTAATGAAAAATTGACTATGCCAGTTGTAGAACTTTTTAGTCAATTGGGAGTTTAATAAAATACCAACATTTTAAGATACAAGGTAAGTATCAGGGATAATCCCAACATTCGCGTAACCAGCTGCAAATTGAACAAAGACAAGCTCTTCAGATGCCTATTTAACAGCTTTAGCCGAGTTTATGCGAAAATTCATTTCTGGCACAACTTAAAATGAAGAAGCATTAAGATGAAGCGGGATAGTCTCATCCTTGGGATACATTTGAGACTGATTGGGCGAATGTCGAGGTTACCCCTGAAAAGTGGAAAATTTTTTTGAAGGGAAAAATTTTGCGCTGAAATCTTCCCGATTGATAAACCTTTA
>CAZLNG010000069.1:0-21461 GCA_964560735.1 uncultured Methanosarcinales archaeon | reverse complement strand
TTATTATTGTTATTATTGTTATTATTATTGTTATTATTTAATGCAGTTATCAAAACAGATCTGATCTTGGAGTTTCTATTTCGCCGATGACCTTTAATGATGATGGACTTATTTTGCCCATTCTTTCGAGAGCTTTCAATGCAGCTTTTCTTACAGGGAGATCTGGATTTCCAGTAGCTCTGAAAAGTCCTGAGACAGCTTCTGGTGTACCTATTTTCTCAAGGGAAGAAATTGCAATCTTTTGTAGCGAACAGTCAGAATTCTCAAGAATCAATCGTAACTCAGGAACAGCCTGCTGTGCTTTAATTTCTCCGAGAACTGTAGCTGCCGTTTCTCTTACCAGACTTTTGGGGTCATGAAGAGCTCGCAAAACTCCTGAAATGGCTTCTTGGGTCCCTGCTTTTCCGAGACCAACTACTGCAGTTTCCCGGACTGAACTGTCTGGATCATCAAGAGATTTTATCAGGCCATCGATAGCTTCAGGAATTCCAATCTTCCCGAGAGCACAAATTATTGATTTTCTGAAGGAACTCTCTCTGGTATCGAGAGCTTTAATCAGTCCCAGAGCTGCCTCAGGAGAACCTATATCTCCCAGGGCATCTGCAGTACGGCTTCTTAAATACCAGTCTTCGTCATCAAGGGCTTTCAAAAGACCTGAGACTGCGTCAGGAGTTCCTATTTTCCAGAGAGCTTCAATTGAAGATTTTCTTACTTCTTTACTGGGTGCTTCAAGTGCCCTGACAAGCACTGGTACTGAAGCCGACACACTTATGATTTTGCAAAGGGCATCTGAAGAAGCTTCCTGCACAGATAGTCTGGGATCCCCAAGAATTCTCATTAATTCTTCAAGTACATCCGATTTGCCTCTTTTTCCGAGGGTTTCGACCGCTTGCTGCCTTATTTTGTCATCTGAATCTTGAATAGCCTTTGTCAGACTGAAGGCGGCTTCATAAGTATCAATTTTTCCAAGAGCTGTTATTGAAAGTTTTTTCAATGAACTATCCGAAGAACTAAGTATTTTTATGAGACTGTCGACAGCTTCCCCTGAACCTCTGGACCCAATTTTCATCAGAGATTTTACTGCTTCCTTCTGAACGAACTTGTCATGATCATTGAGCGCTTTTGCAATACCTGAAATCGCTTCAGATGTGCCAATTCTTTCAAGGGAACTGAGTGCAGCCTTTTTAACAGGGCTTTCATTGTCCTCAAGAGCTTTTATTAAACCCTGAACAGATTCTTTTAAGTTAATATTGCCAAGAGCTTCTGCAACTGCAACCCTGACTCTGGGGCTTGAATCCTCCAGAGCTTCAATAAGTGCAGGCAAAGTCTCTGGATCTCCTATCTCTCCAAGTTCTTTTGCAGCAGTTATTCTGCTTCCCGCAAAAACAGAACGTTCCAACTTCTTTACAAGATTTTTTGTATTTTCACTCATCTTGCCCTAACCCCCATGAGGTTAAAGAGGCATCAAATTATTTTTCTGCCTAATCCATAAACCTTCTGACAGAATATATTTTTTTTAAAAGTATAGCATTTGCAAATATAAAAAGTTTTACTATGTTTTTAACATAAGTTTTAATAACAGATTCACAAAGATGAAAATGCATGTCAAAAGGAAGAAAGACAAAAGAAAAAGTTAGTTGGAAATTTAGTTAAGAAAATCTTGCTGGAAAAGCGGTTGAAATGGATAGTTAATATTAGTTGAAAAAAGTAGTTGACCAGCGAGTGAAAAAATAGTTAACGTAATTAGTTAAAAGAAAATATTAAAATTAGGTTTGGAAATCTTACATTTAAGAGATCAATAAAAAGGGATTGTAAGAAAAGGAAGATAATAGTGCGCTGCGAGCAAAATAAATAGACCAAGTACAGGCACTGTAATATTATCGTCTACATTCTCTATTCGTTCCACAAGTGAACATATTATTCCTGCAAAAATTCCGGCGAATCCCATTTTTGCGCCTATGATTATGCAGACTATAAGCATACCTGCAGTACCTTCCCAGGCTTTTGTCCTTCTGTTATATTTAAGATTTCTTATCACTCCGGTAATCCCATCTCCGTATGCCATAAAGAGCACTGGAATCACCCCGAGCCAGAAACTCCTGTCAATATACCAGGTAAATAAAATTATCAGACCCCAGCTAAGTGTGAAATCAACATCATATATGTTTTCAGGGTCCTGAAACCAGTACATTCTCCTGTTGAGTTTATGCGGCAGATAAGTCATGACAGCAAGCCCAAAAGCAGTTATAGCAGGCACAATAGGCTCATGGGCAACAAAAGGGAGCAACATTGCTGTCAATCCGCCCGCTAAAAAGTGAATCGCTTTTCTTGAAAAGTATATTGAAGAGTTAATCGACCTTCCCTTTTTTAAGGCATATTGGTATATTTTTTTTGATAGAAATAGGATAACAAATAAGTTCCAGACTGCAATTACTGCAAAGACAGGCAGGTCTGAAGCTATGGATTCCCTGGTAATTTGAAGCATAGATTCCATGGCACAAACCATATCTTTTAAATATAAGACTTTTTTGAATTTATTGTACTTTTGTTGAGCCAGACCTATCAGTATAATGCTGCTGGACAACAGTTCTGGTACAATAATCTTATTTTTAAACCAACATTTTTTATTTTTATTTTTTTATCTTTTTCCGAATAAAAATAGAAATGACTATATATCTTACAATCTTCACACTGTCACACGGAGGACTCTTATGAAGTTTAGCAAGCAGATTTTTGCAGTTCTTGTTTTATCCCTTTTAGTCTCCCTCGCAGGAAGCGGCTGTGTTTCCCAGGGAGAAGGGGCTGAAGCGGGAGACGTAAAAGAAACGACTGAGAGCGAATTTTCGAACATCATGGCAAACCCGGTTACACCATGGAACCCGGAGCCTACAGAACCTGTGATTGATCCTACAGCCTATGTTCACCCGCAGGCAGCAGTCATAGGAAACGTGACAATCGGTGCTAATGTGATGATCTCACCCATGGCCTCTGTCCGGAGTGATGAAGGAATGCCAATTTTTGTAGGAGACAATAGCAACATACAGGATGGAGTTGTGCTCCATGCCCTTGAGACAATTGATGAAGAAGGCGAGCCTGTGGAAAAGAACCTCGTTGAAGTTGGTGGACAGAAATACGCTGTTTATATCGGAGAAAATGTTTCTCTTGCTCACCAGGCCCAGGTTCACGGTCCGGCTTCTGTAGGGAACCACAGCTTCATAGCCATGCAGGCTTTTGTCTTCAAGGCAAAGGTTGGAAACAACTGTGTACTTGAGCCAACATCAGCAGTAATTGGCGTAACCATTCCTGACGGCAGATATGTCCCTGCAGGCGAAACTATCACCTCTCAGGAAGAGGCCGATAAGCTTCCAGAGATCACTGACGACTATGGATACAAACATACTAACGAAGCCGTAGTATACGTAAACACTAACCTTGCTAAAGGATACAACGCAGCTTAAAAACAAGAGCAGGCTCGAAGAAGTAATTAGAGTTACTTTTAAAATTAAAAAACTACTAAAAAATTTTTTATTTAATGTTGCCTTTACCCGGAATTTCATTTTTTATCCGGGTAAAAATATCTTTTGTTTCACCTTACTATTTCTATCAGATCTGTTCCACCCTTCTTGACCTTATTATTTACAAATCTTACAGTTTTTAAATATTAAATCCTTAATTCAGTTAAAGATATACGGTATGGACTAAAGTTTCGATGGTATATATAATCTATAATTTATATTATTCAATTTATTTTGAGTTAACGGTGATAACCATGAAAATTAAGTCCAGATGCTTATCTTTACTATTATCCTTTGTACTTCTTTTTTTGCCTGCAGGAGCAGAACCGGACACAGTTCTTGGATACAATAATACAACTCTGGGACCTGGATGGAACGAAACACAAAATGCATCTTATTATTATTTCGATTCTGATTCAGTCCCGGGATGTGTTGTCGCAGAGGGGATTAACAGTTATGGAGAAGTTATTTCTGCAGACGGGCTTGTAGAAGAAATCGCTTTTCTCACAGATAGTCCGGAAGTGGAATTGTTTCCAGTGTGGACTCCAGATGGCAACTATATCATGTATACTGTCAGGAACGAATCCGGCAATTTCTATTCATACAAAATGAGAGCAAATGGAAGTGAAAGAGAACAAACAGGCATCGTGGAAAAAAATCTTGCTGGTTTTAGCGATATAACCCTCAACGGAACAGAATTGCTTTTAACAAAATCAATTGATTCTCAACCTGGCCTATACCTTGTAAGCCTGGAAAATGGAACTGTAGTTCGTGCTGCAGACGATCCTGATAAAGCTGAAGGCTGGGGTGCGTGGTGTCGCCTGGGGCGGAAAATAGTATATACCCAGGAATCTGCAAATTCTACTGCCCAGCTCTGGATAATCGATAGGGACGGCAGCAACAAAATTAGGCTGGGAAATTCCGAAAATGTTGGAATTGGAAAAGACTGGTGTCCTCTTGGTCTGAGGGTACTGTACAGTGCTAAAGACTCAAAAGAAAAAGATGATCTGTGGATAATAGACTGGTATGGTACAAACCAGAATCGACTAACAGATACACCATATGGTGAATGGAATCCTTCTTTTAGCCCCGATGGGAAGAAAATAGTATATGTATCTGATGAAGGAGGTAAACCTGAAATCTGGATCAGAAACATAGAAGGAAACTATAGGGCCAGACTCACAAACAATATTGGAATACTGGATTCTAACCCCAAATGGAGTCCTGATGGATTAAAAATAGTTTTCACGGCACATAACTTGCCGAATTATTCGAATGATTCAATAATAGATGATTTCAATAATACTTCAATATCTTATTCGAATAGTTCTGTATACTCAAATAATTCTGTACTATACAGCTCAAAAAATTCTGTAATAAACAGTTCAGATATTGCTTTGATAAAACTTGCACCTGAATTCGCTGTTTCTCCTCTTCCGAAGATTACCGGCGTTAAATTCGATTATATCAGCGAAATATCCAGGGAAGGGGCTGCCAATATTTCTGTAACTGTAAAGAATGAAGGAAGAAAAGCGGCTGAAGGTAACATCTCGATTTCTTTCCCTGATGGAGAAAGAATAAAAAGTGTAGAAGGAACAGGTAACAGTGTTAAGATTTATTCGATGGGAGATATGATCCAGGGGAAAAACGGAGAATTACCTGCACATTACCCACTTGTTGAACTCATAGAGTACGGATGGAGCAGGCAACAGGAAGAAACTCTGAATATAACGGTAATACCAAATAATGAGACTGAAGAGATCGTATTCCTTACTCGGACTGCATTGAAGAATGACCTTACAGGAGCCTACAGCAGCGATCCTCTATTTTCAGAAAATATCGACCAGCAGGGTGTAGAAGTTTATAGATATTCTATGAATATATCTCAAACCTGATCTTCCACTCTAACACCCTCACTTCCTATTTCTCCCTATTTTTTTCAATAGTATTTCTTCAAAATTCTGTTCCAATTTTTATATCATCATCCAGTCCTTTTCTTCCGAAGATATAATTTGCAACTCTTAAAGCATCTTTTTCTCCTGTCTCTTTTTCTGGAGAGTCACTCAATTTTACCACAGGAATTTCGTTAATACTGTGCAATTTTATGACCATATTAAGAGGAGGGCTTTGTCTGAAAAAATCCGAATTGTTGGTGAGGCTTGTGCCTATTCCGAAGCTGCAGTTGATTTTGCCTTCACAGTATCTTTTTAGTCGGATAGCCGTATCTGCATCAAGGGCGTCGCTGAAAACAATTACTTTTTTCATGGGATCAATACCCATTCTTTTGTAATGTTCTGTCACCGTATCCACAAAGACATAAGGGTCTCCACTATCGTGCCTGACGCCATCATAGATTTTTGAAAGCTTCAGATCCATATCCTTAAAAAAAGCCTCAGATCCGAAAGTGTCCGTAAGGGCAATTCCCAGGTCCCCGTTGTAAACATCTACCCAGTTTTCAAACGCAAAACGGTTTGCATACCTGAGCCCTACAAGAGCCGAGGTACCCATAATCCATTCATGCCCAACGGTACCTATTGCTTTCAGGCCGTATTTCTTTGCGAAATACACATTGCTTGTTCCTGTAAGTGTTTTTGTACGAACAAGAGCCTTCATCGCATAGTCATGAAGCTCAAAACTTCTTCGCCTTCTGGTGCCAAATTCCGCAAAAAAACAGTTATTTTCTTCAAGGGCTTTTCCGATCTCAAAAATCTTTTCTTCATAGGCGCTGAGTACGGATTCGGACGTCCGGTCATTTTTGGGATTACCTTTCCAGTCCTTTTCAACAAGCATAAAGTAGAGTTCTGAAACAGCAGCCATGAGCACAATTTCCCAGAGAATTGTGCTATGCCATGGTCCCTTAATCCGCATGTCGAGCCCTTTTTCCTCTGTAAGGCAAATCTTTACTTCCTCAGGCTTAAAGCGGAAATTTTTCAGGTATTCTAGGTACATGGGCTTCAGGTAAGGGCAGTGTTCAGAAAGCCAGCAGTACTCTTCTTCTGTTAATCTCAGTTTGGAGATCTCGTCGTCTATAACTCTTCTTAATTCTTCTACAAATTCTGTAGAAAAGCGCTGTGCTCCCCGGTTAATAAATCGGTACTCTGCCTCGGCTTTCGGAAAAAGCTCGAGAACTGCCAGTTGCATTGTGAACTTGTAAAGGTCGTTATCTAGTATGGATTCTATCACTGAAGGTCTTCCTGTAACGTTTTAGTTTGCTTTTTAAGCAAAATCCACGGCTTTTTTTTCAATTTGTATCCTATTATGTCATGTATAATAGCCTGCTCTAATTTTTAAAATTTCTCACCTCCAGGTTGAATCAGGTTTTACTCAACTCCGGAAACCGGGATTATTTTTCTGGCTCTCGCCAAACACATAATTACAGGAAAAACAAATGGTTATTCGGAAAATAAATTGCTATTCCACAAATTGACTTCAACAGGGGTTTTTAGGGAGATGGAAAGAGAATATAAGTTTGCTACAAAATGCGTGCATGCAGCAGAAAAGCCTGATCCTGTTTTCGGGGCGCATACTACCCCGATATTTCAAACTTCAACATTCATCTTTGAAAACTCCAGGCAAGGTGCGGCCAGGTTTGCAGGGGAGGAGAATGGATATGTGTATATCAGAATTCCTCCCAACACGCCCACCCATGCAGTTTTAGCCGAGAAATTCGCCGAGCTTGAAGGAGGGGAAGCAGGACAGACTTTTGCCTCGGGGATGGCAGCTATTACTGCAATTGTGCTTACTGTCTTGAAGCAGGGAGACCATCTAATCTCAACTGATGTTGTTTATGGCTGCACTTACAGTCTCTTTTCTGAGATTTTGCCAGGGCTTGGAATAGATGTCAGTTTCGTTGATACCTCAGAACTGGAAAACGTGAAAAGAGCCCTCAGGCCGGAAACGAAAATGATATTTCTCGAGACTCCTGCCAATCCTACCATGACTGTCTGCGACATTGCTGAAATTGCCGGCATAGCCAGAACGCATGGGGCTCTTTGTGTTGTAGACAATACTTTTTCAACACCTTATTTCCAGAAACCTCTGGAGCTTGGGGCGGGTATCTCCCTGAGCAGCTGCACGAAATATATAGGCGGGCATGCAGACCTGCTTGGAGGAATTGTTGCAGGGAGCAGGGATTTCATAAAAAGCCTGGCCGTAGTTGTGGGACACACAGGAGGCATAATGGGACCCCATGAAGCCTGGCTTTGTATAAGAGGGCTTAAAACTCTGCATATCCGGATGGAAAGGCATGCAGAAAATGCCCTGAAAGTTGCGAAATTTCTCGAATCCCGCCCCGAGATAGAGTGGGTCAGATATCCCGGGCTTCCAAGCCACCCTCAATATGAGATTGCTCGCAAGCAGATGAGCGGATACAGCGGCATGCTCTCATTTGAGCTAAAGGGGGGCCTTGAAGCCGGGCGCAGGCTAATGGACAGCGTCAAACTCTGTTCACTTGCTGTTAGCCTTGGAGCTACTGATACTCTTATTCAGCATCCCGCATCGATGACTCATGCCTGTGTACCTTCAAAAGTAAGAGAACAGGTAAATATCACTGACGGACTTGTCAGGCTCTCGGTAGGGATTGAAGATTCTGAAGATATAATTGCAGACCTTAAGCAGGCTCTCGAAACAATTTAATCTTTCAGTAAAGGTTTATTTTACCTGTTACATTTTCGTAATGAGACAAGTTATATTTGCCTCTGAACTAATCTTCTTCTGAATGATTTAAACACATAGTTTAAACCAGAACGCTGAAAATCGGGGGATATATTTGAAAGCACTTGTATTCGGAGCCGACGGTTTTGAAGATATGGAACTTTTCTATCCTTATCACCGTCTGAAAGAAGAGGGAATAACCACATATATAGCTTCAATGAAAAAAGGGCTAATAACAGGAAAGCAGGGATATCAGGTTAACGTTGATATCGCTTTTAAGGATGTGAACCCTGTAAGTTATGACATCCTTGTTATATCCGGAGGCAAAGGCCCCGAAAAAATGAGGCTTGACAAAGATGCACTTGAGATAGTAAAACATTTCTTCAGGGAAAATAAGCCGGTTGCTGCAATCTGCCACGGGCCACAGCTTCTGGTCTCTGCAGGAGTTATAAAAGGCAGGAAAGTCACCTGCTGGATAGGCATAAGGGATGACATTATAGCTGCAGGAGCACTTTACGAAGACAGTGAAGTTGTTATTGACGGAAACCTCGTATCATCACGAAGCCCTGCTGACCTTCACGCTTTTGGAAGGGAAATGATTAATATTACTAAACATTTGTAATTAAGCTATTTTTCTAAGTAGAGGGTTTTGGGGGTGGTAGGCAAAATACCCATTACAATAAAATTTAGTTTATAGAGTTGATCAATGAAATATTTCAAGACGTTTTTAAGTAAGCTAGCTTCCATACATAAGATGGTTTAAGAATCTGGTGACGTGGTGCCAGGAGACTGTCCACGCACCTGTTGTTAATATTTGTACGAGTAACTGTCTCATATCACAGAAATCATCGTTTTTTGATAAAGAAATAGCGGAAAGCCAATGGATAGACCTAATTCACGGTTCGCTCTATAATTATAAGGATTTTAGCCTGACTGGTGTCACAAGACTAAATACTAAACATATACACTAATTTTAGGTCTTCCTCTATTAATTGGTTGATATTACTTCCTAAACATCCTTTATACCGTCTTTCAGCCTTTTTTGTTCTGCACTTGGATGAGGTTATTAGTAGACCTGTTACAATGCATGAAAACTCAAGCATTCACAACATGAAAACTCAATCTTGGAAACATCAATCGTAAAGTATTGACTACATATTATTCTTAGTTGAATATATTAATATAAAGATACAAATACACTTTTATCATCATACTACAAAGGGGGATATTTTGATGAAACTCAAATTTTTTCTCGTCCTGATAGCGTTAAATGCACTATGTCTATTGGCTATGGGGCAGGGCAACGAAACCACATTTGGTTCATCTACCGTAGATTCTACTTCTTTAAAAGGAGATATATATTACATCCCTGAAGAGACATCATCTCTTCCGGATTTTTCAGCATTGACTCCTGTGGGCAGCATATACACGAAGGTGCTGGATGTTCCAGAAAAATCGTTTGATAGTGGTTTTCCTGGAGTGACTGATAGATTCGAATGGTTTGCCATAAAGTACACAGGGACCTTCCAAGTGGAAAATGAAGGCGAATACAAATTCCGGCTAGTCTCAGACGATGGTTCTCGGTTGTTCATAGACGGAAATAAGATCATCGACATCGCCGGTTTACATCCGGCACAGAGCGCCTCAGGAAGCGTATTTCTTAGTAGAGGAGCCCATCAGATAGAGGTTGACTATTTCCAGGGACCAAGATACTATGTTGCACTGCAACTTTTCTGGACTCCGCCAGGAGGTACCGAGACCATCAGCAATCCGCAATATTTGCCTGGCAGCAGTTCACCGTCTACCGGGGGGGCAGGTTTGGATTTAACCGGAGTCTGGAGCTGTGACGATGGTGGAACATACTATATTAGACAATCTGGTGACTCCATCTGGTGGTTCGGAGAACCATCTACAAATCCAGGCGGCTGGTCCAATGTCGCAAATGGTACAATAAGAGACAGCATTATCAATCTGAATTGGTCGGATGTGCCAAAAGGCTGCACCCTGAACAATGGGACTCTGGTCCTGGGTATCCTATCCAAGGATAAATTGACGGCAACTGATAAGACAGGTGGGTTTGGTGGTTCTACTTGGACACGCATAGCATTGACCGCCTGTCCAGGTTCGACCAACGTGAGTCAAGGATCTACGACAACAAACCCTGGATCTACGTTAGCGACTCCAGGTAACCAGAGTGCTTTGAACCCGTGGGAAGATCCGAACGTTCGCCAGTTGATCAATGAATGGACACTCCAGCAGGATAACTGCCTTAAGAAGGTGTATGGATCTGGAGCTTTCATAGACCAATGGGGCAGAGCTTGTGGAAACCTAGGAAGCACGAGCGTAAGTTGTAATTTACCTCCAGACCATCCAGCCGATTGGGATAGCTACCACTATCTATGGGCTAACAATTGGTGTCCGATGTATTATCCTTACACTGTCCAATCCTACGTCAAATATAGACAGGGCGGTAATAGCTTCGATTCGATGGCTAAGTGTAAAGGAGAAGCTGAATACTGCATATCATAAATGCTCTGCACCTGGGGTTGTAACCCAATCCTAGTGTATCGATTCCAAAATAAATCCATTATTTAGTGGAAAATCCGCTGATCTGTGGATATATTCAAAATTTCAGGTTTGTAAATATACTTTGGAATCGATGCACTTGAATTTCCTAGAAGTTATTAGTAAGACTTACTTACTTCACGTACAACATCAAAATTACAATAAACGCTGTAGTTTAAAGCATATTTTAGATATTCTACAGTCTAATCTTATTGATTATTCAATTCAACCGCTTATTTAAAATAAATATATTTATTCATTAAATGATATACTTAAGGCTATATAAAAATAAGCAATATTAATATCTAATAACAAGCAGATTTTTTAAAAAATTAAGCTGAAAGATATAACCCTTCTAAATTTACCAAATTTGATGACTACATCGTCTTTCTCATCGTTTCTTCATACGTATTTTTTAGGACTCTGCATAAATCCTTGAAATAATAATCTCAATTAATTTGAACTTAATCGTCCATATTTAATTATCTATTTTGAGTCTCATGAAGCTAATTAGATAGGTTTTCTACAAAACCGAACTCTCAAAAAGTAGAATAATATATTCTAAAACGTGGCATCACACCATCTTACTTCTTCTTCTCTTTAGCTTTCTGCTCTCTTTCCTTTAGGTTGGCTTGCTGGTTTTGATTTAAGGTACTTGAAACGTTGTTCCAGAATGAGTATGGCTCATCATTGTTAAACCCACTGTTCGCCGCCGTATTTTTTGATCCTGAAATGCGGGTGTAATTTCTCGGCGATAAATCACGGTCTTCCACTTTATTTATAGAATTATGTAGATGCCTGTGTAATCCTACCAGAAGACGAATAAAGTGTTATTCAATTAATGGTTGTGAGATTCACACTGATGCCTGATTATTTTTCTCTTCTACCGTGAACCTTATGAGGAATTCCGTCCCATTTTTCCTTTTGAGTTCAAGTTCCCCATCTAACTGATCTACAAGGGAAGTTACAAGCTGTATGCCAAGACTGGCAGGATTTTCCAGATCAAGACTTTCAGGAATGCCTATCCCATTATCCGAAACGGTTAGATTAAAACTGGTACTCTTACAACCTTCACTTTTATTTTCTTCTCTGTTGTTTATACATTCTTCCTTTTCTTCTCTACGGAGTTTGATTCCAATTTCTCCTTTATCTATTCCTGTAAATGCATGTTTAAGAGAATTTGAAACGAGTTCGTTAATGATTATGCCTAATGGAACTGCATGATCCATATCAAAGAAAATGTTTTCTTCCAGATCCATCCTTAAGCTGATATTTGCATTTCCGAGTCTGTATGTCTGAAAAAGATTTTCAGCAAGTTCCTCAATATACGGCGAAAAGTTAAGTGTGTCGAGTCCTTCACTTTTGTGCAGTTCCTCATGGATAAGAGCCATGGATATTACTCTGTCCTGACTCTCCCTGAAGGCTTCCATAACTTCTGAGTGCATTATGAATTCTCTATTGCCAAACTTTTCCGCCTGAAGGTCGAGAAGAGACGAGATTACCTGCAGATTATTTTTGATTCGATGATGAATTTCTTTTTTACGGGCAATCTCGATATTTGCCAGAGCCTCTTCTGCTTCTTTTCTCTCAGTAATGTCAAGAACAAAGGCTATGCCTTCACTTCGCGCTTGATCAAAGGTAGCTACCCCTAGAATAACCGGTACTCGTGAGCCGTCTTTGCGGATGTATTCCTTCTCCTGGGGTTCTTTTAAGCTATTGTTTTTCAGTTCGGCAATGAACCTCTCTTCCAGGGTACGGTACTCTGGAGGGGTCATCTCGTTCCAGCTAATCTCTCCAGCCTGCAAGTCCTCGCGCGTGTAACCAACTATATCCAAAAACTTGTCGTTGGCATCGGTGATCGAACCGTCCAGATTATAGTAAAAAACTCCTATTATATCCGATTCGTAAAACTTGCGCAGGCGGGCTTCACTCTCACGGAGCGCTTCTTCAGCCTTGATACGCTCGGTAACATCTCTTACAATAGCTGAGATGGCAACAAGCTTTCCAGTCACGTCAAAAATCGGAGAAAGGGCTACTGAAATATTTATAATGGTGCCGTCCTTTATTAACCTTGAAGTTTCATAGTGTTGAACCGTTTTTCCCTGTTTAATCTTTTCAGAAAACTGCTTAATTTCCCCTTTGATATTATCCGGTTCAAGGATTGATACATCTTTTCCCAGGATTTCTTCAGCCAAATACCCATAAATCTGCTCTGCAGCTTTATTCCAGCTGGTAATAGTTCCTTCAAGAGACAGAGTTACGATAGCATCATTCGACGATTCTACAGCATTCGCCAGTATCTGAATTTTCTCCTCCGTTTTTTTGCGCTCAGTAATATCCTGCACGATCCCCTTCACTCGAACAGGAATACTCTGCTCGTCAAAGATAACCTCAGCCTGTGTATGTACTGTACGTTCTTCCCCATTAGCCAGGACAATCCTATAATCAATACCACTTTTTGGTTCTTCTTCTAACCCTTTATTAATGCTTTTATTTACATAGTCTCTATCGTCGGGATGTACATAATTTAAAAGTTCATTGTAAGAAGGGGTTGATTTCTGGAGGCTGAGCCCAAAAATGCGGTACAGCTCATTAGACCAGTATACTTTATCGTTTGCAACGTCCCAATCCCAATTTCCAATATGAGCCATTCTTTGGGCTTCAGCAAGGCCTTCTTCGCTTTCTTTCAATGATTCGTAAGCTTTTTCAAGTTCTGCTGTTCTTTCTTTAATCAGGTTTTCTAAATTTTCATATGCCCTTTTTACAGCTTCTTCCGCTTTCTTACGTTCAGTGATATCACGTGCAGCCGCAAAAACCCCAATAACTTCACCATTCTCGTCTCTATAAACTGAAGCATTGTACAAAACAGGAGTTATATGGCCGTCCGTATGCTGGATTTCCAGAGGATAATCTCGAACTTCGCCATCTGAAAATACCTGCTGATAGCCTTTACGAGCTTTCTCAGGTTCAGTAAAGTAATCTGAAAAATCAGTCCCAATCAACTCATCTCTGGAATATCCAGTAACATGCTCCGTAGCACCATTAACATCCGTAATTTTGCCATCAGGCCTGATAGTTACCAGAGGATCGAGACTGGCTTCAATCAGACTGCGATTATAAAGATTTGATAATCTGAGAAATCCTTCCGCCTTTTTGCGCTCTGTAATGTCTATGAATGCGGAAACAGCCCCTCGTGGGTTACCCTGCTCGTCAAGCAGGGGTCTGGCATTTCCCAGTACGTGTCGAATCTCCCCGTCAGCAGATACAATATCCAGTTCGCAGTTGTTTACCTCTATACCTGCAGCTGCCATCTGTGACGGCATATTTTCAGGTGGGATCTCCCTTCCATTCTTGAATAACTTAAAAAACTCTGGTTTATCTCCATCAGAAGCTGACTTGGAAAAGTTTGTACCCACAGGAACCCGTAGCCATTCATAGGAGAGGCTGTTACCAGTTAGCTTACGCACCTGGGGATCGTGTGTTATAAACACAGCAACAGGCACGGCATCTAATACTGCTTCCAGTTCATCTGAGCGAGCTTGCTCACGCTTCTCGCTTTCCCGTAGCGCGTCCACCAGTGTATCTCGCTCTGCCAGTGACTGGGCCAACCTTATATTGCTGTAGCTTAGCTTTGAGAACATGTTGGCAAGCTTCATGAAGAAGACAATACCTTTGTCCACAGCTTCCCTGCTCAACCGAGGGACTTTTTCAAGTGCAGCTATATATTCCTCCTCATTAAAACCGTATTTTCTGGCCTGAGATAGGAAAAGCTCATAGTCCATAGGATCGGCTTCAAAAAAGAACTGTCCTAAGAATATATTGCCTAAATGCTGACCACCCACTATGATTGGAGTCGCTATGTCCCACATGTTGTTCTTGCACCTGTAAAGCTTAAATTCTCCCGGGGAAACACCCGCTGCTAGTTTTGTGTCGCTTTCTACACAGTACTTGCAGGTTTCAGGGTGAACTCTGTGAAATTTTGTGCAAACATCCTGCCATCCAACACCTACCAGAACATTTCCTTTGAGATCTATCAGGCTCATGGGAATGTGAGCAAGCGTATAGAAATCATCCATAAGGGACTGGATCGCCTGGGAATCAATGATATCTGCCAGCTCCAGGTTACCAATCTCCCGAGAGGGGGAGAGAATGCTCTCCAACTTTAGCCTGACGCGCTGCTCACTCTGGCGCAGAGCCTCCTCCGCAAGCTTGTGATTGGTAATGTCAGTGATCATGACCAGGGAGCCTGCAAACTCGCCTTCCTTATTAAAAAGGGCTTTGGCACTTATAAGCGTCCATAAGAGAGAGCCATCCTTACATATTAATTTAAATTCATATACCTCATTGATACTCTGCCTCCTTTTTTCCATATTCAGTTTGAGGATAGCCTCACCTTCTTCATCTGCAAAGTCCCATGCAAATTTGTCAATCATTTCCCCCTGACTGTATCCTAGCATCTCTGCCATTTTTTCATTAGAGTAAGTAATCCTGGCTTCAGCGTCAATTATCAATATACCTTCATTGGCGGTTTCCACGATATTGCGGTATTTTTCTTCGCTCTCTTTAAGCCTCTCTTCAACTTTTTTGCGTTCATTGATATCACGGGCGACATAAATACTCCCAATGAGTTTTCCTTCCGGATCATGTAGTGGCGAGGTGCTTACTACGAAATAACCCCCAAGACAATCCTCGCAAACTTCTGCGGTATGCTCAGCCTCATTCTTAAGCAACTGCCGGTGCGGGCAAAAAGAGGGAGGTTCGCTTGTTCCATGGATAATGTGATAACAGGTTAACCCCCTACAATCTTCTGGTGTCATCCCCAATCTTGACGCCATGGCTTTGTTTGCACTAACAACTCGATATTCAGTGTCAATTATAGCTATCAGGTCTGGCACAGCATCAAAGGTATATTCCCAATTTTTTACAGCCTGAATAGCTTCTTTTTCCGCCCTCTTCCTTCCGGTATTTTCTATCCTCTCCCATTTTTCTTTCCTTTTGATCAAAGCAAATTGATGGTTGGAAACTACATCAATAACCTCGGCTGTGCTGCACATATCGAGATAATATGGGCATAGAGCTATCACGTGGTTTTTGTCAATAAGAGCATCCACATTTTTCTCATAATCGACAAAATCATCCCAACCTTCTTTTTCCAGCCAGCGAGTGTCCCCTGTAGCTCTCAATCCGTCATAGCCCCTCGCAAGAACCTGATCTATTTTTTCAACCCAACTATTTACGACTCTCTCCGGATCGAAAATACCCCCTTTCATATACCCTTGAGTGTAAGGGATAATTTCCATTTGCCCTTTCTCCAGATAAACATCAATATCAGGAACAGCCCTTTTCATGGCTTCTTTTGCCTCTTCTACTTCTAGATTTTTTGATGCAATCCACACGCAAAGCTCGTTATTTTCCAGCCCTGCTTTGAAGTAAGGGACAAGTATGTTGATCAGATCTTCTTTTGTGTGGTAAAACTGACAGAAATGTGTTCCCCAGGGCACATCTCCAACAACATCAATACCAGAAATTCTCAGATTTTCTCTCATTCCGTATTTTCTCCAGGTTTGAGGATATGATGGCAAAAATTCATTGATTCCAGAGTGTTCGGTTGTATCTTTTCATATTTCCTTTTACTATCGACCGGCTCCCACCCTTTAAAGATTAACATAAGATTTTTACATCAATCTTATCGCCTTAAGGAAAGTAATTCTATAATCTTTTTCGCCAGACCAGCTATTTGTATGGCAGAAATTCCGTTCACTCTTCGTTAATTAATTTATTGATTTTGTAACAACTATATATCAACCATTGTATTAAATTAATGCAAAAGTCCTGTCTTTTTGCGCTTTAACTAAAGTTGGAGGGCTTAGCATATCTAGCTATAATGACATAATATGCATATGGGCTCATCCCAAAACCAATTTTGTTCCCATATCGATAAAAGTTTCAAAACTATTTTCCTGATTACAACCTCTATTGATTACTCAAAATTCAAGGTTCAGGGATTTGATTTTGAGTTTTGTGATCGGCTCTCGAATACCAGACTATATTAAAGAAGTATCTCCACCTCATTATTATAGGTATTTTATATATAATTTTTATTATTAAATACCGTGAATTCTATTCCTTACATAACTAAGAACTTCCGTCAAAAGGTCAATGACAGAAAGTAAGGCTGATTTATCTCACAGGACTCATAAAAATTATCTATAGACAGTTGAAAAATTATCTCGTCTGATTCAATGCATTATATAAAAATCAGAAATCTGTGATCTGACAATGCATCCAATAATAAACAGGTTTAAACCAAAATTGAAAGACACTAAAAAAGAAAATTAAAAGATTAACGCAGACAAAGACCGGAAACGCTGTATCCCCCAATACAATCTCTCCGAAATATATGTTCCCCCAAACATATTTGTTCAAAGAAGGATCAGCGGCATCAAAGGTCTTTTAGTTGAGTGATGATGCCCCAGTTCTGCTCCACAACTCCAGTATAAAATTATAACATAATTTATACAATACTAATTATACGAAAAATTGTGTTTAAGCAAAAAATAGTCTCATGTATCTTATTTATAATAACAGTGAGGTTATAATAACAGTAAGGTTTTCAATATAATATAATTTTCAATTATATTTAGATTTCAAATCAGAAACATTTTTTCCATCAATGATATATCCCTGAGACAGTATAAATGTACAGACTAAAAGTAATAGGTTTACTCTTAATCTTGGTCTGGATCATAAAATTATAAATTGCTAAAGTAAACTGTAACTTGCTGAAATAATTGTAAAGTCAGGACAAATTTTTCATTTATCTCATTTTTTAATTCGATATGTTATTATAAATACCGTTTTAATTTAAGCACCTCTTCCACTTTTCTGCTGCAAGAACATAGGATAAAGCTCTTATTCTCACATATCCATACTTACTTAATAGAATCCGGGGGCATGAAAGATTCTACCACTTGACGAAAACGAGGCCCTGGAGATAGGGCTGGCTTTAGTTGATGAAAAAGACGAGCCTGAAATCAATAGGGTCCTTAACTATCTGTCTGAGCTTGCTGTTAAATATGCCAGAGAAGGACAGGAAAGCGACACTAAAAGGTTAATAGAATATATTAAAGAGATAGGAAAAGCGGCAGCTATGGCCAGGCTTGAGCTGGTTGTTGTAAATACAATTATTCTTTTCTCTCCGATTGCCATAGAAGCCCACAAGCATCAAATGGAAAACGCTCTTATTAACGTTGCACTTTCCCTTGGAGAGCTCGGGAAAACTGCGGCAGAACAGAGGATGGAGGCTCCTGCAAGGATCGCAGCTTCCTGCCTTGGCGAAATGGGAAACACAGCGGCTTTTACAAGGACGAAGAAAGAAATAATTGCGGTTATTTTTGCTCTCGGAGAGATTGGAAAGAGCGTTATGCGGGAAAGTCTGGGTGATGCTGCAAACAGTACAGTTGCCCTTCTTGGGGAAGCAGGAAAAACTGCAGCAAACCAGAAATTCGAGGACGCTGCACTGAATGCAGAAATGCTGCTTCAGGAAATTGGAACTGGGGCGATTGAAAAAGACCTGAAAGAAACGGCTAATACAAGTGTTCGTTCTCTTGAAGACATAGGAAAAACTGCAGATAGAAAAGGGCTCGATAGGGCTCTACTCCAGGCAGCTTATTCGCTCGAGGCTATTAAATTTAATGCAGATGATCGTTTCCTTTTTAGCGCTTCCATTATAGCCGAAGTATCTCTCCTGAACTTTGAAATGTTAAATGTTAAAAAAGAGGAAGAAAAACAGGATAAGATCTCCAGGGGAAAAAAGAAACATTTCGATAGTGGTTTGTGAGCTTTCCCACTCAGTAGATGAATATTTCTGAGCTGGTAGGTAGTTAACGCTTATAAATCAGTTAGTATATAATATCTTTCTTTAAAGAGGAATGGAGTGCCGGCAAACCGCTCTTATTTGAGAAGCCTTTTCCGGATATAAAATTTTTATTGGGGTGTTGGTAATGCCTAGTTTAAATGAAAGTAGGGCAACAGATCTTGGAATAAGCTCTGTTAAGGATAACGATGAACGTGGGGTACTTCGGTCCATTGATTTTCTTACGGAAAGAGGAACCGAATATATAAATAAGGGACTTGAACCCGATGCAAAAAAAGCTGTAATCAGCATAAGAGATATAGGCAGCGCTGCTGTCCTTCAAAAAATGGAAATAGGGGTTTTTTTGTCTCTTTTCTCCCTGGGGAAAATGGCTGAGGCTGCAAGAGAGCAGAAAATGTCTGATACTGGTCTCAGTATCCTTTATTCCCTCTGTGCAATAGGAAAGGCTGCTGTTACCCAGAGGATGGAAGTAGGGGTTAGAATTGCAGTAGCATACATGGGTAAAATAATAAACTCTGCATCTTTCCAAAAAATGGAAAGAGAAACCCTGGCTGCAGCTCTGGCTATAGGTTCTATAGGAAAAGAAACATTCAAACAGCAGAGCATTAGAGTTCCGGAGAACGGAGGAATCTCTTCTTCTGTATCAGGTATGTTCCTGTTCTCTTCTGTGGATAAAGGAACAGCTGTAGGCTCTGAAGAATTTCCTAATATTCTCAGTTTACTTGTTCAAAAAAAGGAAGAAATCGATTATCTTAAGCATCAGCCTGTTCTTTTAGAAAACGAGTTTTCTTATTCGGATTTTAACGGCCTGGAAAATGCACTTATAAAGGCTTCTGATTCCCTTGACGCAGTAATCCTTGAAACTAAAGATAAATTTCTAGTAAGCCATATGATTATGACAAAGCTGGCTCTTGAAACCCTTAACGGCTCTGAGTTTATACACGAAGGTGAATCTCTCGACTGAATGGGGCAGGATACCGAACTTAATCCTCTTAAGATAATGGGTCATAGATTTGATGATTATTTCTAAAACCCACCAAATTCTCATTACTTTGCAAATAGTTAAATAGTAAATCAGCTGCCCTTAACCTGCCTCAATGTTCAATTACAAGATTCTGTAGCGGTTACCAGAAGTTGCATGAAACCTGCAAACATCCACCGATACGTTACTTAAGCTGCAAATATGATAAAAGGTATTCAATTAAGAATACTCTTTTCAAGTAATTCTTGCTGACCAATATTGTCTTCTCCCCATTTGCGTTTCACTTCTTCACTCCAATGGAGTTTACCATCTCCGATCATAGATTTCGGAATTGCAAAAACGTTTGCTCTCAGGTTTCTGGAGGCATTATACCTTATCCATTTGTACCGGTTTGATTTAGAGTCGTATACCATATAGAAATCAGGTTTAAAAGCACTCGGGATCTCCGAGTAGTCATAATATGCTTGCTTTAGTCCTTCTTCGGGATCCTTTCGGGGTTTCCGCCTTCTTTTTGCGATTTCACATTCTTCCTTTCTTATACCTTCCAGATGCCATAAACAATTTTCAACTTCACTCCTGAATACAATCGTATGCCATTTTAGAGACAGGGGGTACTGTCGTCTCAAAAGCCTGTGTAATTCTACGATTAACTCAGAGTCATTTGTTGTGTTTTCGATTTCTTGCAGAATTTCTTTAATTCTGGCCAGATTTACTTTCTGTCTTTCTCTGCTGGTTGCCATAGTTATCAACACAACATATTCAATTAAATTATACTGTACATATGAAGACCATGTTTTTAAAGTTTTGTATTGGAAGAGAGAAAAGAGCATACATGAGCTCAAAATACCGGTAAAAAAATCGAAATTGGAGCTTTTCCAGTAAATAAATTCTTAAAATGAGATAAAATGTACTTAAATTTGAATGAGAAATTATAAAAAGTTTAATTAAAATTGAATAAGAAAGCTGAGTTTCGAAATCAACTTTTCAGGACGGGGCATACTGATAAAATCCTGGTTAGCCTTTAGAACTCTGTGGCTTCATCACTAAAAGCCCTAATTTAATAAACATAAATCGAATTACCAGTAAACCTTATAGCTTTTTACTATCCCCATGGAGTCGTAAAGTGAACCTTTATTGAATAATTCTTCCGGTCTGTATCCTCTTCCAGTTTCAAGCTCTACAACAGAATCCCAGTTTCCAGGACTGTAGGGATCCGGGCCCGTGCAGTCAACAAAGACCATCCCTCTATCCGTTGTATTGAACGCATTGCAGGCATGCCCGTACTCTTTATCTTCAAATTCTATACTCACCCAGGCTGCTTTTATCCTGGCCTTTTCTGCATTGTTATGCACTGCTTGTGCAAAGTCGGCGCAGACAAAATTATTATAATCGTATTCAATCTCATCTGTCCGGTCTAATTTGATGAATTCAATAAGCTGAGCATATGTGGGATCATTTGCATTTTTCATATTAACGAGTGTAACCCATGAACCATTTGCAGTGGATTCATAGCAGTTTGATTGATGCGGATGAACTATTGAGACGTTCTTTTCATCAAATTCTTCGGCAATAATTTCAAAGGATGGCTCTCCACTTATATTTTTTGTAGATGTAAGGCACCCGGCAGGTACAAGGTTAATCATATCATTCCCGGTTTCCGTATAATTACACAGTATCAAAATGAAAAGAAGTAGCAGATGTCTCTTTTTTATTTCCCCTCACCAATGTATAAATAGATAAATATGTCTATTTATATCATTTCATCCTTATTTAATTAAGGAAGTATCCATAAATTAGCCTAATTTGTAAAGTAAGTTCCTACTTTGTTTATTAATAAATTTTAATTCAAATAGAAATAATACTGTCTTTT
>CAZLNG010000068.1:0-21514 GCA_964560735.1 uncultured Methanosarcinales archaeon | reverse complement strand
TGGATGAAACGGCGAATCCTCGTGGGTGCAAGTTGGAAATCGGGAAGAAAGAGCAGTCCGGAATCTCCTGATTGTTTTTGGAAACGCATAGCTGAATGCCGTCACTGCAAGAGTCCTCTCGGACCTTTCCCTTCACTGATCTGTGGCAGGAAATTTTGCAGGAACAGAAGGGAGCTTACGTGCCTCACTCACATAAATTATCTTATTTTCTTTATGTGTATTAATGGCCTCATTCAGTTAGTTATTGCTCTTTCCATTACTTCTTATCGATTCTTTCCACTGTCATCGATTTTATTTTGGAGGCAGGTTCCGCCAGACAATAATTCAGCAATAACCAGTGGACATAGTCTTTATAATTTCTATTGATTACTACTTCATCCAGATATTTATCAAGAATTTCCCTGTTGGTAACAGCCAGTTTGAAAGAGATTTCCGGAAAACTGTGCATTACTTTCTCCAGTTTAAGAGAACCGGCAAGGAAACTTCCGAGCTCCTGCCTGCAACTTGATTCGTACTTTTTAATGTTACTTAACTTCCGGTCGTACATCACAACATCGGCAACAGCTTCCGCAGCAAGTTGCCCTGATCGAATAGCATAGGCCATGCCTTCTCCTGAAAAAGCGTCTACAAACCCTGCAGCATCCCCGCTCAGAAGAAGCCTCGAATTTACTGTTTTTCTTTTTATTCCACCTACCGGGATAATGTGAGAACGGATAGGAAAACTGCCAGAGAAACCATTTTCCTGCAGAAAATCCAGCATTACTCCTTTCGGATGCTTGAAATACTGAGCTGTTCCCACAACTCCCACAGAATAGTATCCTGCATGGGGAAAAATCCAGCCATATCCGCCCTTTGTAATCCCGAAGTAAAGATCTATAGTATCTGGAAGCCGATTCCTTATTGCTTCATCCTCGTCAGGTATTTCCGACACAAGACCAAGACAGTATTCTATTCTTCTATCTTTTGACCTTACTTTATATTTGAGAGATCCACCTGAGCCTTCGGCAATAAGAACAAATCTCCCCAGATAGGTGTTATCTGGAGTCTTGACCTCAACGCAATCTTCTCTCTCAATACAGTCAAGAACCTTTTCTCCGGTATGAATCTCAATCCCAGTTTCTTTGGCTTTTTTAAGCAGAAAATTGTCAAAGACTTTTCTGGAAATTAGCACGGCTAAGTTATCTTCCTTCCTGCCCTCTACAAAAAGATCTCTGAAATGAATCCTTACGTTTGGGATACTTTTCTCAATTACAGACTCAGGAAGTTTGAAGTCCAAGCAAGATAAGCCATAAGAAGAAAGAGCTCCCCCGCAGGGCTTGTACCTTGGGAAATTTTCTTTCTCGAGCAAGAGAGTTGAAAGTCCCTTTTTTCCTGCTATCCTTCCCGCAGATGCTCCTGAAGGTCCCCCCCCTACGATAACCAGATCATACATATTAAGATACCTCATAAGGATCGAGGCAGCTAGTACTAGCATCAAACGAATAACCTGCCCCTAAGTATATTAGGGCTGGAATGATAAAAAGGTAAAGGAAAAAGAGCAGAGGGTCTGATAAAAGATTCTGATCATTTTTTATTATCTGAGTTTGAAGTTCAAAAGGCACCAGCGCAGATAATCCTTATAATTAATCCTGAAATCCACAACCTCAAGATATTTATTTATCATTTTTTCATTTGACGTAAAGGTTTTAAATGTGCGTTCCGGGAAATGATGCATGATCCTGGAAAACATCAATGAGTATTTGAGGTGAGTCCCGAACTCAGCCTGGCAGAGGGCCTCATATCTGCTCAGATCTTTGAGATTTCCACCACAAAGGCAAACTCCTGCAATCACTTCGGCAGCAAACTGCCCGGAACTGATGGCGTAGGCAAGTCCTTCACCCGAGAAAGCATCTACGAAACCTGCGGCATCCCCACTCAGGAGTACCCTTGAGCCCGTGATTTTCCGCTTCAACCCTCCCCAAGGGATCTTGTGCCCATGAAGTTTATACTCTCCTGAAAAGCCATTATTTCTCAGGAAATCAAGCATAGACTCTTTCGGATGTTGAAAGTCCTTTACAACCCCCCCGATTCCAACGGAATAATAAGTTTTGTGGGGAAAAATCCATCCATATCCACCGCCAGCAACCCCAAAATGCAGTTCCACGTTTTTTCCCAGACGCTCTTCAATTTCTCTTTCTTTGGCAGGAATTTCAGTAACTACGCATATCCCATATTCCTCTCTGGAGTCTGTGGGCCGCACGCATGTTTTGACCAGTCCATGGGCTCCTTCTGTAATAATTGCAAATTTTGCCCGGTATACCGTCTTTTCAGTCTCCACTTCAATACAATCGGGCATTTCCCTGCAGCAAAGAACCCTTTCCCCTGTATGGACGTCAATCCCTGTCTCTTTTGCCTTTTCAAGAAGGAGATTATCAAATCTATCCCTCGAAACAAGAACAGATATCCGGCGCTTAATCTGTGCTTTAACTGATTGATTCTTGTAAATGACCTTTGCTCCCATAACTTCCCACTCAATAATATCCTGAGGGAGCTCGAAATCAAGATGAGAAATCGCATGTTCCGTAAGCCCCCCTCCACAGGGTTTGTATCTGGGAAATTTTTCTTTCTCAAGCAACAGTGTATTCAAGCCAAGCTTTCCTGCCCTTCTTCCTGCCGAGGCCCCGGAAGGGCCACCACCTATGATTATTACTTCATACTTCGCGGCGGATAACTCGTTAGCTGTTAGGTCATTTTTGTGACATGTAATTGGTATTATAATCCCCCCTATTGCTTCCTACTTTCATTCCTTACTCTCCTTATATCAAATTTTACTGTATTTCAGTTCAAGCGAGTAAGGCTTATCGTCGGAGCGCCGACTCACCGTGGAGGAGATGATCGGGGAAGGGAATAATGTAACGGCCCGCTGGACCATCAGACTGACTGCCAAGACCCCGCTCCACTACCCGATGGTAACGTCTTCCCATAGGCAAAACGATCACCTTTAACGGCATCAGCATTGTCCGGCTGCGCGGAGGCAAGATCCTCGAGGAACTAACTTATGAGTATGTTATGTTTTGATAAAGCAAGTCCAGGAGGCGCGAGGACAACCGACAGCTCATAGATCGTGACCCCCGTCTGCGGATGAGTGATGAAAATTGCCACGACGATTACCTTTCAGTTCGTCGAAACCGACGACGGGACGCGTGTTTAATTTCGTGTTTCCTATATTCCACAAGGTTTCCTATCCAAGAGGGTGAATCGATTGTATTTCGAAAATTACAGTCGGAAAGAGGGGCAACTAGTGATTGCTAATCTTAAACATGCTATGGAGAGCGAAAATAATCAAGCACACTGAAAATATGAAGCTTACTTTACAGATAAAACACGCCTATATTAATCTTTAATTCAATTCAAAGTAGTATGAAAGTCAATTTTAGCTTAACCAGCTTCATTATGCTGCTTATCGCGGTTGATTATGCGATATGCGCTTCAGCCATCAAAACAGGGCTTCAGTTTGCTCCCCCCTTGCTGTTTGGCACTTTGCGCGCTTTTCTGGCGGCCATTCTATTGTTGGGCTGGCTTGTGTTGACACGGCAGCGGTTTTTCCCGACTAGAACTGAATGGCCGAAAATTTTGCAAGTAGGCATAGCGGCAACGACGATCGGATACGGCATGATGTTTATAAGCCCCGGCAAGACAAGCGCAGGCATCGCATCGATCCTAGGCAACCTGCAGCCGCTATTTACCATCGTGCTTGCTGCCATGTTTTTGAAGGAATATCCGCGACGGAAAGACGTTGCCGTGCTCCTGCTCGGCATCGCCGGGATCGCACTGATTTCTGTTTTTAACTTCTCTGGTACGGCATTTGAGCTCGTGGGCATGGGCGCAGCGCTGCTGGCCTCCGGTGGAGCGGCGGTGGGCAATATATTGATGAAAAATTTGTCTGTTGATTCTAATGTGCTGCGCATTACCGCCTGGCAATTATTAATTGGTGCCGTTCCACTCTGGCTTTGGAGCTTATTTGTCGAAAACAACCGCAGCATTGTCTGGAACCCGGCGTTTGTAGTCATCTTATTATTTTTAGTTATCATCGGTACGGCAGTCCCTACCGTGGTATGGTACAATCTGATTCAATCTCATCCAGTCGGAAAGCTTTCGTTATTCTTTTTCCTTATTCCGGTTTTCGGATTATTGATTTCAAGTCTGGTTTTTCGCGAAACTTTAAGAAGCAACGAAGTGGTAGGATTAGTTTTTATAGGTTTAAGCGGCCTGATAAATGCTATTAACAATAAAGAGCAAACCGTGTAATAAAATTGAACAATCGTAGTGAATTGAATATTCGCTTGCTCGTCTGAAGCAAGATGTGAAGAGTGAAAAAAACCAGCGCTATGAATCGTTCAGTGAACGTGTAATGGACAGAAGGAATTATAACATGGATATACAGCTATTACTCAAACTAATGAATGCCTTGGAGCAAATGCGCCAGCACGAACGCTGGACGCGTTCGCAGTTGGAAGTATATCAGGCTGGGTCGCTGCGTCACCTGCGAGAATTCGCATATGAGCATTCACCCTTTTACCAGCGGTTCCACAAAGGACTCACTGACCGGCCGCTTCAGGAACTACCAGTACTTACCAAAGCGATGGTAATGGAAAACTTCGACGAGCTGGTCACCGACCGGATCGTTCGCCTAGAAGACGTGCGGGCGCACATGGCGAACGACCGGGAAGGGAAGCGTTTCTTGAACCGTTATTGGGTCACCGCCACCTCCGGCACCACCGGTAATCCAGGTGTTTTCCTGTATAACCACAATGAGTGGAGCGCCATCACTGCTACCTTTGGTCGCGCTCACGAATGGGCCGGTGCGCCGATGACTCCTACGTATCGCATGAAGATGGCCGAGGTCGCCTCGCTCCCTTCGGACAATCCCTGGCACTTAAGTGCACAGTTTGCAATAACCGCCAGAGGCTGGTTAATGAACGCGTGGATGCCGACGCTATCGCTGGGTGCTGCCTTACCCGTGGCGGAGATCGTCCAGCAGTTGAATGACTTGCAGCCGCAGTTGCTTGGAAGCTACGCTTCGATGTTACGTATCCTCGCCGACGAACAACTGGCCGGACGATTGCATATCAATCCCCATATGATCATTTCCACCGCGGAAGTTCTCACAGATGAGACCCGGCGGCTAATCAAGCAAGCGTGGGGACATCAGCCATTTAACTCGTATGGGGCAACCGAAGGAGGCATTCTCGCGGCTGAGAGAAGCGACCACACCGGGCTCTACCTTTTTGAAGACAATGTGATTTTTGAGGTGGTAGACGAACAGTACCGTCATGTGCCGCCCGGCGTGTACGGTGACAAACTGCTGATCACGGTACTCTTCAGCCGCACGCTACCCCTCATCCGCTACGAGCTGAGTGATGGCATAATGCTGTCGGCTGACACCGGCAGTAGTAATTTGCCCTTTGCGAGGATTGATGGCATACAAGGGCGTACCGAGGATATCCTGCATCTACCGGGAGTGGCAGGTACTGGGGTGGCCGTGCACCCGAACACATTTCATTACGTTCTGGATTCCCTTCCCGTGAGTGGATGGCAAGTAGTGCAGGAATCGGATGGGCTGCGGATACTATTGAGCGGCGCTCGAAATGGCATGAGTGACTCGGTGCTCGTGGAGAAAATCACGCGCAATCTGACTGCACAAAACGTCATCGTCCCCCGCATCTCTGTGCAACACGTCGACGTCATCCCCAAGAACGCGACCGGCAAAGCACCGCTGATCAAGGCGTATCGCGTACCAAGAGAGGTCACAGGCTGAAACTACACTTTACCGAGCAACATTTTTATTGAACTATTGCATGCGGCGAGTTACGGGCCGTGCGGCGGTTTGGAAATTGGCGAAAAGCCAGAGAACGTTTTCAGGCACTCAAAAGTTTCTGGATTAATCGATATTGAGAAAGTTATAGAGAATTCCGGTGCATACAATTTTTCAATAATTCATGCCCCACGACCTTAAGATCAAATGAGAACTTTTTTGTAGCAAACGATCAAGAACGAAAAATTGAGTATATCCCAACCAAAAGTCCACTGGCAAATCCAAAAAAGCCTAGTGTCAGGAACATTTAGTTATTGGTTATTTTATATGGTCAGAATCAGTATATACTGACATAGGAATACCGAAAATTATGCTCAATAATTAAATTGTCATGACACTAGTAAAGCAACGTTTCCTTCTCCCCTAATTATCAGGTATGCAGAAGTGGCGATCACCACAGCTAAAAATATATTTTTTGCCATTTCATCAAGAAAGCGATATTTTTTAACAATGTCACCTTTACCCTGCAATTTCTCTATCCTATATCCACGTATGGTTTTGATAACATCATCGATACCAATAGGAATGTTTTTAAGTACATTTACATATTCATCAGCTTCAAACTGGATACCTTCTACTACTTTTCCAGGAGAATAACGTTCTTTCATTGCTTCAGCTATCAACGTTTTTGCTTCATTCATAATATTATAGTTAGGATCAAGTTTAAGGCATACAGCTTCAATAAGCAAAACCGCACGCCCCAGTGTGGAAAACTCAGCTGGCAGAGATATATTATATTTCAAAGCAAGTATCGCGTACCTGTCACTTTTTCGCCCACCAGCTCCATAATGCTGATCTGCTATTAGATCGTCCATATCTCGTTTAAGGTTATGAACATCGACGTCTTCTTTGGTAAGATTACCAATTTTTAAAAACGTGTCAGTTGCCATATCTACTTTCTTTTTGTATATAGCATAAAAGAAATTCAACATGTTCCGTTTTAATTCACCGTCAATCGTTCCAACTGCTCCAAAATCAATGAATGCGATGGACTTGTTTTGAGCTATAATATTTCCACTATGCGGATCAGCATGGTAAAACCCGTCTAAGTATACCTGCTTTAGATAACTCGAACCTATGAGTTGTGCATATCTGGACTTTATTTCCTGATCAACACCAACTTAATCCTTGATTTGAGTACCTTCTACATAATCCATGACCAGGATACTCTCGCGACAATAATCCATGTATGAATCCGGAATTATTACATCTCTAACATCTTTGAAGTTTTCCTTCAACCTTTTCATGTTTATAGCTTCAAACATGTAATCAAGTTCTCGATGCAGCATTTCTCTAAATTCATACAAGAATGCATTAAAATTGAAGTTTTCACCCATTCCTATTATTTTAACTAGAATTGGCTTCATATCACCGATAATAGCAAGATCCAAATTGATTGTATCAATAAGATTCGGACGAGCAATCTTTATGGCAACCTTCTTGCCTTTCAAAGAACCTTTGTAAACCTGTCCGATTGATGCACTTGCAATAGGTTTTGTGTCAAAGTCATCAAATATATCCAGTATGTCATTGCAGTGGTAACAAGCTGGATTATGTTCATGTTCTCCTTCTGAGATTTCACAAATGCATTCGGTTTCAAAGGATTCCCGCATCTTTTCAAAATCAAGAGGTTTGACCTTATCCTGCAATTTTTCCAGTTCCTGGACATAGGTAGGAGGAAGCAGATCAGAACGTTTGCTCAACGTCTGGCCAAGTTTTATAAAAGTGGGACCAAGTTCTTCAAAAGCAAGCCGAAGTTTTGCAGCATTACTGCGATTTTCCAAATCAATGGAACATGTACATTTTTTGTTTGATATGTAATTCCTATGGATATCTTTGTACAAAAGTGGGAACAAATTATATTTTAAGAACACCTTTGCAATATTAAGATATCTTTTTGCTTTTCCAAACATTACAAATATATTTAGAACTTTAAGTAAATATAAATTTGGTTTATGACAATTTCTCTTAATTTACTTAAGATAACTTACGCAGTTGAACCGAATAATCAATAGAATCAAACCTTTATTGTGAACAAAAAAAACAAGTAGAACTTTCAAAATTATCTTAAGCGCGGTATAAATCCCGGAGTCTTTGCCATGTAGCTGGAATATTTTTCACCAAACTCTGCTAAGACCTCTTTTTCCTCACTTCTTGCCAGCCTTTTGTACATATATACAAGGATTGGAAACATAATAAGAGTCAATATTGTGGGCCATTGTATCAGAAATCCTATCATCACAAGTATGAAGCCGTCATATTGAGGATGACGAACATAGGCATAAGGCCCGGTAGTTGCCAGTTCATGGTCCTTCCGTGCCTTATATAATACATTCCAGGATGAGGAAAGAAGGTACATCCCTCCTAGAATGAAAACATAGCTAATTATATGGATAAGATTAAGGTGAGGATCTCCTTCCAGCCCCAGAAGGTCACTCCAGAGATGCCCGGCATTGTGAGAGTACAAGTCCAATTCTGGAAATCGGCTTGATAGCCAGCCTGAGAGCAGGTAGATAGTGAGAGGGAAACCGTACATCTCTGTGAACAGCGCAATTATGAACGCAGCAAATCCGCCGAGAGAACGCCAGTCACGAGACGTTTTAGGATGTGTGAAGCTGAAGGCAAAAATAATGAATATTAGGGAGTTTATTATCACAAGAGGCCATAAGCCGTATGCAGGTACATCGCTCATGTTAACTTCTCCTGGCTGTGTTCGTGCTGACCTGAATCTTGTTGCTCTCCAGTGGCCTGTCCATTCCTTTTCTGCTCCTTCTCATCGTGCTCATGCTTTTCCTGACCGTGTCCTCCACACCCTCCATGCCCTCCATGTCCTCCGTGTCCTGAATGCATGAAAAGGTGCATCAAAATGAAGACGCCGAATATTATGTAGCTAGAATAGGCCAAAAGGTGCGCTCTATGCTCAGTAACCAAATAGAATGTAATAATAGCTAAACTGAAGAATGCGATTACTTTTGTGATGAGATTGTCTCTTGAACTTGAACTCGCTCCATCCATCCGGAAAACTCCCTTCTCATTAATTTAAATAATAATCTTTAATAAAAATTATTCTTACGGCAAAAAACTGAAACGTTTAATCGAGCTTTGTCCTATTAAGCAGCAATGCATTGATCGTCACCAGCAAAGTACTTCCAGCCATAGTGAGGGCAGCAATCTCTGGCCTTAATAACAGCCCAATGGAGGGATATAAAGCGCCACCTGCGATCGGAAAAGCTATGAGGTTGTAGCCAGCTGCATACCAGAGATTTTCAATCATTTTCCGCCTGGTAGCTTTGCTTATGGCTATGACTTTTATAACATCTAGAGGATCGCTGTGCATGAGCACGACATCTGCAGATTCCAAAGCCACATCCGTCCCGGCGCCAATAGCTATGCCCACATCAGCCTGTACAAGTGCTGGAGCGTCATTGACACCATCCCCCACCATAGCCACCAGCTTGCCCTTCTGCTGAATCTCCTTCACCTTGTCCACTTTCTGGTCTGGTCGAACCTCAGCAAATACCTTTTCTATTCCTAAATCTGCAGTAATACGCTTTGCTGTAGCCCAGTTGTCTCCAGTGAGCATAATGCTTTCAATACCAAGATCTTTAAGCCGTTGTACAGTTTCCCGCGAAGTAGGTCTGGGGGCATCGGCCACGGCTATCAGTCCTACCAACCTGCCGTCCTTGGCGATGTAAATAACTGTCTTACCCTGATTTCCTAGCTCCGTGGCTCTGACCTTCATTTCTTCCACATCTATTTTTTGATCTTCCATCAGGCTGAGGTTGCCCATGAGGATCGTACTGCTCTCGACCTGTGCCTTTACGCCCTGGCCGGTTACCGCCTCAAAGTTGCTTGCTGAAGGCAAAGCCATTCCCTTTGCTCTCTGAAGCACCGCTTTGGCAAGAGGGTGCTCCGAACCTTGCTCCACTGAGGCTACCAAGGCGATCAGTTCGGGTTCGGTTACTTCAGGAGCAAACACTACATCCGTCACCTCAGGCTCGCCTTTGGTGAGCGTTCCTGTCTTATCAAAGATTACGGCCTGCAGCCGGGCAGAATCTTCTAAAGCTACGGCACTCTTGAAGAGAATACCTCGCTGTGCAGTCATTGTAGTGGCTACCTGAATAGCCATGGGAGTGGCAAGACCAAGAGCATCGGGACAGGCTATTACTACTACTGTAACAGCGAGAGTGAAGGCAAAGACCAGAGACGCATTGGCGACAAAGTACCAGATTATGAAGGTAAGGGGCCCCAAAATTATAGCTGCCAGAGTGAGCCATATAGCTGCTCTGTCCGCCAACACCTGCGCTGGAGGCTTCGATGCCTGCGCAGTAGCCACTAACTGAACGATCTGCGCCAGGGCGGTGTCAGCTCCCACTTTTGTGGCCTTGAACTTGAAGGAGCCTGTCTGGTTGATAGTAGCGCCTATAACCTCACTTCCTGAAGATTTATTTACAGGCATGCTTTCTCCCGTAACCATGGCCTCGTTCACCGAGGACTTTCCTTCTATAACTATACCGTCTACGGGTATCTTGTCGCCGGGCCTTACCACGACGATATCGCCAACTTTGACCTCAGCAGTTGAGACCTCCGTCTCCTGATCATCTCTAATAACCCTGGCCATAGGGGGCGAAAGTTCCAACAGGGCACGGATAGCTGAGGATGCGCTACCTCTAGCTCTGAGGTCGAGCCAGTGACCTCCCAGGATAAAGACCATAAGCACAGTCGCAGCCTCGTAAAAAGTTTCGGCTTTGAAGAAGAATGTGGCTCCGACACTGAACATGTAAGCAGAGAGCACAGAGATAGTGACCAAGACAGCCAAGTTTGGAGTTAGGTTTCTTATGGCATGGATCGCATCTATGTAAAACATCCATCCACCGTAGAAAACCACAGGCGTAGCCAACAGAAACATGAAGACATTAGGGTCCAGCCCAAAGGGAACGGGAATCTCTATTCCAGTCAGCTCTTTCACTAGCATAGAGTAAGGCAGAATTAGCAGTGTTAAGGGGATTGAGACCAGCAATCTGCGGTACATGTCCTCGGCCATGGATTCAATATCGCCATGCATTCCTTCATGCCCTTCAGGAATGACTTGAGATCCAGTATCTTTTGAAGCGTTGTGCTTCTCATGAGCACCTCTTTCATGCTCACGTTTCACGCTCTCCCCCTCCAGTCATGTGGGTTGAAAACTCGGCAATGATAGCCGCATTCAATTACTATACGTTGAATCTCCTCTACAGTAATGAGATTTTCATCATATTCTATAATAGATACCCCACTTACAGGACTTATCTCAATAAATTTAACTCCCGGGTGCATCCTGCAATGCTTTTCCACAGCAAGTGAATCTGTTGGGTGAAAGAGCCAATCAACCTTAACTACAGCTCTCTTCAATTTTTTAACCCCCTCAATAAAAAGTGTCAGGCAGATATGGCATTATTAACATACCATTGCCGAATAAGTCTCAAGCTGACATTATTCCTTTGCAAAAGAATTGTAGATATAAGCAAATAATGCGCCCACAATTAAACCATAAACTAGCATCCAAATAGCGCTGATTACTGCACCCAATACAGTAGGAGTATATCCGGGATGGAAAGCCGCAATTATCTCTAAAAATTGAAGTCCCCGACCAGTTAACACTGAGAAGAGAGATATTAATAGGCTAACTATGCCAGATGCAATGCCGCTTGCCAGAGTAAATGCTTTTACATCTAACTTCAAAGATTCACCCTCCTTTTTGATGATCTTAGAACCTTCGCATTTGAAAAAACAAAATACAGATTTTCATTGAGCCAGTTTAGGTACAGCTCTTCGATCTTTTTTTCTCTGTAAAAACATATCAATAAACTGTGGAGTTTACTTCTTATACTTCGGCAGAAGTTGCATGAATTCGGAGGCTTCCATAACTGGCACGCTGTCAATTATACAGATATCCGACCAGGGAAGGTTAAAAGCTCCATACGCCTCGGCACTTTCGGCTTCGTAAAGAATATAATAACGATTTCCGGAGAGGTCAATCCACTGGTTAATGATATTTATTCCTTCCGGAACCTTTAGCTTATTAAAGTGTTCAAGAATCTTATCACGATTTGAAGGATCCCAGGTACTAACGTCCATGAATAACATCTTTTTACCACTCCTCTATTTTATATACTGCTCAATACTCCCTTCCCGGAAGCTTGGCAGCTTTTAAAATTTCCAGGGTTTTACTTGAAAGCTCAGCTTCATGGAAAAATAATATTTTCCATATGCCATACCCATATTCACGGGTTTGACATGCAAGCCCCCAAAAGGCCGATTAACGGCAGAAATCCAGATTTTTCAAATCTTGCTGTCTTTTCCTTATCTACCATTGCCAAACTCCCCATGAATGACAAATTCTGAAAGACAGATAGTCATGCAGAACTTCTTTCCGCATGTACAGATAGTATATATTATCCCTTAGATTATATAATAGTTCGTCATGGGAGGCTATTGAGTCGGATAGCCCTTCTTTGAATACAAAATGTTGTAATGAAAATTCAAGAAACAGCCTCCTCAATCGAGCCAGAAGTTATCGCAATTCGCCTCTTTCTTATTAAGACTTATGTAGTTGAACAGAGAAACCAATAGCATGAGACTCCAAACTATCTAAGTTGCAATATTTATGACAGATCTGCACGTGCTTTATTTTGTTCCTCAAGTGTGTAAGTCTAAATCTGCATTAGCATATGTATTTGTATTTGTATTATATACTCATTCAGTTTAAAATTTTGAATTTTTGTCTCAATTTACGCTTGAAAAGGTTGCTTACGAAGCACGTTAATGGGATTGATAGTTTTTAAATATATTGATCTCTATCTTATATATAACTCTATATAAAAATATTTGTGATTATGGGGGAAGCGGAACGAGTGATGACGGCTTACTTGAAAAGTTAAAAAAGTCCCATAGTATACGAACAATTCACTGAAATTGAAGGTTTATCGAAATTTTCTAAACTATAAATCCATGAGTACATATTAAATCTATTCGTACATTCTGGGCTTAAGTAATAACATCTACTGTACTTGATTTTGGACTTAAAGTATGTGAGTTTTAGGATATAAATAAATTAAACAGGATGATAACAAATGGTTAAAGCAAAGATTGTAGTAAACGGTTACGGAACGATTGGGAAGAGAGTTGCAGATGCCGTACGGGCTCAGGACGACATGGAAGTTATCGGAATTTCCAAGACGAAGCCAAACTATGAAGCTGCAGTAGCCCATCAGCTTGGGTATAATATTTATGCCCCTGCTGAAAGTCTCGGAGCTTTTGAGAAGGCGGGAATGCCGGCAGCCGGGACTGTTGAAGAAATGGTAGAGAAGGCTGACCTTGTCGTGGACTGTACTCCAGGGGGAGTTGGGGAAGAAAATAAACCTTTATATGAAAAAGCAGGCATAAAGGCGATCTGGCAGGGTGGCGAGGAGCACGAGCTTGCAGGCTTCTCATTTAATGCAGCCAGCAATTATGAGGGGGCTCTGGGCCGTCAATTTTTAAGAGTCGTCTCCTGTAATACTACAGCGCTTTGCAGGGTTATTTACTCTATAGATAAAGAATTAGGGGTAAAAAAGGTGAGGGCGGTCCTAGCAAGAAGAGCTGCTGATCCAAATGATGTAAAGAAGGGGCCGATTAATGCAATCGTGCCTGACCCTATTAAGCTTCCATCCCATCATGGCCCTGATGTAAGAAGCGTGCTTCCGCATATTGATATTACAAGTGCAGCCCTGAAAATTCCAACAACTTTAATGCATGTGCACACTGTAAATATGGAAGTCAATACCGATTGCACTGTAGATGATATTACGAAAATCTTCGGTTCACAATCGAGAATTCGTTTTGTAGGGCAAGGCATGTCCTCAACAGCAGAAATAATGGAGTTTGCCAGGGATATAAGGCGTCCAAGAAACGACATGTGGGAAAATTGCATCTGGCCGGAATCGATAACAGTGCATGAGAGAGAGCTCTATTTCTTCCAGGCTGTTCACCAGGAGTCTATCACAATTCCTGAAAACGTGGATGCTATAAGGGCCATGATGGGATTTGAAAGCGATGGCGCAAAGTCAATAGAAAAGACAAATAAAGCCATCGGCCTGTAAATCTCTATTGAGACTCCGGCTTTTGAAGACTCCAAGTACCCAGTTTGAGCGCCAGGAGTTCTATTTAAAACTCAGAGATTTTCTATCTGAAAATTCGATGTTGTTCACCCAGTTTCTTTACTGAATAAATGCAGTGTGTAACAAACTTGATTCTGATTGTATGAATTGTGACCAGGGTATAGAATCTACAATAGCTACATCGTGGCTTTAGCTCTTTAAATAGATATACAAACAAAAACCTTCAGCATAATGTTTCAAGCCAAGACATCTACGGAGAAAAAGAATCTGTTGTTAGTAAATCAGGCTGAAAGAAGGAATAATATGACCTGGAAAGATCATGGAGAGCTATTTGTAAGGTATGAAAAAAATCCTATACTTACTGTTGAGGATTGGCCGTATAGGGTCCACTCAGTGTTTAACCCTGCAGTAACTATTGTTGATGGTACAACTCTGCTACTGGTGCGTGTCGAAGATCACAGGGGTTTTTCTCATCTTACGGTCGCCAGGAGCAAAAACGGAATTGACGGCTGGGAGATTGACAGCGAACCAACACTTGTTCCTGACCCTGTAAACTATTCTGAAGAAATATACGGCATTGAAGACCCGCGTATAACTTACGTTGATGAGATGAAAAAATGGGCTGTGGCATACACGGCTCAATCGGATTCCGGTCCTTTAATATCTCTTACCTTTACAGAAGATTTCCACAATTTTGAGCGGGTAGGAGCGATACTACCGCCTGAAAGTACAGATGCTTCTATCTTTCCTGTAAGGTTTAATGGCAGATGGGCAATACTGCATAGACAGGTATCTGGTATGGTGGGTGCGAAAGCAAATATCTGGATATCCTTTTCTCCTGATATGAAATACTGGGGAGAACATGAAGTTCTTCTGTATGCCCGGGAAGGCGGATGGTGGGATGCCAGCAATATAGGTACATGCCCGCAACCAATACGCGTACCTGACGGATGGTTAATTATGTACCATGGGATACGTCAGACAACACCTAAAATAAATTATCGGGTTGGTTTGGCCCTTCTTGATCTTGAAAATCCCAGAAAAGTGCTCAAAAGGTCAGGAGGATGGGTTTTCGGGCCTCGTGAAATGTATGAACGTAGTGGAGACTTTAGTGATGCTGTTATCCCTTGTGGATGGGTATTAGTGGATGATGAACTCCGTATTTATTATGGAAGTGCGGACACATCTATATCATTGGCCAGCGCAAAAATGATTGATGTCCTTGAATATATTCATCAGTGCCCTAAGGAGCAATGTCCTGAAGAATATTGCAGGTGGTTTGAGGAGAACAGAGGGAAATCCATTGATCCAAAAAGAGGATAATTTGAATACTGTGTTTCATATCAGGCCTTTACGTCTGGTCTGCCGTTGGTTTGGCTTCCAGGGGGATCCTGAACCTGTAAAAAATGTAGCGTTTATGCCTTCAGGCTATCTTAGTGTCCTTCAGCGTAGATAGTTTAGGGACATAGCCAAATTTGCATTAATCGCCTTTTGGGCACAAGAAGACTGTATATCCAATACGTAAGACTGTAAAATTAATTGATGGAAAATTTAAAAGTGAAAGTCTGACTTTAGGCTTATAGCGAAGAGGAAGAACGAGCACAACCATGCACTGCTTCGGTAGGTCAAATGGAGTCGAATTCTTTCCAGAAAAAAAGACGGAACTCACGAATTGTTCAGATTATGCCCGTAGTGCCTGCTACTTTGCGGCTGGTGATAGCTTACGTAGCATTACCCCATGTTGTGTATACCCTAATCCCTTGAATTTTCAGGTTTGCATACGGAAACTGGTAATTTCATCTAGGTAACTGTCAATCAAATCGTAGTGTGATTTCTCACATCTTACTAGCATTTCGAAGAAATTTCTCAGAGCATATTCTTCAACTTTTTCTGCCAGTTCTGAATAAAAATACTCAATTTTTCTCTCATGCCTCATAGCTGCAAGAAGAATACCTACATCTCCAAGAGTGATTTCACCCACTTTTATTCGAGCTGGATTGAACTCAGGGGTGAAAGACTCACCACTAGGTACTTTTGTGCCGACAGCTGGCAATTTTCTTGTATCACGATATTTTTCGAGGCAACTGTAATGTTTTAATTTTTCATTTGCAAGATATTCGTAGAGCTCCTTAAACTTTGGATTTTCCATTAAAATCGCTTTTGAGAGATAGAACTCCCTTGCTTCTTTTTCCCTCTTGATTGCTAGAGCTATGGCTTCTTCAATTCCTTTAAGGTTCCTTACTTCGTCTACCACATCCTGATGTGCAACTCCCGTATATTTACCCCCTTAGACTTACTTTTCAAGTTACTCCATCTTTAAGACTCTTGTTTTGTCCAAATCCAGAAAAGGAGTCCGAACAACATACCTCCAAACCCATCATACCGTAACCGTAATCGCCCATAATTCCATCTATTATAACCACTCCCCAAATTTCTCTGTCTCAGTATTGGAACTTTCCGTGATTTTAAGGGCATATCTGCCTGAAAAAACTAGAAATCAGAACGATTATTCAGGCTTGCTTAAGGGGGTAAAGCACACTGCCACTCCTCTAAGGAGCTTGCCAATGTCTGCTGCTTTAGCGCTCTCAACGAAAACCCCCCTTGTTCCGGATATAATTACAGTCCATTCGCCACCGCTGTATATCCAGTAATGCTGAGGTGTCCATTTCATCTTATAGAGCTCCGTGTAAGCACTTGCCAGAGCATCAAATATCATATTTACGGCTCCGCAGAACTTGGCTGTCATCTCAGCCATCTCTTTTGGCATCTCAGTGTTGGCCTTATAATCCACAAGTTTTCCATCAGGACTGAAAATACCGGCTGCCATGACTCCATCAAATTTCAAAAGCTCATCTAGCGATAGATCACATTCTTTTCTATTCATAGTTTGCCCCCCAATTAAAAGGCATATTTAAGAATATCCACAAGTCATAAAATTTAGCAAACTTCCTGCTTTATTTATCTAACTTAGGATCCTAAATCCTCTAGCTCTTTATTTTTTTGCGCAAAATAAAAAACAAAAATAAATGAAAAATAATTGACGCAATAATATATAAAAATATCAAATTAGAAAAGAAAAATCAAAATCTTGGGTTTTGAAGGTAAATTAGTGAAGACACAAGCATAAAATTTCTCTAATTTTTACCAAATAAATGGCTTCATCTGTAAAAAGGATAACAATAGACATAATGCTTTTAATCTAATGTAAAAACTCTTAGGACTTATGTACTTGAGCACAAAATCAACAGCAATAAGCCTACAACTTTTAAAAATGAATATTTTAGATATGATGTCTAAAGCACTTGATTTTTATCTCCTTGGTGCGTAAGTCCTAACTCTATTAAACAATAACGACTAATCAATAAAAGGATGTTAGAGAAAACAAAACGCTATCTTGATGTTACAAGAGTCTTTATAAAGTACAACCTTATTCCGGAACTCTACCGGGATCTGCATCTCGATTATATCTCAAATCCTGAGTGTACCTGTACTTTTGATATAGAGAGCAGGCAGACTGCGGTGAAACTCAGGCAGGCTTTTGAAGAACTTGGGCCGACCTTTATCAAAATGGGACAGACAATGAGCAAGCGGCCTGACTTAGTACCCCAGCCTTATGTTACAGAAATGGCAAACCTTCAGGACAAGGTTAGGCCAATTCCTTTTGAAGAAATGGCCGAATCCCTTGACCTTGCTTGTATCTGTGAATATGAGACTCGAAAAGAGCGTAATCGGAAAAAAAGTGAAGCGGAATTGAAAGCTTCGAGAGAACGAAAGGCAAAAGCCTTCATTGAGATTTTTGATAGCTTTGATCCCAATCCAATTGCCTCTGGATCAATTGCACAGGTCTACAAAGGAATTATTGAAGGCAAACCGGTGGCTGTAAAGATTCTTCGCCCAAATCTCATTGACACTATTAATATCGACCTTTCTATCCTGAACGATTTCAAGCTTGTTATAAAAAAGGTTCTGAAGGTAGGAAGGAAATTCGATTTTGATGCTTTTCTACTGGAGATCCGGGAGATGCTTACTAGGGAATTTGACCTCAGAATCGAAGCCGTTAATATGAGGCGTTTTGAGGACAATTTTAAGAATGTGAAAAATGTTACAGTGCCTAAAATTTATTCAGATTACTGTTCTGCTAATGTCCTTACAATGGAATTTATCCAGGGAATTCAGATTAAAGATGTTATTGACATGCCAGTGCCTCAAAGCAAGAAATCAGAATATACGCGGACTATCACCAAGAGTTACCTTAAACAAGTTTATATCGACGGCTTTTACCATGCAGATCCTCACGGTGGCAATATGATAGTTCAGGAAGACGATACTATTGCCTTCATAGATTTTGGAGCTGTTGACAGTATAGACAATGAGCTTAAAAGGAATACGCTGGAGTTTTATTACGCTGTCAATAATAAAGATGTGGATGGAGCGACCCAGAGTTTTCTGAAAATTGGGGATGCAGATGTACGGGATGTGGATATCCACAGGCTCAGGAAAGATATGGATACCCTGGTTGCAAACCAGAGCTATGGGCTTGAAGGCAGGAAAAGTGACAACTATGCAAAATTAGGCCTGAAGTATGATATCCGGCTCCCCGGAGAATTTTCAACCCTTCAGAGGGCGATCCTGCTCATAGAAGGAGTTTGCTTGGAACTCGACCCAAGATTCAATATCAAACCTATTGCAATCCCTGTTCTCATGGATGCCTACAAAAAACTCAATACTTCAAAAGGCGCTGCCTTTCATATTGAATTTAACACTGAATCTGTGGACGAGAAAGTGGAATTAAGAGCTGCAATTAGAGAAGTCGCCGAAAAAATGGAAGGAATGGGAAATAAGTACATCTCCGTTAAACAAAAAGAAGGCAATCGACGAGTTTTTTCAAAGGAGTTCTACCTTGCTGTCCTTCTTATAGTTTCGGTTTACATCCTGTTAAATGGAGGTGGTTTTTCCTGGGTTGGGCTGATTGGATTTGTGGGATCGGTCCTGATAGCCATTTTTGCTATAATTCGGAGTAACTGAGACGGTACTGAACTGAAAAAAGGATATCAAATACCTTTTTACTTCCTAATAAATGAATCTGATACTTGTACTGTGAAGTCTGCAGGAGATGAATAATTTTATGGGTAGACCATGGCTGGAAAAAGCCATAATCCCCCTGCAGACTTCACAATCTCTTAATTTTCAGTATAATCTGTCAAACTTAAATTGCATAGTAAAATTCAGCTTGTTACGTTCATTCCTTCCAGATAAAATCCATGCCATGTATGCACCCAGATCTGACCACTATAGGCATTTACGCTCAGCATGCCCTCGATTTCCTGTCGTCCAAAGTCAAAGGTATAATAGCCAGGCATAGCTTTAGATTCGAGGATTTGCGCTCCTGGCAGATAGCCAGTGAGGAAATCACCTGCCAGCTTTTCCGCCCCGGCCATGTCGTAGTCTGCACCCTCAGCCTTCGCCCTTCCAGCGCCAAGTTGAGTGTTCCACATCATGTTTGGTCCCGGCTCAGCATAGGCAGATCCAGAATAACGGTCCACCAGTATCTCGGCCATGTACTGACTGCTGTTCAGGTCTTTTAAAACAGCATAGTAGTTGCCGCTGAATACCATGAAATCTTCGATTTCCACATTCGAGCCATATTGTCGGGAAAGGTTTTGCATGTTTCTCAGAGCTTCATCTTGGGTTATAGGTTTGGACTCTGGATAGTATAGTGCCATCATATTGCCCATCATCATATTGCTCGTCATCATATTACCACCCATCATTCCAGATCCAGAGCTGTAGTTGTAACCTGGATTGTTCATCATTCCTGGTCCCATCTGCCCAGGCTGATAGTCATTTGGATTATAGGTTGAACTATACATCATTGGCCTCATGGCTATAAAAGCAAGAATTATTATTACCACTATTAGCAGGCCAATTATGATATTTTTATTGTCTGCCATGATTATTACCTCAATTATATAATAAGGTCCTAAAATATGCCTCTAAGGATTAGCAGTATGATACTAGAGGAATTGGTTTAACTTTTACTTTTCCCTCTCATATCTGACACTTTTTAATCCTCAAAAATTCCAGTTCCGTTAAACACGGCTTTTGCTTCCTCAATGCTCAGGTCTTCGGGAGGCACAAAGATGTCGGATTTCAGAATTTCTTCTGCTTCAACTGCCTCTCCTTTTTCCCTTATCTCGGAAATCAGTTTAGCAAGTTCTGTCCGAAATTCTTCGGCTTTTCCTTCCGTAACCAGATCCACTATCCTGTTATCTATCGGATTTAATTCCTCGCATAGGGTTTCAGGTGCCCGATACTGGCCTTCCCCCATAATCCTGATTATCATTCTCAGACCTCCTTTCTTTCTTCTACGCTCTTCTCTTTTTCAGGTTCCTTTTCGGCTTCGGCTTTGAGCCTTGAGAGCTCGGATTCGACATTCGTTTGAGTACTGATTTTTGCAAGTTCCCTGTCTATTTCGTCTCTGCCACCTGTAAGGTCTTCGAGTGTGCCGGCTTCCATAAGCTCGTCAATTGCCTGTGCCCTGGCTTTCATCTCTTCTGTCTTATTTTCGGCCCTTTCAAGTGCAAGACCTACATCTGCCATTTCCTCGCTGATCCCTGTTACGGATTCATTTATTTTCACCTGGGCCTCTGCAGCCGAATACTGAGCTTTTATAGACTCTTTTCTTGTCCTGAAAATCTCTACTTTGGTTGAAAGGCGCTTTTCTGATTCTACTAATTTTTCTTGCTGCTGGTCAAGTTCTGCAATTTCCCTGTCAATTCCTTCGACCTGCTGCTCAAGAGCAGCTTTTCGCTCAAGAGCAAGCCTTGCAAGGTCTTCCCTGTTAGCGGCGATTGCTTCTTTTGCCTGTCTTTCAAGCTTGTCCATGCTCTGCATCAGTTTTGCACGCTGAAGCTGAAGGCGCTTTTTAGAGGTTGCCACCTCTGCAACACCCCTCTTTACGTTCTGAAGGAGTTCCAATTGCTTTTCATAAGAATAATCGAGCGTTTCCCGTGGGTCTTCCATTCTGTTGAGCACTTTATTCATTTTAGACTTGAACACCGTTTCCATCCTAGAGATCAATCCCATGTACTTTCCCCTTTAAGAATTATCTTTTACAACCATTATAAAAGCACGATTATTAAAGTTTAGTTATAGAAGCAAAAATTGAAGCCTTCAATTGAGATTCGTTCTGTTATAAAACATCAAACTTCACTCAGAATAAGAGGGCATTTGTATAAATGAAACTTTACTAAACTCTGAATCCAGTGTCTTTGACATGACTTCTTGAAGCAACTAAGATTTCTAATAGAAGAATTTGATCTAACATTTTCCCTTGAATTACTCTCAATAAACTTACCAACTAACAATTAAATATATAGAAGTTTGACGAGAAATCCAGCCTTCATTCGGCTTTTTGGATACATTCTGACCCATTAATCAATCCACATCTGTATTAAAAGAGTTATATGTTTGAGGCACTCAATTTTAGTATCTTATGAGTTCTGAGGCACGAAAATTTAAT
>CAZLNG010000067.1:17136-21712 GCA_964560735.1 uncultured Methanosarcinales archaeon | reverse complement strand
ATTAAGAAGTACGATAAATTATCCACTTTGAAATAAAGAATAATGAACTGGAAGAGGACTTTTGGAAGAGGACTTTTGGAAGATAACTTTTGGAAGAGAACTTTTGAGGGAATGGTTATGAAGAAAATTTTAAAAATAGTAGCAATGCTTTTTGTCGTTTCTATTGTTATATTTGCAGCGGGCTGTGCCGAAAAGAAAGAGACTCCGGGAAACGAAACTCCTGAAACTCCTGCCGCAGAAGAAGAAAATATGACTGGAAATAATACATCTGAAACCATAGCTGAGGATAATTACACTGTAGTTAATGAAACCACGGAAACCGGACAGGTAGTTACCGAAGCTGATAATGGGACAAGCATAAGTCTCGAAAAAGGAGAAATTTTTACCCTTAACCTTACGGAAAACCCGTCCACAGGCTATGCCTGGGAACTTAACGTGAGCGAGGGTCTCAGCATTCTTAGCGATAACTATACTCAGGATCCGACCTCTGAAAATATGACTGGTGTCCCTGGAACCCATTCATGGGTAATCGAAGCCGTAGCTTCGGGCAGCCAGCAGGTCAACGGCATATACAAGAGGGCCTGGGAGAACACAACCGGCACTGAAGAGAACTTTACACTCACTGTCGATGTAGTCTGAAAGGCGTTTTAGTTCCTTCGAATGCCTTATTTTTTTCCTTTTTGTCTATTTTTACGTGATAAAAGGGTCAACTTAATAAGAGTTAACAAATATACTAATGTGGCTGTCTTACATAACTAAGAAAGCAAGTACCGCAAAAAAATGGTTTAGAATTTATTAAATTCGCTGGAAAAACATAAGACAGCCTTCCAGCTCTTAATGCTTTGATTAAGTATAAAACAGCTTCCGGAGCTCAAAAGCTTCGAAACTTAGCCTCTGGATAAAATACAGGGGGATGGAGTAAATTTTTCGGTTTTTCTTTTTATTCTTTGTTCTAGCGGTACTTTTGAATGTTACAACTTACAAAGTCCAGTAGCCTATTAAGGAAACATATTGAAAGTCTGCTTTTAATTGAGCAGATAAAAATTCAAGCAAACAAGGCTTGAAGATTTCTTAAAGACTATCTTAAAATTCAAGCCATCTCTACGTTTGGATTAGGACGTTGTTGTTTTCAAATTCAGACTGCAAATTCATTATTATGGACTTGTTCTCTCGATGTATGAAATCAAATACATTAAACATCATGGCCAAAATTACACTTTAAACATTTAATGGTTTAATGCTACAGTTTTTCAGTTCAAATATGTAACTTCTGTCTCCATTGTAGAATAAAATATGATTTTAAGACATGCTCTTAGAGAATGAGCATGAAGCCAGTATACCTCATCTTCTGGACGTGCTGGCCTCGCTCAGTTGGATGTTTTTATATATGTAGGTTAAGGTTTAGATAAAAGGTTGAAGTCAAGAAGGAAGCCAATCTAATTCATGGACACGTCGATTGATATAGTATTTTGAAATCTCTGGAAGATCTCTTTAACTCTTACTGGATTTCTTTCCCCCAGTAAAAGTATCCACCAATAGCCAGGAATTATTAAAGGCTCATCTCCCTCTTTTCCGTGGGCTTTTCTTACAATATCTGACCATTCAGTATCTGATATTTGATGTTCAAAATCCAGTTCTGACAATTTGTCTATAATGCTATGTATCGCAAAATCTGGAAACATTCCGAGGATATTTTCTACCTTGAGTGTACCATAACTTGGTAAATTTATTCTCTGCTTTTTTGAATAGTTTTCTCTAATCATTTCTTCAGCTTCCAATCTTAATCTTTCAAGTGATTGTTCTTCATCTATCAGCTCAGCGTTCACTCCCATCTTCAGTGCAGTATCTTGAATCCAAGAAAGGTCATCTATCATAACAAGGTCATCATCTACTTTTACATGGGAACCCCGTTCAGGAATCGCGATATAGTGGTGGAATACAGGTCTTTTTCCTTCTTTCATCCTCAATACTCTGCCTATTCTCTGGATCAGCTGTAGGCGTGTCTTAGATGCAGAAACGTTAATTCCAATCTCTGCATCAGGAATGTCTATACCTTCATCGAGCATTCGAGCTCCAATTAATACTCCATATTGAGCATTTTTAAATTTGAGAATGTTTTCATTCACATTTTCTTTTAGCTTTGAATGAGCCATATATACATTTTCCGAATATCTCTCAAGTTCTCTGGCTATAGACTCACAAGTTGCTATATCCATCGTAAAAATAACTATTTTATGTTTAAGAGAAAGATACTTCTTAGCTAGAACTATTGCATCGTCAATTTTTGGCTTGGATCTGTGAATTATCCACCTTCTCTGGATGATAGATAATTGCAATTGTTTCCAGTTTTCTGGCAGTTTTTTGCCTCGGTATCTAGCTTTTTCGACTAGCTGTACAAAATCATACAAGTTTTCGATTGTTTCTATTTTTCCATCTGAAACTTCATTAATAAATTTATAGTCAAAACGTACGAAATTATACAGTTCAATAATTTTCCGGGATATATTGTCAAACTCAGTTTTCTCTTCAATTGATAAGTATACAGTGTGCAATTTCCACTCAAACTTTGGAAGGATCCCTTTCTCCAGTGCTTCTTTTAGGGAAAAATTATACACTACAGGTCCCAATTTCTCTTCTAAAATATTAAGGCGTTCGCCTTCTATTGTTGCAGACAAACCCATTTTCCAGTCACATTTTATACTCAGTGCTTTACTATATTGCTGAGCTGCCAGATGGTGAACTTCGTCCACGATTAATAAATCTGCAGGATAATATTCTGGATTTTTATACACGGATTGAAGAGTATTGAAATGTATGGAGAGCCCGTTACAATAAACAGTTTTAGTATAATCTCCCTGTATGTTTGAAAGTAATCCAAGTTTCTCTATTACTTCTCTTCTCCACTGATTCAGAATTGCTGTAGAATGAGCAAAAATCCTTACTATAGCTTTATTTTTGGCCTTTGATAGTGCTTCTATCGCCATGAGACCTACAAGTGTTTTCCCTGTCGCCGTTGCCATCTGAACGATACCATTTCTTTCGTTACTTTCCCATTTTTCAAATGCTTCTCTTTGATGCGGCCAAGGAATGATGAGAACTCGAGGATTAGTCACTAATTTTATTTTATTCTCGTATCTCATACCTTCAACAGTTTTTTGAAAAATATCTAAGATGTCTACATTTCTCAATAAAGAATAAAGTTCGAGAAAAAACATTGCACTGCCAGGGATAAACACTTTCCCTGCAACATCCACGCAATCTGGTGAAATGTTCTGGCTACGAATTACCTTTTTGAAAAAAAGAAGCATGAAATTTATATTATCGGAGCCCAAGTATTTTTCCCGATTTTTCTTCAAGCCTAAATACTGAATCGTATCATCAATTGAATATCTGAAGTTTATAAAGTTTCTTTCAAGTTTTTCGTAATAATCAATTCCGATTTCTTCTCCTTCAGTAGAAACTCTTTCCCCAAGAATGTTGAAAAAATAATCGCAGAACCAATTTTCAAGTTTTTCATATTCAGGTTTATAACTGAAATCAATTCGCTTTAGGCTGGGAATGAATATATTGTCATTTGTATAATACTTATATAATAGCAACTCATCATCGGCTTTTGCAAGCGCCTGTACAACCGGGACTTTGTTCAAGTTCCGATTATGAAACTCCTCAAATGTTAATCCATAATTACCATTTATTATGTCTTTCGAAATATTATAAAAATTTGGAGAAACTGCTGAAACTTCACCAGTTAAGTTTGAAGGATCCAGCAAGCGAGTTAAGCAATTTGAGTTATCGTTAGTTATCCCTCGAAAAGAACTATATGAAACGCTTTCTTTATAATGATCTTCTATATCTGGATAATAATTCAATATTTCTTCAACATGACTGTTTTCTTTTTGCTGATAGTCTTCGTCAAAAGAGTTTTTTGATAATGACACAATTTTTTCATTTTGTGTTAGACATTCATTGGAAGAAAAGTTTGAGTCTTTAGTAGTTTCACAGACTGTTGGATTGACACATAAGTTATCTAGGTTTTTTTCACATCTGACGAAATCAGAAATCAATAAATTTTTGTTGGGAAATAAATAATTATAATCTCTATTTAATTCTGGTAGTCCAGATCTAATATTTTCAATTATTTTTTCATATTCATCAAGTTGAACAATTACAGAACCAAATGTTTTTTCTTCTTCAATAGATTGAAGTTTAAACCCTGAATTGAAAGTTTTAAGAATTTCTTCAAATTTATTTAATTTGTAATCTTCTGTACTTCCCTTTGTAGAGTTGGAACCTTTACTTTTCAAAGTCTGTATAGAATCTTTGTTGTTGCTCAGTTGCAAGAGGTGCTTGCCTCTACTAAGACCTATAGCAAACCATATTTTTGAAAGAAATGGATTGATTTTCAGGGCGTTTTCAAAAGATTCAATAGCTTCTTCATACTTTTCCAAGTTAAGGAGTTCTGTTCCTTTATCATACCAGTAAGATTTGCTAATTATCGAATTTGAGTCATTTAACTCAACATTTCTTTCTTTTAATTTGCTGTTTTTTGATTTGCTACCTTTTGATCCATTACTCT